>JBNLCM010000014.1:0-36914 GCA_050303815.1 Rhodocyclaceae bacterium
GGCCGACTACTGCCGCGAACACCAGCTCGACGCCGCCTGGGTGCCCGAGAGCCGGCGCCTGCGCGACTTCGGCCTGTTCGTCACCGACATGGACTCGACGCTGATCAACATCGAGTGCATCGACGAGCGCGCCGACGTGGCCGGCGTGAAGCCCCAGGTGGCCGAGAGCACCGAGGCCGCGATGCGCGGCGAGCTCGTCGATGCACTCGATGTTGATCAGTGTCGAGTCCATGTCGGTGACGAACAGGCCGAAGTCGCGCAGGCGCCGGCTCTCGGGCACCCAGGCGGCGTCGAGCTGGTGTTCGCGGCAGTAGTCGGCCACGTCGTCGGTGCGTTCGGCGGCTGCCACCAGCCGGAAGGCGCTGCCGGTGATGCGCTGGATGCCCTGGGCGCCGGTGAGCTTGGCCAGTTCCTTGAGGGCGCGGGTCGGAATCTCCACGCCCTGGACGACCAGGTTCATGCGATCAGCCCCGCTTGGCCAGGCCTTCGCGCAGCACCTCGTGGGCGCCGCGGATCATCGCCACGGTGTCGTGCCAGCCGACGCAGGCGTCGGTGACGGAGCAGCCGTACTTGAGCTGGGAGAGGTCTTTCGGGATCGGCTGGTTGCCGGCCTCGATGTTGCTCTCGATCATCATGCCGACCACCGAGCGGTTGCCCTCGCGGATCTGGTGGCAGACGTCCTTCATGACCAGCGGCTGGAACTCCGGCTTCTTCCAGGAGTTGGCGTGGCTGCAGTCCACGACGATGTTCTGGGGCAGCTTGGCCTTGGCCAGCGCCTGCTCGGCGAGCGAGATCGAGACGGTGTCGTAATTGGGCCGGCCGCCGCCGCCGCGCAGCACCACGTGGCCGTAGCGGTTGCCGTTGGTGCGCACGATGGCCGACTTGCCCTGGCTGTTGATGCCCAGGAAGCTGTGGCGGTTCGAGGCCGAGATGATGGCGTTGATGGCCACGTCGAGGTCGCCGTCGGTGGCGTTCTTGAAGCCCACCGGGGTGGACAGGCCCGAGGCCATCTCGCGGTGGGTCTGGGATTCCGACGTGCGGGCGCCGATGGCGGTCCAGGCGATCAGGTCGCCGTAGTACTGGGGGGCGATCGGGTCGAGGGCCTCGGTGGCGGTGGGCAGGCCGGCCTCGCAGACGTCGAGCAGGAACTGGCGGGCCTTCTGCATGCCTTCATCGATGCGGAAGGAATCGTCCATGTACGGGTCGTTGATGTAGCCCTTCCAGCCGGTGGCGGTGCGTGGCTTCTCGAAATACACCCGCATCACCAGCAGCAGGGTCTCGGAGACCTCCTCGGCCAGGGCCTTCAGGCGGCGAGCGTAGTCGAGACCGGCGACCGGGTCGTGGATCGAGCACGGCCCGACGACGACGAAGAGGCGGTTGTCCTCGCGGTCGAGGATGCGTTGCAGGGCGCGGCGGCCTTCGCCGACCGTTGCGGCGGCGGCCTCGGTGAGCGGGACCAGGGCCTTGATTGCCTCCGGCGAGGGCATCTCGTCGAAGGTTCCGACGTTGAGGTTTTCGGTCTGGGCGACGGTCATCGGTGCGCTCCGCACGGCTAGAGGGGTGGGCATTGTAACGCAAGCCGATGACGGCTTCTTCGTGGCCCGGTCAGCCGTCGGGATCGATCAGTTGCAGCGCGCGGGAGCGCCAGTCCAGCACCGCGGTGCGCACGTGCATCCGCTCGGCCAGCTCCGGGTGCGAGCTGCCGATGACCTTGGCCGCGAAGCGGGCCATGAAGCGGCTTTTGAGCTCGGCCCGGGCGCGGTCCATGCCGATCTCGGTGTAGGGCACGTTGGCGAGCAGCAGGAAGCCGTCGTCGGGGATGCGGCGGGCGGCCATGTTGTCGCGGATCAGGTCGGCGGCGATGCCGATCGGGAAGCTGAGATCCGGACTGTAGGGGCCGACGATCAGGGCGGTGTTGGGGACGTGGAGCCAGTCGAAGCCGCGCCCGAGGCAGATCATCCATTCGCGGTGGACGATGTCGAGGTCGCGGTTCAGGCCGACGAGGCCGCGGGCGTGGGCGCGATTGCCCAGCAGGACAGGCGCGAGGTCGTGCCGGACCTGACCCGGCATGTCGGGAAAGTGGGATTCAAGGAGGGCGGGCAGGGCGGCCATGGCGTCGTCGCCGAGGGCCGCCGGCTCGAGGGTCCGTCCATCGGGGGCGTGAAGGATCATCGAGTCACCGTCGGTCTCGAAACCGCAGACCAGCGGGTACACGGTGTCGTGGCCGCCGCCGAAGACGGCCTGCATCTGGCTACGGATGGTCCAGGCGTGTTCGCGGGCGGCGGCCGTGTCGTAGCCGAAGCCGGCGCAGCCCCGCTCGGGATCACCGCGCGAGAAGTGGTAGGTGATGAAGACGAGCGCCCGTCGTCCTTCGCGGACGACATCCTGCACGTAGTGGGAAAAGACCTCGCCCAGGTGCGGCCAGCCCAGGTCGAATCGGCCGCCCAGGTTACGGAAGGGCTGGATGATGCCCATCGGCGTACGGGTGGCGAGAGAGAGATTGATCCGCCCGTCCATGCATTTCAGTGCAGCCAGCGCGGTGGGGTGCTCGGCCCGGTAGCGCTGGCGCGCGAGCCAGGTCTCCGCGCTGCTGTAGGCCTCGGAGTGGCTGCGGGCATGGTCGAGGAGCCAGTCGATGCGATCGCGAATCGGTCTGTCGTGCATGGGGTCTCCGCGGGCGACGAGCTTGCCGCGTGGGGCGGCCGCCGGCCATTGCCAAGACGATGGCGCAGCCGGCGCCCGAGGTCAATCGGGATGGGGCGGCGCACGCGGCCCCGGCGGTGGCGCGGTGCACTTCAGTTGCCGCGAGCCCTGCCGTAAGGCATAGGGTTGGCGCGAGCGGCCAAGCCACGCTTGTGCACTGAACCGGCGGAAACGGAAAGGAAGGGAGCAGTCATGAGTGAAGAGGGGCGGATTGCCCTGGTCGACGATGTCGCGGCCATGCGCAAGCTATACGAAGGCGTCCTGAAGTCGCGATACGCGCTCGTCAGCTACGCCGACGGCGCCGAGTTCCTCGCGTCGGGCTCGGCACCGGACGTGGTGGTGCTCGACATCGAGATGCCGGGCCTGGATGGCTATGAGACCTGCCGCCGCCTCCGTGCGTCGGGCATGGATGCGGTGCAGGTGATCTTTGCGTCTGGCCACGACACCGACGAGGAGCGGATGCAGGCTTACCAGTCGGGCGGCGACGACTTCATCACCAAGCCGGTCGTGGCCGATGAGCTGCGCGCCAAGGTGGAGGCCGCGTTGCGGCGGCGGCAGCTCGTGCGCAACCTCGAGAGCCAGTCGAGCATGGCCCAGCAGATCGCCTTCTCGGCCATGAGCAGCATGGGCGCCCTGGGGGTGATTCTTGATTTCATGCGCGGCTCGGCGGACCTCCGCTCGGCCGACGAGCTCGGCGGTCGCCTGCTCGAGGCACTGCGGGCGTGGGGGCTGCGTGGCGCTGTTCGCATGCGGGCGCTGGATGGCGAGACCCTGGCTCACACCGACGGCGAGTGCTCGCCCCTGCAGCGTGCGGTAATGGGCAGCCTGACCGACATGGGCCGCATCTTCCAGATGCGCTCGCGCGCGGTCGTCAATTTTCCGCACGTGACCATCCTGGTCGAGAACCTGCCGGTCGACGATGAGGATGCCATCGGCCGCATGCGGGACAACCTCGCCATGCTCGGCGAGACTGCCGAGACGATGGTTCGCGGCGTCAACGCCATGGCGGAGCGGGATCGCCAGCAGGCGAGCGCCCGCGCCGCCATGACCGAACTCGAGCAGCTGCTGGGCAGCAGCAGCGCCCTGTCCGCCCAGAACCGGGCCCGCAGCGAGCGGGCGCTGCACCACGGGCGGGACGACATCCAGTCCCTCGCGCGGGGCTTCGGACTCACTCAGGTGCAGGAATCGATGATTTGCGACGAGATGGACCGTGTGACCGCCGAAATGCTCCAGCTCTTCGACGAGGCGACGCAGATCGACGTCCAGTTCAGTCGCATCGTCGCCCGCCTGCAGATGATGGGCGGTGGCGGACGGACGGGCGGGTAGCGGCGGCCGTCAGACCGGACCGGTGTATTCGCCGCGCGCCGGATAGTCGTTGGCCAGCACGAAGTCGAGCGAGCCGATCAGTTCGCTGAACACCGGCCGCGCGAAGGGCATGGTCTGGACCGCACCGTAATAGAGTGTGCCGTCGGGGCGGATCAGGAACACGCCGGGCTCGGAGAAGCGCTCGGGTTCGTCGATCCCGATCGAGGTCCTGCCGCGGCTGGTGGACAGGTAGAGACCCCACGCCCGCGCCGTGGCGAGCGGGAGTCCGTAGGCCACCCGCAGTCGGGTTGCGCGGATCTTGTCGGCCATGGCCTGGGCGCGGGGCTGATCGTCGCTCGAGACGGCGAGGACCTTGACCCCCCTGGACTCGAACTCCGGGACCAGCCGCTCGAGTTCCATCAGGTACTTGGCACAGATCGGGCAGTGCAGGCCGCGGTAGAACACGATCAGCGTGAAGTGCTCGGGGGCGTCGGTGGCCAGCTCGAAGGGGCCGTGGGACAGGGTGGGCAGGGCCAGGCCAGGGACGGGGTCGCGGGGCATCAACATGGGTATCTCTCCGGGGGGCTTGTCATCACCTCGCCAGTTTGATGTACTCATGGCAATCAATCGTCCTGATCTGTTTGCCCGGAGTACAAACATGCCCCAGCTCGATCGCCTCGGCGCCATCGTCGAGGGCCTTGCCCCGCAGATCCACATCCTCACCGCCGGCCCGATGGGGGCAGGCCCGGCACACCGGCCCAGCGGGGCGCCCGGCCTGGTGCTGCACCTGGTCCTCGAGGGCCGGGTGCGCTGGCGCGGTGGCGGCACCGACGAGCAGCTGCTCGACGCACCGGCGGTGGTGGCCATGGCCGCGCCATGCGCCGGCCAGCTGAG
This sequence comes from Rhodocyclaceae bacterium, assembly GCA_050303815.1. Lineage (GTDB taxonomy): Bacteria > Pseudomonadota > Gammaproteobacteria > Burkholderiales > Rhodocyclaceae > Cognatazoarcus. The sequence goes on from JBNLCM010000014.1 coordinate 4,903, forward strand.
CGGCGTGGGCGCGACGCCACCATCCCTGCTGTGTGCCGAGCTGCGATTCGATGGTCCCGCCGGGGCGCAGGTGCTCGCTGCCTTCGCCCAGCCGCTGCTGCTCACGCTCGCGGATTGTGGCGATGACCTGCGACACCTGCTGGGCCTCATCGGTGCCGAGCTTGCCCAGGCGCGCTGCGGTCGCGGCGTACTGCTGGAGCGTGCCGGCGGCATCCTCCTGATTGCCTTGCTGCGGCACGTCATCGCGCGCCCGGGCGTTGGGCGCGGCGTGCTGCGTGCCCTCGCCGATCCGCGCCTGGCACGGGCCATCGTCGCCATGCACGAGGGGCCGGCGCAGGCGTGGACGCTGGCCCTGCTGGCCGAACGGGCCGGGATGTCGCGCACGGCCTTCGCGGCGGCTTTCCGGACCCAGATGGGGGCGACGCCCGGCCACTACCTGGCAGAACTCCGCCTGGCGATCGCCGAGCGCCACGTGGCGCGGGGGGACGGCCTGCAGCGGGCCGCCGGCGCGGCCGGCTACGGCAGTCCGTCGGCCCTGTCCCGCGCCCTGGCCCGCCGCCGTCAGCGGCTCACACCACCGCCTTCAGTAGCTCCCGCACCGCATTGACCCGCTGCTTGAGGCCCGGCGCCTCGATCTTGCGTAGGAGCCGCTCGGGGCCCGCCATGCGGGTGTTGCGGTCTTTCTGGATCAGCTCGATGACCTTCACCGGGTCGATCGGCGGATTGGGCCCGAACTGGAGGCTCACCTGGGCTTCCGAGACATCCAGCTTCTGGATCTCGTATGGCTTCAGGAGCAGGCGCAGGCGGTGCGTCTCGACCAGCGCCTGGGTCTGCGGCGGCATGTCGCCGAAGCGGTCGATGAGCTCTTCCTGCAGGTCGCGCAGCTCGTCCTCCGAGTCGCAGTTGGCGAGCCGCTTGTAGAGCGTCAGGCGCTCGCCGATGTCGGAGCAATACTCGTTGGGCAGCAGGGCCGGCAGGTGCAGGTTGATCTCCGAGACCACCTCGAGGGGCTGGGACAGGTCCGGCTCCTTGCCCGCCTGCAGGTCCTTGACCGCGCGCTTGAGCATCTCGCTGTAGAGCGAGAAGCCGATCTGCTGGATCTCGCCCGACTGGTTCTCGCCCAGCACCTCGCCCGCCCCGCGGATTTCCAGATCGTGCATGGCGAGGAAGAAGCCCGCGCCCAGATCCTCCATCATCGTGATCGCCTCGAGCCGTTTCTGCGCCTTGGCGGTCGGCTTGGCGTGGGCGTCGGTGAGCAGGTAGGCATAGGCCTGGTGGTGGGAGCGACCGACGCGTCCGCGCAGCTGGTGCAGCTGGGCGAGGCCGAACTTGTCGGCCCGGTTGATGAGGATGGTATTGGCGGTTGGAATGTCGATGCCGGTCTCGATGATCGTCGAGCACAGGAGCAGGTTGGCGCGGTGGGTGGTGAAGTCGCGCATCACCCGTTCCAGCTCGCGCTCGGGGAGCTGTCCGTGGCCGACCACGATGCGGGCCTCGGGCAGCAGCTCGGCGAGCGAGTCGCGCATGTTCTCGATGGTGTCCACTTCGTTGTGCAGGAAGTACACCTGGCCGCCGCGCTTGAACTCGCGCAGCACCGCTTCGCGGATGACCCCCTTGCTGTAGCTCTGGACGAAGGTCTTGATGGCGAGCCGCTTCTGCGGCGCCGTCGCGATGACCGAGAAGTCCCGCATGCCCTCGAGGGCGAGCCCGAGCGTGCGGGGAATCGGCGTGGCGGTCAGGGTCAGGATGTCGACCTCGCTGCGCAGTGTCTTCAGCGCCTCCTTCTGGCGCACGCCGAAGCGGTGTTCCTCGTCGACGATCACGAGCCCGAGGCGCTGGAAGCTGACGTCCTTCTGCAGCAGGCGGTGGGTGCCGATGAGGATGTCCACCTTGCCCTCGGCCAGCTCGGCCAGGGCCTGGTTCTGCTCCTTGGCACTCTTGAAGCGCGACAGCTCGGCGACCCGGATCGGCCAGTCGGCGAAGCGGTCGGCGAAGGTCTGGTAGTGCTGCTCGGCCAGCAGCGTGGTCGGGCACAGGACCGCCACCTGGCGCCCGTCCGAGACCGCGACGAAGGCGGCCCGCAGGGCGACCTCGGTCTTGCCGAAGCCGACGTCACCGCACACCAGGCGATCCATCGGCCGGCCCGATCTCATGTCCTCGACGACGGCGTCGATGGCCGCCTTCTGGTCCGGCGTCTCCTCGAACCCGAAGCCGTCGGCAAAGGCCTCCAGGTCGTGCTGGCGGAAGTCGAAGCGGTGGCCGGGGCGGGCGGCGCGCTTGGCGTAGAGGGCGAGGAGTTCGGCCGCCGTGTCGCGCACCTGCTGGGCGGCCTTGCGCTTGGCCTTCTCCCACTGCCCCGAGCCGAGGCGATGGAGGTCCACGGCCTCGGGATCGGCGCCGGCGTAGCGGGTAATGACGTGCAGCTGCGACACCGGCACGTACAGTTTGTCGCCGCCGGAGTATTCGAGGTGGAGGAACTCGGTGTCGCCTTCGCCCAGGTCCATGTGGGTCAGCCCGAGGTAGCGCCCGACCCCATGGCTGGCGTGGACCACGGGGTCGCCGACGCGCAGCTCCGAGAGATCCCTCAGCCAGCCCTCGGCAGTGGCCTTGCGGCCCGCATCGCGCCGGCTGCGCGTGCGGGCGGTGGCCGCATACAGCTCGGTCTCGGTCACGAAGGCGAGGCCGGCGTCGGGCAGCACGAAGCCGGTCGTCAGCGGTGCGACGCCGAGACCGAGGCGCACGCTGCCCGCGGCGAAGTCGGCCAGGTCCTGGACGGGCTGGGGCGTCAGGCCGTACTCGACCAGGTATTCGCTCATCGTTTCGCGGCGGCCGGCGGTCTCGGCGAGCAGCAGCACGCGCCCGTCGAAGGCCGCCTGCAGGGCCTTGAGGCGATGGAGCGGGTCGGTGGCCTTGCGTTCGACCGAGACGTCCGGCAGCGGGCGGGTGGCCTCCGACGCGACCTTGTCGAGACGCAGCTGGAGGCGAGCCCGCTTGCCGAGCTCGAGGAAGAACTCCTCCTCCGGCACGAACAGCGTGGCCGGCGGCAGCACCGGGCGGCTGCGGTCGCCCGCCAGCAGGTCGTGGCGCGAGCGGGTGTCGCGCCAGAACTCCTCGACCGCCCGGGCGACGTCTTCGTGGAGGACCACGGTCACCTCGGCGGGGATGAAGTCGAAGAGGGTCGCGGTCTCCTCGAAGAAGAGCGGCAGGTAGTACTCGATGCCAGGCGGCAGGATGCCGTTGGAAACGTCCTTGTAGATCCCGGCACGGCTCGGGTCGCCCTCCATGACTTCACGGAAGCGCTGACGGAAGCGGGTGCGCGCCTTGTCGTCGGTCGGAAACTCGCGCGCCGGCAGCAGGCGGATCTCGCGCACCGGATAGACCGTCCGCTGGGTATCGGGATCGAAGGTCTTGATGCTCTCGATCTCGTCGTCGAACAGGTCGATCCGGTACGGCAGGGTCGAGCCCATCGGGAAGAGGTCGACCAGGCCTCCGCGGACGCTGTACTCGCCCGGCCGGACGACCTGCGTCACGTGGTCGTAGCCGGCCAGCGTCATCTGGGCGCGAAGTGCGTCCCCGTCGAGTCGTTCGCCCTGCTTGAGGAAGAAGGTATAGGCGGCCAGGTAGGCGGGCGGCGCCATCCGGTAGAGTGCCGTCGAGGCCGGTACGAGGACGATCCGCGGCGCACCGGTGGAGATCTCGTGCAGGGTCGCGAGCCGCTCCGAGACCAGATCCTGGTGAGGCGAGAAGCTGTCGTAGGGCAGCGTCTCCCAGTCCGGCAGGACCAGCGGCTCAAGGGCCGGCGCGAACCAGGCGATCTCGTCCTGGAGGCGCAGCGCGTCGGTCGGACTGGCGGTGAACACCAGCAGGCGCCGGCCATCACCGGCCAGGCGGGCGAGGGCGAGGGCGTCGGACGACCCGCACAGGGGGGGCATCTCGAGCTTCTGCCCCGGCTTCGGGAGCTTGAGCGAGTCGACGGCGGGCAGGGCGGGGAGCGGGTTCTTGGACATGTCCGGCTGGGGTTGGCGGCAAGGCAGCCGGGATTATCCTAGGCCAGGTCCGCGCCCGCAAAGCGGGCGCCCGTCCCGGGCGGTGGCGACACGAGCTGCGGTGGCCGGTCGGCCCCGGCGAATCAGGCGTACTGGTCGATGATTGCGCCGCGTTCGGCCTGTACGCGGGGCTGATAGGGATTGGCGTCAGGCTTCGCCTGCCCGGCCGATGCCTGCGCGGCACGGGCCTCCGCGGCCATCCGCGTGGCCTCGGCGGCGACCTGCATGTCCTGGGCCGATGGTTCCGCGGGCGCCAGCGCGGCGGCGCGGATGCGCTCCGCCCTGGCGATGGTTTCCGCGGGTGTACTGCCCGAGGACGTGTCGATGGAGACTTCGCCGCCAATCGCATACTGACGACCGTCGGGACCCCGCTGGTAGGAGAAGCTCGCGCCACCGCGGACCAGATCGCCACCGGCACGCATGTGAGCCGCCTCATGGGCGCGCACCTCGCGGTCCCGCGCCTCCAGCGCGCGGACGGCCTTCTGCTCGTCCTCGGTGAGCCCGCGCTCGTTCTCGGGCTCGGCAGCGGATCCGGACGAGGCCTCATCCTTTTCCCCGCCCTTGGCCGAGGCGTCTCGCGGGTCTCTCGCGCCCATGACACGGGCCGTTTCGTCCTTGTCCTTCGGTGCGCCCATGACGCCGGGCGGGGATGCCTGCGCCTCGCCGGGGCGCGTGGTCGCAGCCGACCGGTCGATGCCGACCCGCTCGCTGCCACGGGCGAAGGCCTCCTGGTCGACGCGCGCACCGGCCCGTGGCGTGTCGCCGGGGGATGGGTAGCTGGCGGGGAGGGCGGTAGTGACGGATCCGATCATCATGGCGACATCAGGCGGTGCGGACGCGTGACCGATGCTCGCACACCCACCGACCCTAGCAGGCTCTGTCGCGCGCGCACAGGATCAGAGAGGCTTTCAGGCGTCATCCGTCACGTCCTCGTCCTGGCGGATCGGCATCGGCAGGTGCTCCGCGAACCAGTCGACCGTCAGGCGGGCGGCCTGGTCAAGGGAACCCGGGCGTCGGTAGTGCTCGTCGGCATTGGCGACCACCTGCCAGTCGCGGGTGCTCGGGACCAGTTCGAAGGCGGGCACCTGGTAGCGGGTCAGGCCCGCGTCGTCGCCGGCGACGATGAATCGGGTGGGGCAATGGACCTGCCGAAGGGGGCCGGCGCCGGCGAGGTCCGGCCGGCCGCTGCGACAGACCAGGGCGCCGACCCGGTCGTTGCGCCTGGCCGTGGCGCGGACGGCCGCGGCGCAGGTGGTGCCGCTGGCGGTGATACCCACCGGCAGGGTCTCGAGGGCCGGCTGGTGGTCGATCCAGTCCAGCACCGCCAGCAGGCGCGCGGCCATGCTGGGGACGTTGTAGCGGGCGTCCGGGTCGCGCTGTTCCTCGTAGCGGGTCAGCAGGTCCACAGCCAGGGTCGCGAAGCGCGCTTCCTCGAGCCGCTTGGCGATGACGGTCTCGCGCAGGTCGGCATGCAGGATGTTGCCGTTCTGGACGAGGATGAGGAGGCCACGCACGTCGGGCGCATGCGCGAGGAGGCCGTCGAGCCAGACGCGCTCGGCGGCGATACTCAGGGAAGTGTGGCGAAAGGCGTACACGGCGTGCCCGGAATCATCGTTGCCCCGATTCTATCGGCCATTGTGTCAGTGCGGCTTGAGCGGAATCCGACGGGGGCCGAATGCGCCCCGATAGGCGGTGAATCGGCCGGCCAGGGGCGCCCCGCAGTCGTGGCAGCGGCCGTCGTCGGTCAGCCGGTAGGCGAGGATACGGTACCAGTCCCGTTCGATCAGGCTCGCCCCGCAGCCGGCACAGCGGGTGGTGCCGCCCTCGGGGTCGTGAACGTTGCCGGTGTAGACGTGGCGCAGGCCGATGTCGAGGGCGATGGCACGCGCCCGGCTCAGGGTGGCAGGCGGGGTCGCCGGGCGGTCGGTGAGGCGGAAGTCCGGATGAAAGGCGGTGAAATGCAGCGGCGTGTCGGCGCCCAGCTCGTCCCGAACCCAGCGCGCCAGATCGGTGAGTTCGTCGGGGCCGTCGTTGGCGCCGGGGATCAGCAGGGTGGTCAACTCGATCCACACGTGGGTGTGGGCGCGCAGCCACGCCAGCGTGTCGAGCACGGGGCGCAGGTGTGCCCCGGTGAGCTTCCAGTAGAAATCCTCACGAAATGCCTTGAGGTCCACATTGGCCGCATCCATCGGCGCGAAGAAGTCGCGTCGTGCGCCAGCGTGGATATAGCCGGCCGTCACAGCGACGTTGGCGATGCCCTGCGCCCGGCAGGCGAGGGCGGTGTCGATGGCGTACTCCGCGAAGATGACCGGGTCGTTGTAGGTGTAGGCGACGCTGCGGCACTGGTGCTCGGCCGCCAGCGCGGCAATCGCGTCCGGCGAGGCCCGGTCCATCAGGCGATCCATGTCCCGCGACTTGGAGATGTCCCAGTTCTGGCAGAACTTGCAGGCCAGGTTGCAGCCGGCCGTGCCGAACGAGAGCACGGGCGTGCCGGGAAAGAAGTGGTTGAGGGGCTTCTTCTCGATCGGGTCGATGCAGAAGCCGGAGCTGCGGCCGTAGGTGGTCAGCACCATGCCGTCGCCACTGCGCATGCGGACGAAGCACGCGCCCCGCTGGCCATCGCCGAGGCGGCAGTCACGCGGGCAGAGGTCGCATTGCAAGCGGCCATCGTCCAGGCGATGCCAGTAGCGGGCCGCGTGACCCACCTCCGGCGCGTGCTCAGCCGGCATGGACGCGATCGCCGAACTTCTCGACCTGGTAGGTCGCAATCATCACGTTCGGGCTCCAGTGCTGCGCGGGCAGCCCGGCCTTCTCCTTGAGCCGGGCGAGAAAGGTGCGCGGCTCAGGCAGCTGCTCCCACACCTGCGGCAGGAAGGTCGAGCGCCGGCAGCCCTCGAAGAAGATCACGCCGTCCACGCCCGGCCGCAGCGCGGCGAGCACCTCGTCCTCGCTGCGCACCTCGAGGAAGTCGGGTCGCGTCAGCAGGGAGACCTCCACATCGACAGAGGGCCACTCGGCGGCCGTCAGCGGCGGGAAGCGGTCGTCGCGCAGGGCCGCCGCGACGGCGTTCTCGACGACGTCCTCGCCCAACGAACGCCGCTGCTGGATGCTGCCGATGCAGCCGCGCAGCTCGCCGTGACGGGTGAGCGTGACGAAGCAGGCGCCGCGCTCGGCGAAGGCCGGATGGGGTGGGGGTTCGGCGCCCGCAATGCCGAGTGCCTGCTCGATGGCCCAGCGTGCGCGCAGCAGCAAGGCGTCCCCGAGGGTTCGTTCAGTGTCTTGCGCCATCGTCGTCCTCATCGAAGGTGAAACTGGCATAGCCCACCACCTGGCCTCGCTGCCCCGAGGTGTCCCCCGAGTTGCGCAGGTCCAGCAGATGGGGCTTGAGGCGGTGCCGGCGGGCCTCGAGCAGGAAGCCGTTGAGCGGTGTTGCGCCGCAGGCCTCCTCGTGATCGATGTCGCCGCTAAGCGCCATGACCCGGTCGCAGGTGTTGCGATCGACGACCTTGGCGTCGTCGTACGGGAGGTAGTGGGACAGGTCGGTGCTGATGACAATCAGTGTCTCCGGGCCGCCCCACACCGCTTCGAGCAGGCCGGCCACCTGCTCGGGGGGCATGTGGCCGATCACCAGCGGCACGATGCGGAAGTGGCCGAGCGCGGTCACCAGGAAGGGGAGCTGCACTTCCAGCGAATGCTCGGTGGCGTGGGCGATGTCCGAGACGCTCACGCCCGGAATCGCCTGCAGCGCCTGCCAGGCCTCCGGATCGACTTCAACGGTGCCGACGGGTGTGTCGAAGGCCAGCGCGGCGGGCAGTGCGGCCCCTCGCACGGCGACGCGGTGCGCCGGGCCCAGCAGCACAACCCGGCGGATCTGCGCTCGCCAGGGCTGCAGCGTGCGATAGGCCGTGGCGGCCACCGGTCCCGAGTACACATAGCCGGCGTGCGGGACCACGAGGGCCTTCGGCGGCGCCACGGCGAAAGGCACGGGGGCGGCCAGCGTCAGCAGGTCCGTGAGGTGGAGGCGAAGTTGTTGCGGGTCGTCCGGATAGAACATCCCGGCGACCGCGGCGGGTCGGACGGATGCGCAGGCCATGAGCCCTCCAGGGGTCGGGAATCCACTCGAAGTATAGGTGCTCGGGCGCCGTGACCCTGCCTTTGGCGCGTGTACAATCCGCGCATGCAAAATTCCCTCCGAACCCGCCATATCGCGCTCGTGCCCGCCGCGGGCAGCGGATCGCGCATGAAGAGTGGCACGCCCAAGCAGTACCTGGAGCTGATGGGCAAGCCCCTCATCCGCCATGCGCTGGAGACGCTGTGCGCGGCGCCGGGCATCGACCGCGTCTACGTGGTCCTGTCGGTGGGCGACCGGACCTGGGACGGCTACGACTGGAGCGACCTCGAGCCCAAGCTCGTGCGCCTGTTCTGCGGCGGGCCCAGCCGCGCTGACAGCGTGCTCAACGGGTTGCGTGCGATTCGCGACGAAATGTCCGACGCTGACTGGGTGCTGGTGCATGACGCCGCGCGGCCCTGCCTCGCACCGTGGCACGTGAAGAAGCTGCTCGAGACCCTTTCCCACGATGAGGTGGGGGGTCTGCTGGCGATACCGGTGGCCGACACCCTGAAGCGCGACGACGGTCATGGCCACAGCCTCGAGACGGTCTCGCGGGACCGGCTTTGGCAGGCGCAGACGCCTCAGATGTTCCGCTACATCATGCTGCGGCGGGCGCTCGAACGTGCGCGGGAGGTCACCGACGAAGCCAGCGCCATCGAGGCGGCCGGGCTGCGGCCACGCCTGGTGGAGGGTGATGCGACCAACCTGAAGGTGACCTATCCGCTCGACCTGCACGTGGCCGAGTGGATCCTCGGCAACCGGAATGACTGACATGACATTGCCATTTCGTATCGGCCAGGGCTTCGATGTTCACGCCCTGGTGCCCGGCCGACCGCTGATCATCGGTGGCGTGACGATTCCCTTCGAGCGCGGGCTCCTCGGCCACTCCGACGCCGACGTGCTGCTCCATGCGATCACCGATGCACTGCTCGGCGCCGCCGCGCTTGGCGATATCGGCCGGCACTTCCCCGATACCGACCCCCGCTTCGAGGGGGCCGACAGCCGGGCGCTGCTGCGCGCCGCCATGGCGTCGGTGCGCGAGGCCGGCTATGGGGTGGGCAATGTGGACGCGACGGTGATTGCCCGTGCCCCGAAGCTGCTGCCCCATGTGCCGTCGATGGTCGCCAACGTGGCGGCCGACCTCGGCGTCTTGCCGGCGCAGGTGAACATCAAGGGCAAGACCACCGAACAGCTTGGCTTCACGGGCCGTGGCGAGGGGATCGCGGCGCAGGCGTCGGTCTTGCTGCTCGCCGCTCGGTGAGTTCAACCGACGGCACGCCGGACACGGAGACGCGCCGGCTGTTCCTCGCGATCGTGCCTGGCCGCGCCGAGTCCGAGGCCCTGCATCGCTACGCGGCGGCCCAGCCGTGCGCGGGTGGGCGCCAGACAGCCGCCCGCAATCTGCACCTGACCCTCGCGTTTCTGGGCGACGTGCCTCTCGCACGAATCCCGGCCCTCGTCGAGGTGCTGGGGGGCGTGCCGTTCGAACCCTTCACCCTGACCTTCGATCGCTGCGGCGTATGGCACGGCGGCCTGTTGTGGGTCGGGTGCCGATCCGTGCCGGCAGGCCTCGCGTCGCTCGTCGTGGCCATCCGTGACGCCTTGCGTGGGCTCGGACTGCCGGTCGAGCGGCGCCCGTTTCAGGCCCACGTCACCCTGTGGCGCAAGCTGCGTCACGCCGGCTCGCTGGCACAGCCGGCGATGAGCTGGCGCTGTGCCGGCTTTGCCCTGATGGCCTCGTCGCTGTCGCCCGACGGGGCGCAGTACACGTGCCTGTGTCGCTTCCCGCGGGGGCAAGCCGCTATAGTGGGGGCAGGAGGATTGTCTGAATGATGAAGAACCGACTCATGGTCGTCGCCCTGTCCGGGCTGGGGCTGATGCCTGGCGCGACGCTCGCGGGCTGGGAGATGGCGGGCGAAAAGCGCATCGAGTTGCATGCCAGGGACGGCAGCCGCGTGACGATCGGGCAGGTCCGCTTCGAGCCGGTCGAGGGCGGTGCGCGCTTTGAATTGCACATGGATCATGCGCGGTTCAAGGACTTCTTTCTCTCGATGAAGGAGTTCAAGTGCCTGGAGTCGGCCACCGAGATCTTCTGTCACGTGCCCTACCCCTATCCGCAACCGGGCACCGTCAGCCAGACCGACATGCGCTGGCTCGAGCACTCATTGATGTTCCTGTTCAAGGCACCGAAGGACTTCGGTGCCAAGCTCTGGAACGGCATCTATTATCGCCTCGAGGCCGACGGCGAGGGCCTGGTGGGAACGCCCTACGCGGTGGATCTGAACGCCATCGGCGCGCCGCCCGACGACGCGGCGGTGCCACCCTACGATGAACTCGACCTCTCCGAAATCGCGCCGGACGCCCGCTGGTTCAACCGGCTGACCATTCGCTGAGTACAAAAAAGGGCGCCAGAGGCGCCCTGTGCGTGAATGGCCTGAGCCGTTACAGGAAGATGCAGGAGGCGAGATGCTCCTTCAGCTGGGCCTCCGATGCCTTGGTGTAGTCCTTCTCGAAGCGGTCGGAGACCAGTTGCGCGGTCGGCCCGTCCAGGGTCGAGTTGAGCATGCCCATGAAGTTGGGCGGCGCGACCAGGATCGCGCGGGCAAATTGGTTGGCGTTGCGGCCTGAGTAGAACTCGCGGGCAATCTCGTGGGCGAATGTGCGGGCTGCGTGCTCCTTGGGGGCGGTGGGGGGCTCGTACGATCCGTTGCCGTGTCCGGTTCCCGTGCGATCGGTGACCAGGTCGGCATTCTTCTTTCGGCTCTCCGGGTGGACCAGTTCCTTGACCAGCTTGAGGCCCTTGTTCGGGCCGAGGTTCGCATACAGTTTTGCCAGGCTGGCGTTGGCAACCAGAATCCAGGTTATGGCCATACAGTCGTCCTCCTGTAGTCGACAGGTTTCTTGTCGCCCGTGGCCGTCGGGCGCCGGAATTCCGAACACCCCGTTTTCATGGCACAGGCTCTTCCAACGTAGAAGACGAGAAGCGATCCCGCAAGATTTCCGGGATATGGCAATGGGATATTCCGCGAGCCCCCCCGCTTGCCGCGCGAGCGACCGGCAAATGCCGGAAAGCCCTCAGAAAATCCCCAACGCCAGGCCGCTGGCCATGGCTTCGCCCAGGTCCCGCGCAGCATCCAGGTCGGTGGACTGCACCTCGCCGCGCACGATCAGCGCGTCGGCGACCGGTCGCCAGCCGTAGCCATTGGCAATGCGACCGATTTCCCGCACCGCGCCCGTTCCGTCATTGCCGGCCGATACGAAGACGGCGTAGGGGATACCCTCCATCTGGCCCTCGACCGGGTAGTAGGTGCGATCGAAAAAATCCTTGAGCGCCCCCGACATGGTGCCGAAGTTCTCCGGCGTGCCCAACAGCAGGCCGTGGGCCGTGCGGAGGTCCTCCACCCCCGTGTCGAAGGCGCGCTGCAGGACCGACTCGACGGCGGTCACCCGGCGAGCGCCCGCCCAGACCGCGTTGGCCAGCTGGCCGGTGTGCCCCGACTGGGTGTGGTAGACGATCAGCAGGCGGCGGCGCGGTTCAGGCGCCATGGTCCATGCGCCAGCGCCGCGCGACAATCGCGGCCTCGCCTTCTGCCGTGTCAATCCCGTACAGGTCGGCGAGCAGGCCGTACACCTGCGGGTACTCCGCCCGCAGGCGCAACGGCATCAGGAAGAAGGCTTCGGACAGGACCGCGAAGAACTCCGCAGGCGAGTGGGCCGCGTAGGGGTCGATGGCCGTCTCCTCGCCCGCATCGACCCGCTGGCAGAAGTTGGCGAAGGCCTGCGAGAAGGCCACGTGCCAGGTGGGGCGGTCGATGTCCGACGGCAGCACCGGGCAACCGTCAGCGCCACCGTTGGCCATGTCGAGCTTGTGGGCGAACTCGTGCAGCACCACGTTGAGCTCGTCGGGGCGTGTTTCCGGTGGAAACCACGAAAGAAGGACCGGCCCGCCTTCCCAGGCTTCGCCCAGGACCGGTTCGTCGTACTCGTGCACGATCCCGTCCTCGTCCATCACGCTGCGGGGGATCACGAAATCACCGGGATACACGACGATCCCGACCCAGCCGCGATACGCGTCGGCGCCCAGGCGCAGGACCAGCAACGCGGCCTGCAGGGCGACGGACAGCATCATGCGCTCGTCCACCACGAGGCCATGGGCGCCGTGGAACTCCTTGGAGCGGAGAATCTCGGTGGCGAGGCCGCGCAGGCGGGGCCTCAGTTCGCCCGGCACGAACTCGAAGAAGGGCAGGTCGGACTCGATCCACGACCAGACGTCTTCTTCGACCGTCGGGTCATCCTGGCGCGCGCCGCGGAAGAGGGCCTGGAAACGGAACATCAGTGCCGCCTGCGGGTATTGAGAAAGATGCCGGCGAAGATCATGGCGATTCCCGTGAAATGAAACCAGCCGGGCCGTTCGCCAAGGAACAGCGCAGCCAGGCCGGTGCCGAAAGCGGGCATCAGGTGGATGAACAGGGCGCCCCGGTTCGGACCCACGGCAGCCACGCCACGATTGTAGAAGACATAGCCCAGGAAGCCGGGGAAGACGCCGGTATAGAGCACCCCCAGCAGGGAGCCCGTCGAGACCTGCATCCGCGCACCGGACGCGTATTCGACCGCGGCGGCGGGAATCAGTGCGGTCAGGCCGACCACCGTGAACGCGGCCAGCATCACCATCGGGTCGAGGCCGGCGGGACGGTACTGCAGCCCGACCGTGTAGAGGGCCCACGTGAGCACCGCGACGAGCATCCAGAGGTCGCCCTGGTTGGGCTGCAGGCCCAGCAGCACGCCGAGCTCACCGTGAGCGACGATCAGCATCACGCCTGCCATCGAGATCAACACGCCGATTGCCTCGGGCGCGCTCAGGCGCTTGCCGAAGAAGAGCCAGGAGAGCGCCACCGTGACGATCGGGATGAAGGAGTTGAGGAGCGATGCGTTGGTCGCTGTCGTGTCCTGAAGCGCGAGGTAGGCGAAGGTGTTGAAGCCGGCGACGCCCAGCAGGCCAAGCAGCACCATGGCGGGCCAGGCGCGGACCATGGTTGCGAGCTGCGAGCGGTCGAACTGGCGCCAGGCGAAGGGCAGAGTCAGCGCGAGGGCAATCAGCCAGCGCATCAGGGCGAGGAGAATCGGCGGCACGTCTTCGCGCAGGCCGCGACCGGTGACCATGTTGCCGGACCAGAACAGGACGGTCAGGGTGAGGAGCAGGTAGGGATGGGCAAGGAGGCGTGGCATGGCGGTTCCGGGTCGATTCCGGATTATCCTCGACGTTCGATTTCACGCCACTGTGGGATAATCCGGCGCATGGTTTCGGTCACGCATTCCCTCGCCGCGGCGGACGACAAGGCTTGCCTCTCGATGCTCTCCGAGGGGCTTGCGGACGCCGACATCCGTCGCATCGAGAACGCCTTCGAGTACGCTCGCCAGATCTACGGCGACAGCGTGCTGGGCACCGGCGAATCAACGTGGAACCACGCCGTCGGGATGTCCCTGGTAAGCGCCTCGCTGAAACTCGACGTGGACGCCCGGCTCGGCGCGGTGCTGTTCGCCGTGCCCCAGCACGAGGGGGGCACCGTCGAAGAGGTCTCGAACCGGTTCGGCGAGCACGTCGGTGTCCTGGTGCACGGGCTGCGCAAGCTCAATGGCTTGCGCATGCTGACCCGCCAGTCGGGCAAGTACAGCACGCCGGCCGAGATCCGCGCGCAGACGGAAACCCTGCGCAAGATGCTGCTGGCGATGGTCGAGGACATCCGCGTGGTGCTGCTGCGCCTCGCCTCGCGCACGCAGACCCTGCGCTACCTGACCGATTTTCCCGGCGAGGCGCGCAAGCAGGTGGCGCGCGAGAGCCTCGAGATCTACGCACCGCTCGCCAACCGGCTCGGCATCTGGCAGATCAAGTGGGAGATGGAAGACCTCTCCTTCCGCTTCCTCGAGCCGGACACCTACAAGCGCATCGCCAGGATGCTCGACGAGCGTCGCTCCGAGCGCGAGCAGTTCATCGAGACGTCCATGTCGCGCCTCGACGGTGAGCTGGGCAAGGTGGGCATCAAGGCCGACATCTACGGGCGACCCAAGCACATCTACAGCATCTACAACAAGATGCGGGCGAAGAAGCTCGATTTTTCGCAAGTCTACGACGTGCGCGCGCTGCGCGTCCTGGTGGAAGACATCAAGGACTGCTACGCGGTGCTGAGCATCGTCCATCAACTGTGGACGCCGATCCAGCAGGAGTTCGACGACTACATCCTGAAGCCCAAGGGCAACAACTACCAGTCGCTCCACACGGCGGTGTGGGCGGGCGACGGGCGGGCCCTCGAGGTGCAGATCCGTACCCACGAGATGCATCGCCACGCCGAACTCGGCATCGCGGCCCACTGGCGCTACAAGGAAGGCTCCGGCCCCGGCGGCAGCGCCTACGACGACAAGATCGCCTTGCTCCGCAACCTCCTGTCGTGGCGGGACGAAGTGACTGACTCGACCCACTGGGTTGAGCAGTTCAAGCAGGCCTCCCTCGACGACACCATCTACGTGCTGACGCCACAGGGGCGGGTCATCGACCTGCCGCGGGGCGCGACGCCGGTCGATTTCGCCTACCGTCTCCACACGGAGGTGGGGCATCGCTGCCGCGGTGCCAAGGTCGATGGGCACCTGGTGCCGCTGAACACGCAGCTCGAGTCGGGCCAGACGGTCGAGATCATGGCCGCCAAGGAGGGGGGGCCCTCGCGTGACTGGCTGAACGCCTTGCAGGGCTACGTTCACACCGGCCGGGCCCGCCAGAAGATCAAGCAGTATTTCAGCGCGCTCGAGGAGCAGGAGCTGCTGTCGAGGGGGCGCAATGCCGTCGTGCGCGAGATGCAGCGCGACGGCCATGGCCAGATCAACATCGACGAGCTCGCCTCGCGGCTCGGCTTCAAGAGCGCCGAAGCGCTGTTCGTCTCGGTCGGGCGGGGCGACGTGGGGGCGCGGAGCCTGCAGGTCGCCATCCGGGGCGACCGTCGCGATGCCGAGCCGCCGCCCCCCGAAATGGTCGTGCACCGCGAGAAGCGATCCGACAACGCCGACCGCGTACTGGTGGTGGGCGTCGGCAAGCTGATGACCTCGCTGGGCCGCTGCTGCCGCCCGGCACCGCCGGACGCAATCGAGGGCTTCATCACGCGGGGTCGCGGGGTTTCGATCCACCGCATCGACTGCCGCGACTACATGAACCTCGCCGCCCGCCACCCCGAACGGGTGGTCAGCGCCGAATGGGGCGAGCGCGAGGAGACGACCAAGCCCTACATCTATCCGATGGACATCATGGTCGAGGCCTCGGATCGCCAGGGCCTGCTGCGCGACATCTCCGATGTGCTGTCGCGCGAGAAGATCAACGTGATTGCGGTCAATACCCGCTCGAAATCGGGCAAGGCGCACATGCGCTTCACGGTCGAGGTGGGCGGCGTGCCGATGCTCAACCGGGCCCTGCTGCACATCCGCTCCGTGGAGGGCGTGCTCAACGCCACCCGGGCCTAAGGTCCGCCGGCACGGAGCCGCAGGCCGTCAGCCAGGACGCTCAAGCAGCTTCCTTTCCGCCGAAGCCTCCGCGCGTCCCGCCGGCCCCCTGTCCGCATTGCGCCGGCTCAGCCGGCGAGGTCATCAAGCATCTGCCACTGGGCCACGCGCCGGGTGCCTCGCGCGGCGCGCTTGCGGTAGGTGCCGTCCGCCTGAAGGTCCCAGGCCTGCACGTTGTCGGTGAGATAGACCCGCAGGCCTTCGCGAATGACCCGGCGCTTGAGCTTCGGGTCGAGGATCGGGAAGGCCGTCTCGATGCGGCGGAAGAAATTGCGGTCCATCCAGTCGGCGCTCGACAGATAGATCCGGTCCTCGCCGCCGGCATGGAACAGGAAGATCCGGTGATGCTCGAGAAAACGGCCGATGATCGAGCGGACGCGGATGTTCTCGGACAGGCCGGGCACGCCGGGGCGCAGCGCGCACGGGCCCCGCACGATCAGGTCGATCCTGACACCGGCCTGGGACGCCTCGTAGAGCGCCTCGATCGTCCTCGGCTCGAGCAGGGCGTTCATCTTCGCGAGGATCCGCGCGCGGCCGCCGCCGGCCGCGATCTCCGCCTCGCGCCGGATCGCTGCGATGACGTTCGAGTGCAGCGTGAAGGGGGCCTGCCACAGGTACTTCAGTTGGCTGGCCTGGCCGAGGCCGGTCAGCTGCTTGAAGATTTCGGCCACGTCCTCGCCGATCCCCTCGTGGGAGGTCATCAGGCCGAAGTCGGTGTAGAAGCGGGTGGTGCGCGGGTGATAGTTGCCGGTGCCCAGATGGACGTAGCGGCGCAGTCCGGACTCCTCGCGCCGTACGAGCATCAGCATCTTGGCGTGGGTCTTGTAGCCGAATACGCCATACACCACGTGGGCGCCCACTTCCTCGAGCTTCGCCGCCCAGCCGATATTGGCCTCTTCGTCGAAGCGGGCCATCAGCTCCAGTACCACGGTCACCTCGGTGCCTTTCTGGGCGGCCCGGACGAGATGCTCCATCAGCACCGAGTCGGTGCCGGTGCGATACACCGTCATCTTGATCGCCACCACCCGCGGGTCGTCGGCGGCGGCCTTGATCAGCTCGATGACCGGCGAGAAGCTCTGGAACGGGTGGTGGAGTAGCACGTCCTGCCTGCGCAGGGTCTCGAACAGCGAGCCCTTCCGTTCCAGCGCGGGCGGCAGGCCCGGCTCGAAGGGCTGGTACTTGAGGTCCGGCCGATTGACCCGGTCGGGCACCTGGATCAGGCGCACCAGGTTCACGATCCCCGGCGTCTGGTAGAGATCGGCGCGGGTCAGGCCGAACTGCTGCAGCAGGAACGCGATCATCTGTTCGGAGCAGTTGTCGGCCACCTCGAGGCGCACCGCGTCGCCGAAGTGGCGCTGATGGAGTTCGCCCTTCAGCGTGACGCGCAGGTCCTTGACCTCTTCCTCGTCGACGAAGAGGTCCGAGTTGCGTGTCACCCGGAACTGGTAGCAGCCCCGCACCGCCATGCCCGAGAACAGGTCGCCGACATGAGCGTGGAGGATCGAGGACAGGAACACGAAGCCATGGTCCACGCCGGTGATATCGGACGGCAGCTGGATCACCCTCGGCAAGGTCCGCGGCGCCTGCACGATCGCGGTGCCTGAGCTGCGCCCGAACGCGTCTCTGCCGTCGAGCTCGACCGCGAAGTTCAGGCTCTTGTTGAGCAGGCGCGGGAAGGGATGGGCGGGGTCGAGACCGATCGGCGTCAGCACCGGCAGGACCTGGCGGGCGAAGAAGTCACCGATCCACTTGCGCTGGGCATCGGTCCATTCGGAGCGGCGCAGGAAGCGGATTCCTTCCGCCTCGAGCGCGGGCAGGATGGCTTCATTGAGCAGGCCATACTGCTCGGCGATGATGTCGTGCACCTCCCGGCTGACCCGCTCGCTGAGCTCGGCCGGCTTGAGACCGTCGCGGTCGGTGCCGTGGGTGAGGAGGCGGATCTGCTCCTTGATGCCTGCCACCCGCACCTCGAAGAACTCGTCCAGGTTGCTCGACACGATGCAGATGAAACGCAGTCGCTCCAGCAGCGGCACCGTCGGGTCGGCGGCCTGGGCGAGCACACGACGCTGGAATTGCAACAGGGACAGCTCCCGGTTGATGAAGTGCTTTTCCTCGGGGGCGATCCTGTCGGCGGCTTGGGTCATGGGCGAAGGCGGGCGTTCGTGCGGGGTCGGAGAGGGTGAACGACCAAGTTTGCACGCGGATGACAGGTCGCCGCAAGCCGCGACAGGACGGCGCCGGGTGTAGAATCCGCGTTCGTTTGGTGGCAACACGACCGGCCCAGGGAGTCTCATGACGCAAGAACTGATCGCTGCGATCGACCTCGGCTCGAACAGCTTCCGGCTGCAGATCGGGCGAATCGTCAATGATCAGATCTATCCCCTGGATGGCATCAAGGAACCGGTTCGCCTGGCGGCCGGCCTGTCGCCCGACAAGCTGCTCGACAGCGATGCCCAGAGCCGTGCCCTGATGGCGCTTCAGCGCTTCAACGAGCGGCTCGGCGGGTTCTCGCCCGATGCCGTGCGTGCCGTCGCGACCAACACCTTGCGGGTCGCCAAGAATGCGCCGGAGTTCCTCGTGCGCGCCGAGCACGCGCTGGGCTTCCCGATCGAGGTCATCGCGGGTCGCGAGGAGGCACGCCTGATCTACGTCGGGGTCGCGCACACGCTGCCCGACCCGCACAAGCAGCAGCTCATCGTCGATATCGGCGGGGGATCGACCGAGTTCATCATTGGCAAGAGCTTCAGGCCGCTGATGCTCGAATCCCTCTACATGGGCTGCGTCTCCTTCAGCCTCAAGTATTTCCCCGGCGGGCGCATCGAGAAGCGCGCCATGAAGGAGGCGGAGATCGCGGCCCGTCGGGAGCTGCAGCTGATCGCGCACCCGTACCGGGAGGTTGGCTGGGAAGAGGCCGTCGGTTCGAGCGGCAGTGCCAAGGCGCTGATCGAGATCCTGCAGCAGAACGGCCTGTGCGAAGGCGCCATCACCCTCGAAGGCCTGGAGAAGCTGCGCGCGATCCTGCTGAAGGCCGGTTCCCTCGACCGCCTGAATCTGGCCGGCACCAAGAACGATCGCCTGCCGGTCCTGTTGGGCGGGTTCACGATCATGAGCGCGGTGTTCCGCGAGTTCGGGCTCGAGCAGATGCTCTTTTCGGAGGGGGCACTTCGGCTCGGCGTGATGTACGACCTGCTGGGCCGCTATCACCACCACGACCTGCGCGACGCGACGGTCCGCGCGTTCATGGAGCGCTATCAGGTCGATCTGGACCAGGCGGCTCAGGTCCGCCAGACGGCGCGCGCCCTGTTCATCGAGAACCTGCCCGAGGCCGAGGATCCCGATCACCTCGATGGCCGTTACCTGAGCTGGGGGGCGCTGCTGCACGAGATCGGCATCTCGATCGCCCACTCGAGCTATCACAAGCACAGCGCCTACATCCTGGCCAACGCCGACATGCCGGGATTTTCGCGCATGGACCAGGGCCGGCTGGCGCGGATCGTCCTGGCACACCGGGGCAAGCTGGCCCGGGTGGCGTCGATTGACCCCCACAGCGTCGATTGGCTGATGATCCTGTGCCTGCGCCTGGCGGTCGTGCTCCACCGCGCGCGCGATGATCGGGGCCTGCCGCCGGTGCGCTTGCGCGGCGTCGAAAGCGGCTTCGAGCTGATCTGCGACGAGCGCTGGCTGGCCGGCTTGCCGCTGACGGCGGCGATTCTCCGCGACGAGTGCGCGCAGTGGGCCGGCATTGGCCGCAGGCTCGAGGTCCGCACCGAGCCCGCCGTGTTGCCGGCGGGATCGCTCACCGCCTGAGCGCATGTCCGACGGCGACGCGATCCACCTGCCGGAACTGCGAATCGACGGTGGCACGGTTGCGCTGCGCGGCGACTGGACACTGCGCTCCCTCCAGCCGGTCCTGAAGCGATTGCGCCGGCAGCTCGATGCCGCGCGTGACGACGCCCACTGGGACCTCACCCGCATTGGCCGGATGGACAACTTCGGCGCGCAGCTGTTGTGGCGCCACTGGCACGCGCGACGGCCCGAGCGACTCGAGGTGTCGGAGGCCATCGACCGCACGCTGGCACGTGTCGCGGAGCTGGGTGGTGGCGAACCGGCACGGCGGCGTGCCAGCCTGCTGGACCCGGTCGCGGCGATCGGCGCTGTCGGGCTCGGCCTGGCACGGCATGTCGCGGATTTCATCGCCTTGCTGGGCCAGCTCGCGATCGACCTGCTTTACCTGCTGGTCCGGCCTGGGCTGTGGCCCTTGCGCGAGATCTCGGCGAACCTCTACAAAACCGGCGTCCGCGCCATGCCGGTCACCGCCCTGGTGGGCTTCCTGATCGGCGTGGTGCTCTCCTATCTGTCGGCGCTGCAGCTCAAGGCCTTCGGTGCCGACATCTTCATCGTCAATATCCTGGGCCTGGGAATCATCCGCGAGCTGGGCCCGGTGCTCGTCTCGGTGCTCGTGGCGGGGCGGTCCGGCTCGGCGATGACCGCACAGCTCGGCGTGATGCGGGTGACGGAGGAGATCGACGCGCTCGCCACGATGGGCATCTCGCGCTACATCCGGCTGGTTCTGCCGAAGGTCATCGCGTTATGCCTGGCCATGCCGCTGCTGGTGTTGTGGGCGAGCGCCGTGGCGATACTGGGTGGCATGGTGTCGGCCTACCTGCAGCTTGATATCGGTTTCGCCTTCTTCCTGCAGGCGCTGCCCCAGGCCGTTCCGCTGCCCAACCTCTACATCGCGATCGGCAAGGGCGTGGTGTTCGGCATGATGATCGCGCTCGTCGCCTGCCACTTCGGCCTGCGCGTCAAGCCCAATACGGAAAGCCTGTCGGCCAACACCACGGCCTCCGTGGTGTCGTCGATCACGATGGTGATCCTCCTCGATGCGGTCTTCGCGATCGCCACGCGAGGCATCGGGGTACCGATATGAGCGCGCCCGTCATCGAGCTCGACGGCATCGTCACCCGCTTCGGCCAGGCCGTGGTGCATGACGGCGTCAACCTGGCCATCGCGCCGGGCGAGGTGGTCTCGCTGGTGGGGGGCTCCGGCAGCGGCAAGACGACGCTGCTGCGGGAGATTGTGGGTCTGCTGACCCCGACCGCCGGCCAGGTCCGCCTGTTCGGCGAGGATCTGCACGCGGGCAGCCGGGCCGAGCAGGCCGGCCGGCGGCGGCGTTTCGGCATGCTGTTCCAGCAGGGCGCCCTGTTCTCGGCCTTCAGCGTATTCGACAACGTGGCCTTCCCGCTACGCGAGTTGCGCTGCCTGTCACCGCGCGAGGTGCACGACGCGGTGATGCTCAAGCTGGCAATGGTCGAATTGCAGCCGGCGCACGCCCTGCTGATGCCGGCCGAGCTTTCGGGGGGCATGATCAAGCGTGTGGCGCTGGCGAGGGCCCTCGCGCTGGAGCCGGAGCTGCTGTTGCTGGACGAACCCACCGCCGGGCTCGATCCGGACCGCAGCGCCGCGTTCGTGCGCCTGATCCAGGATCTGCAGCGCCAGCTCGGCCTGACCGTGGTGCTGGTGACGCACGACCTGGACACCCTGGCGGCGCTGTCGAGCCGCGTCGCGGTGCTCGCCGAGAGGCGGATTCTCGTTTGCGATACCCTTGACCGTATCATGGCCGTCGATCATCCCTTCATCGAACGCTTCTTCCGCTCCGAACGCAGCCAGCGGGCGCTGGCCCGAGGACTGGAGACCTCCTGATGGAAAACCGCGCGTACGCGATTGCCACCGGGCTGTTCATGCTGGCCCTCGGGGCGGCGCTCGCCGCCGTCCTGTGGTGGTTCGGCGCGCCGCCCGAGAACGTCCAGCGCTACCTGCTCGAGAGCACCGGCAACATCACCGGCCTGAACCTGGAAGCCCAGGTGCGCTTCCGCGGAATCGATGCGGGCAAGGTGGAAGCCATCGGCATCGACCCCGCCGATCCGCGCAAGATCCTCGTCCGCATCAGCCTGCGGGACGACCTCCCTGTGACGCAGGGCACCACCGCCAGTCTCGGCTACCAGGGCGTCACAGGCCTGGCCTACGTCCAGCTGGAGGACACCGGCGATGCCCCGGATCCCCTGACTTCGTCCGGCGGCAGCTTGCCGCGCATCACGCTCGAGCCGGGCCTGATCGACCAGGCCAGCTCGGCGGTCCTGAACACGCTGGAGCAGATCAGCAGGCTGTCGGATCGCCTGACCCAGATCCTCAGCGAAGAGAACGTCAACCGGGTCGAGCGCTCCCTCGACCGCATCGAACGCGCGTCGAAGAACGTCGAGCGGACCTTCGACGAGGCGCCGAAGACGCTGATCGCGATCCGTGAGGCGGTGAGCGAGGAGCAACTTGGCCGAATCCCCCAGGTCCTCGAGAACTTCGAGAAGGTCGGGCGCGAAGCAACGCCGGCCATCCGCGACTTCCGGCAGATGGTCGCCAAGCTCGAGGGAACGGCCAGCAACTTCGACCGCTTGTTCGACGGGGCAGGGCAGGGCCTGATGACCGGCACGCTACCACGCCTCAATGCGCTGCTGCAGGAGCTCGCCGATACGTCCCGCCAGATCTCGAGCCTGTTCCGCGAGGTCGAGGCGGCGCCCCAGATGCTGCTCCTTGGCCGCGGGCGCCAGCCGCCAGGACCGGGCGAGGCAGGGTATGAAGGCCCGGTGATGGAGACTGCCGAAGAGGAGAAACCGAAGGAATGAGACGCGTCATCGCTGCCATCGCGGCGTCGGTCCTGCTGGCCGCTTGCGGGGGCGTCGGCACCTTGCCCAAGGCCATCACGCTGCACGATTTCGGCGCTCCGGCCGAGGCCCGCTACGAGCCGGCCATCGCGCTGCGGGTGGTGGAGGTGCGGGCGCCGAGCTGGCTGGGATCGTCGGGGATGCAGTACCGCTTCGCCGACCAGGCCGACCAGCGCCGCCTGACCTACACCCAGAATCGCTGGGTGGCGGCACCCGCCGAGCTGGTCCAGACGGCGATGCGGCGTGCCTATGACATGGCCCTGCCGGAAGGCGGTGGCTGCCTGCTGCGGGTGGAACTCGACGAGTTCAGCCAGGTCTTCGACACCGCGACGGAGAGTCGCGGCGTGATCGCGGCGCGGGCCCTGTTGATTTCCCCGCGCGCGGACGCTCTGCTCGCGGAAACCCGGCTGAGCGAGACCGTGCCGGCGCCGTCGCCCAACGCGGCGGGCGGCGCCCTGGCCTTGCGCGAAGCCAGCCACGCGCTGATCGCCAACGTGGCGCGCTGGCTGGGGCGGCTGGACCGGGCCAGAGGCGGCCCGATCGACAGCCGCAACCTCTGTCGCTAGACAGCCGCCGCAGGCCGGCACGTGCGGAAGCGCTGCGGAGGGCGCGACCTCGATACCGCGGCCGCTGGCTGGGCACACACAACACAACGGAGACACGAGACACCCCATGAACCCGTCCATCTACGACAGCGGCCTCGACCGCAACGAAGCCAACTACGTCGCCCTGACACCGCTGACCTTCCTCGAGCGCTCCGCCTACATCTATCCGGACCGAACTGCCGTGGTGCATGGTGCGCGCCGCCTGACGTGGCTCGAGACCTGTCGGCGGGCCCTCCGACTGGCCTCCGCGCTGCGCCAGCGGGGTATCGGCAAGAACGACACGGTGGCGGTGATCCTCAACAACACGCCGGAGATGATCGAGTGTCACTTCGGTGTGCCGGGCTGCGGTGCAGTGCTCAACACCATCAACACCCGCCTCGATGCCGAGACGGTGGCCTTCATCCTTGGCCATGGCGAGGCGCGCGTGCTGATCACCGACCGGGAGTATTCGCGCATTGTCGACAAGGCCCTCGCGCAGGTCGAGCGGGAGATCCTGGTCATCGACGTGGACGATCCCGAATACACCGGGCCGGGCGAGCGACTGGGCGGCCTCGACTACGAGGCGCTGATCGCCGAGGGCGATCCGGAGGCCCCCTTCCAGCTGCCCGGCGACGAGTGGGACGCCATTTCGCTCAACTACACCTCCGGCACCACCGGTAACCCGAAGGGGGTCGTGTACCACCACCGGGGGGCCTACCTCAACGCCATGTCCAACATCGTCAGCTGGGGCATGAAACCCCACTCGGTCTACCTGTGGACCCTGCCGATGTTCCACTGCAATGGCTGGTGCTTCCCCTGGACGATGGCGGCCAATGCCGGCATCAACGTGTGCCTGAGGCGGGTCGATCCGAAGCTCATCTTCGAGGCCATCCGCGCGGAGGGCGTCACCCACTACTGCGGCGCGCCGATTGTCCATTCGATGCTGGCCAATGCGCCGGCCGAATGGCGCGACGGCATCGAGCACACGGTGTCGGGGCTGATCGCCGCCGCACCGCCGCCGGCTGCGGTTATCGAAGGGATGGCAAGGATCGGCTTCGACGTGACCCACGTCTATGGCCTGACGGAGACCTACGGACCGGCCGCGGTGTGCGCCAAACATGACGACTGGGCCGCGCTGCCGCTGGCGGAACAAGTGACGAAGAACGGTCGCCAGGGAGTGCGCTACCACGCCCAGGAGGCGATCACCGTGATGGACCCCGGCCCCATGGCCGAGGTGCCCCGCGACGGCGAGACCATGGGCGAGATCATGTTCCGTGGCAACCTGGTCATGAAGGGTTACCTGAAGAATCCGAAGGCCACGGAGGACGCCTTCCGGGGCGGCTTCTACCACACCGGCGACCTGGCCGTGATGCAGCCCGACGGCTACGTCAAGATCAAGGACCGCTCGAAGGACATCATCATCTCCGGGGGCGAGAACATCTCGTCGATCGAGGTCGAGGACACCCTCTACAAGCACCCTGCGGTGCTGGCGGCCGCCGTCGTCGCGGCACCCGACGACAAGTGGGGTGAGGTGCCCTACGCCTTCATCGAGCTGCGCGAAGGGGCGGTACTGAGCGAGGACGAACTCAGGGCCTTCTGTCGCGAGCACATGGCCGGCTTCAAGATTCCCAAGCGCTTCCGCTTCACCGAGTTGCCCAAGACCTCGACCGGCAAGATCCAGAAGTTCGTACTGCGCGAACAGGCGAAATCCACCGACGCCTTCGATTGACGCCATACGCTTCCGTCTGGTCGGTGCGCCTTGCGAACGCTATGATGGGGCACGAGGAGGAGACATCACCATGAGCGCCATTGCACACCATCCCGACGAACCCATCCTGCTTCGGCATGACGAGGGGGGCATCGTCCACCTGACGCTGAACCGGCCCAACCAGTTCAATTCCCTGTCGAGCGAGATGCTCGAGACCCTGCTCGGCGCGCTCGACGCGATCGCGGCGGACCCGACCGCCCGGGTGGTCGTGATCGGCGGCGCGGGCAAGGCCTTCTGCGCCGGCCACGACCTGAAGGAGATGCGTGCCAATCACGCCAAGGCCTTCCACCAGGGCCTGTTCCGGCTGTGTACCCGGGTGATGACACGTATCCTTTCGATGCCCCAGCCGGTCATCGCCCGCATCCACGGCATCGCCACGGCCGCGGGTTGCCAGCTGGTGTCGATGTGCGATCTCGCCGTGGCGGTCGACACGGCCCGCTTCGCGGTCTCCGGCATCAACGTCGGCCTGTTCTGCTCGACGCCAAGCGTCGGCCTGGCCCGTAACATGGGTCGCAAGGAAGCCTTCGAGATGCTCGTCACCGGCGACTTCATCGATGCCGAGGAGGCCCGTCGCCGGGGGTTGGTCAATCGCGTCGTGGCGACGGACGGCCTCGACGAGGAGATAGGGCGACTGGCCGCGTCGATCATCGCCAAGTCGCCCAAGGCCATCGCCATGGGCAAGGAGATGTTCTACCGCCAGATCGAGATGGGGATGGACGCGGCCTACCAGTACGCGGGCGAGGTCATGGCCTGCAACATGATGACCGATGATGCCGCTGAAGGCATCGACGCCTTCATCGCCAAGCGCAAGCCCAACTACAAGGGGACCTGAGCCCCTCAGCCGCCTCGTGCTGGTCGATAGCCACTGCCACCTGGACGCCACCGAGTTCGATCCCGACCGGGACGCGGTGGCGCGGCAGGCGGCCGAGGCCGGCGTGGGGATGATCATCGTCCCTGCAGTCTCGGCGTCGCTGTTCGAGGCGACCGCCGCGACGGTATCCGCCCTGCCGGCTTGCCGGGCGGCCTACGGCATCCACCCGCTGTATGTTGACCGGGCCGACCCGGCGCCCGACCTCGCCGCCGTCGAGGCGCGCCTGGCGGACGACCGCGTCGTGGCGGTCGGGGAGATCGGGCTCGACCTCTATCCCGGCCACCCGGATCCGGATCTTCAGGAGCGCCTTTTCGCCGCGCAGCTTCGCATCGCCCGCCGACATGAGCTGCCGGTGCTGCTGCATGTTCGCAGGGCCGTCGATGCGGTGCTGAAGCACCTGCGGCGGATCGAGGTGCCGGGCGGCATCGCCCACGCGTTCAATGGCAGTCGACAGCAGGCCGAACAGCTGATCGCGCGGGGCTTCAAGCTCGGCTTCGGTGGTGCCATGACCTTCAGCGGCTCGCATCGGATTCGCGCGCTGGCGACCGAGCTGCCGCTGACGTCGATCGTGCTGGAGTCCGACGCGCCGGACATGGCGCCATCGTGGGGGCAGGGCCGGCGCAACGTACCGGCCAACGTCGCACGCTACGCTGCGGTTCTCGCCGAGCTCCGGGGCATGCCGGTCGATGAGATCGTCGAGGCGACCGGCCGCAACGTGCGGGATTGTCTGCCGCGCAGCCGGGCGGCGGACTGATCAGGCGCCGCTGGCCGAGCGGGCGATCAGGTCGGCGATGTCGGCCTTGAGCGCCTCGATGTCCTCGCCGAAGCCGTCGCAGTTCATCAGCGAGATGCCGAACACGTAGGCGTAGAGGAGCATGCAGCGGCTGGACGCCTCGCGCATCGGCACGCCGCAGGCAAGGAAGAGCTTGCGCGCGAAGTTCAGCCGCTGGGTGTCCACTTCCTCGACGACCGTCGACACGGCCGCATCGCGCTTCGCCCATTCACGCACCGCGAGCTCGATCAGCATGCCCTTCCGGTTGCGACTCGCGCTATAGATGTCGATCACGTGGTAGAGCTGCTGGAGCTCTTCCCCCGAGCGGGCGCGGGTCTGCTTGGCGATGTCGCGAATCCGGCTGTCGCGCCACGCCGCCAGTACCCCGTCCAGGAGGTCCTGCCGGTCCTTGAAGTGCCAGTAGAAGCTGCCCTTGGTGACCTTCAATTTCTTGGCCAGCACCTCGACCCGCAAGCCGGCGACGCCGTCCTGGGCCAGGATGTCGAGGGCCTGTTCGATCCAGGTGGCCCGGTCGAGTTGGGTGCGGGCCTTTTGTGCAGTGCGTTCCATACGCAACAGTATTGACAAAAAAGTGCACCATACGCTACCGTACGCTCCCATACGGCTCGGTATGGATTTTCCTGCCTGACGTGTCACCGCCCACAGCGGATGACATAATGCGAGCAGGGCCCGATAGCGGGGCGGAGACAGTTACACACGACACCACACTAAGGAGCGCTGCTTTGAAGATTCTGGTTCCGGTCAAGCGCGTCGTCGATTACAACGTCAAGGTGCGCGTCAAGGGCGACGGCACGGGCGTGGATATCGCCAACGTCAAGATGAGCATGAACCCCTTCGACGAGATCGCCGTCGAAGAGGCCGTCCGCCTGCGCGAGGCGGGCGTTGCCACCGAAGTCATCGCCGTTTCGTGCGGCATCCAGGCGTGCCAGGAGACCATCCGCACGGCGCTTGCCATCGGTGCCGACCGCGGCATCCTGGTTCAGACGGACGCCGAGCTGCAGCCCTTGGCCGTGGCCAAGCTGCTCCGCTCGCTGTGCGACAAGGAAGGACCGAGCATCGTTCTGCTGGGCAAGCAGGCCATCGATGACGACGCCGGCCAGACGGGCCAGATGCTTGCCGCCCTGATGAACTGGCCGCAGGCTACGTTCGCGTCGAAGGTTGCGATCAATGGCGACAAGGCCCACGTCACCCGCGAGATCGACGGTGGCCTGGAGACCCTCGAGGTGAGCCTGCCGGCGGTGATCACCACCGACCTGCGGCTCAACGAGCCCCGCTACGCGACCCTGCCCAACATCATGAAGGCCAAGAAGAAACCGCTCGAGACGCTCACGCCGGAGGATCTCGGCGTCGACGTCACGCCGCGCCTAAAGACCCTCAAGGTGGCAGAGCCGGCAAAGCGGAGCGCCGGCATCCTGGTGGCTGATGTGGCCCAGCTGGTGGACAAGCTCAAGAACGAAGCAAAGGTGATCTGACATGGCGATTCTGGTTATTGCTGAACACGACAACGCGTCGATCAAATCGTCCACCCTGAACACGGTCGCCGCTGCGACGGCCATCGGGGGCGAGATCCACGTTCTGGTGGCGGGCAGCGGTTGCGAGGCCGCGGCTGCCCAGGCGGCCGGGATCGCCGGCGTGGCCAAGGTCCGGGTGGCGGATGCGCCCCAGTACGCCGAGCAGCTTGCCGAAGACGTGGCGGCACTGGTGACGGGCCTGGCCGAGGGCTATAGCCACCTACTGGCACCGGCGACATCGGCCGGTCGCAACATGCTGCCGCGTGTTGCCGCGCTGCTGGACGTGGCACAGGTGTCCGACATCGTCGCCGTCGAGGGGCCGGATACCTTTGTCCGCCCGATCTATGCGGGCAACGCCCTGGCCACGGTCCAGAGCGTTGACCCGGTCAAGGTCGTGACGGTCCGCACCACCGCCTTCGAGCCGGCAGGGGCAGGCGGGTCGGCCGCCGTCGAGGCCGTCCAGGCGGGTCCTGCCCTGGGTATCTCGAGCCTGGTTGGCCGGGAGCTCACGAAGAGCGAGCGTCCCGAGCTGGGTGCCGCCGGTACCATCGTGTCGGGCGGTCGCGGCCTGGGCAGCGGCGACAACTATCACCAGCTGCTCGAGCCGTTGGCGGACAAGCTCGGGGCCGCGCTCGGTGCGAGCCGTGCCGCGGTCGATGCGGGCTACGTGCCCAACGACTATCAGGTCGGCCAGACCGGCAAGATCGTCGCGCCGCAGCTGTATGTGGCGATCGGCATCTCGGGCGCCATCCAGCATCTGGCCGGCATGAAGGACTCCAAGGTGATCGTCGCGATCAACAAGGATCCCGAAGCACCGATCTTCCAGGTGGCGGACTACGGTCTGGTCGGCGACCTGAACGAGGTTGTGCCGGCCCTGACCGCGGCCCTGTAAGCCTGCCCGAAGCGTCGTGAACCTCTCCGGTCAGCAGTTCTCTGCGACCTGGCTGGTGGTCACGGCGCTGCTCGCGCTGGCGCTGCTGGCGCGTGCGGTCTGGCGGGCACCCTGGGGGCAACTGCGCGAGCCCCTGCGTCTGCACGCCTGGCTCGGGACGGTCGTCGTCCTGGGCCTGCTCTGGACGATGAATGCCGGGGTGCGAGAAGGCCTCAACCTGCATCTGGTGGGGGGCACGCTGGCGACGCTGATGTTCGGCCCCTGGCTGGCCTTGCTGGCGATGGCGGCCGTGTTGGTGGCAACGGCCCTGAACGGGCACCTCGACTGGAGCGCGTTGGGCATCAACCTGCTCCTGACAGGAGCCGTTCCGGTGAGCTTCACCTACGCGCTGCACCGATGGGCCGAGCGCCGGCTGCCAGCCAACGCGTTCGTTTACATCTTCGTCCAGGCCTTCGCCGGCTCGGGCGTTGGCGTGGTGCTGGTCGGGCTGGTGGCGACACTGGTGCTGGCGATCAGCGGGGCCTATCCGCTCGCCGTACTGCGCGAGGAGTATCTGCCGTTCTTCCTGCTGCTGGCCTTCTCTGAGGCCTGGCTGGGCGGGATGGCAACAACACTGATGGTGGTTTTCCGACCCGAATGGGTCATGACGTTTGACGACAGGCGATATCTGACAAGGCGAGCCGGCCTGCGCCCAGAAGGCGAACGGCAGCGCCAGGACACGGGAGAGAAACAGGAATGAGCAACTACAACGCGCCGATCCGCGACATGCAGTTCGTGCTGAAGGAACTGGCCGGCCTCGACGAAGTGGCAGCCCTGCCGGGTTGCGAAGAGGCCAGCGAAGATCTGGTCGATGCGATCCTCGAGGAGGCCGGCAAGTTCGCCAACGGCGTGCTTGCGCCGCTGAACTGGACGGGAGACCGGGAGGGCGCGCGCTGGAACGACGGCAAGGTGACGACTGCGCCGGGCTGGAAGGAAGCCTACAGCCAGTTCACCGAGGCAGGCTGGACAGCCCTTGCCAACGATCCGGCGTATGGCGGGCAGGGTTTGCCGAACCTCGTGAATACGGCGGTGATCGAGATGTGGAAGTCGGCCAACATGGCCTTCTCCCTGTGCCCGATGCTGACCAATGGCGCCATCGCGGCACTGGCCCTGTGCGGTTCGGACGAACTCAAGGCGGCCGTCCTGGAGAAGATGGGCAGCGGTGAGTGGACCGGCACCATGAACCTGACCGAGCCCCAGGCCGGTTCCGATCTCGCGGCCGTGCGCACCCGTGCCGAGCCCCAGGCCGACGGGTCGTACAAGGTCTTCGGCCAGAAGATCTTCATCACCTACGGCGAGCACGACATGACGGACAACATCGTGCACCTGGTCCTGGCGCGCCTGCCGGACGCGCCGGAAGGCGTGAAGGGCATCTCGCTCTTCGTCGTGCCGAAGTTCATCCTCGACGCGAACGGGGCACCCGGCGAGCGCAACGACGTCCATTGCGTGTCGATCGAGCACAAGCTCGGCATCCATGCGAGCCCGACCTGCGTGCTGGCCTTCGGTGACAAGGGCGGCGCCACCGGCTACCTCGTGGGCGAGGCGAACCGGGGCCTCGAGTACATGTTCGTGATGATGAACGAGGCACGCTTTGCGGTCGGCATGGAAGGCCTGGCCTTGTCGGAGCGCGCGTACCAGCAGGCGGTCGACTACGCCAAGGAGCGGGTCCAGGGGACCGAGCTGGGCGTGCGTGGCGGCCCGAAGGTGAGCATCATTCATCACCCGGACGTGCGTCGCATGCTGATGTGGATGAAGTCCCACACCGAAGCCATGCGTGCGCTGGCCTACGTGGTCGCTGCTGCCAACGACAAGGCGCATCGCCATCCCGATCCTTCCGTCCGCGCAAGCCAGCAGGCCTTCGTCGACCTGCTGATCCCGGTCGTCAAGGGTTGGTGCACCGAAAACGCCATCGACGTGGCCTCCACCGGGGTTCAGGTCCACGGCGGGATGGGCTTCATCGAGGAAACCGGCGCCGCCCAGCATCTGCGGGATGCGCGGATCACGACGATCTACGAAGGCACGACCGCGATCCAGGCAAACGACCTGATCGGCCGCAAGATCGCCCGGGAGGGCGGCGTAACCGTGCGCACCGTGATTGCCGAGATGCGTGAGACGGCAGGCGCCCTGGCTGCCGGAGACGATGATCTGAAGGTTATCGGCAAGGCCCTGGGCGAAGGTGTCACGGCGGTCGAGACAGCGGTCTCCTACCTCGTCGACACCTTCGGCAAGGACGTCAAGGCGGCGCACGTCGGGGCTGTACCGTTCCTGAAGCTGATGGGTATCGTCACGGGCGGCTGGCAGATGGCCCGTGCCGCCCAGAAGGCGGTGTCGCGCCTCGCTGCCGGCGAAGGCGACGCCAGCTTCTACCGCGCCAAGGTGGTTACGGCCCGCTTCTATGCCGACCACGTGCTGGCGCAGGCCGCGGGCCTTTCGCAGGTCGTCGTGCAGGGTGCCAGTGGCGCCCTCGCGCTGAGCGAGGACCAGTTCTGACCGGCGCCCGGCGCGCACCATGAAAAACGGGGGCCGTGGCCCCCGTTTCTTTTCTCTGACGTCGGCGTGGGTCTTATTCGACCTTGGCCTTGCCGCGCAGCTCGAGCAGGTGCTTCTCGACCTTCTGCTGCTGCAGGCGCTGCGAGAGCTGGCCCTTGACCTGTTCGAACGGAGGGGCCTGCAGGGCGCGGGTGTCCTCGAGCAGGATCACGTGATAGCCGAAATCGCTCTTGACCGGCACACCGGTGAACTTGCCCTTTTCGAGCTTCATCATCGCCTCGGAGAACGGCTTGACGAACATGCCGGGATTGGCCCAGCCCAGATCGCCACCCTTGTCCTTGCTGCCGGGGTCGGTGGACTGGCTGGCCAGGTCCTCGAACTTCTCGCCGGTCTGCAGCTTGGTGATGATCGCTTTGGCGTCATCTTCCTTCTCGACCAGGATGTGGCGGACCTTGTACTCCTTATCGCCCAGGCGGCCCTTGATCGTGCTGTACTCGGACTCGAGATCGGCATCGGTGACCGGGTTCTTGGCGACGAAATCCTGCAGGTAGGCGCGGATCAGGATGGCCTGGCGGGCCAGATCCATCTGGGCCTGCACCTCGGTCTTCTTGTCGAGACCAGCTTTCTGGGCGGCCTGGGCAAGCACCTCGCG
>JBNLCM010000015.1:0-17424 GCA_050303815.1 Rhodocyclaceae bacterium
GGGCAAGCCGAGCTCGCCGATCTCCAGCAGCAGCTTGCGCGCCAGGGTGAGCCCGTGCGGTACGTCGTAGGTGCCATCGAGATGCGGGTCGTTGATGAGACCCTTCCAGCCCACGGTCGTGCGCGGTTTCTCGAAATAGACGCGCATCACCACCAGCAGATCGTCCTTCAGCCGCTCGGCCTCGGCCTTGAGCTTGCGGGCATAATCGAGGGCAGCTTCCGGGTCGTGAATCGAGCACGGTCCAATCACCACCAGGAGCCGATCGTCGGCCCCGTACAGGATGCGGTGGATCGCGGCACGGGCTTCAAACGCGGTGCGTGCCGCTTCGGGGGTCGCCGGGAATTCCCGCAGGACGTGGGCGGGCGGCGCCAGTTCCTTGATCTCTGAGATACGGACGTCGTCGATGTGGATCTTCACGGATGCGTTCATGCTGAGCTCGTTACACGATTTCTGACCAATTTGCCATTCTAGCCCAAGCCTCGCCCGCGACGTCGGCGCGTCGGCGTGCGCCCTCCCCGGCGGCAGGATGGAATAATCCCGGCAGGCAGATTGTTCAGATACCAGAATGCGGCAGGCGCAGCGCCTGACGGGACGCGAAGCCCGGCGCAAGGCATGCAAGGGGACACATGTTCGAGAAGAGGGAGCTGCTGGACCAGATACCCCGGCTGCGGCGCTACGCGCGCGCGCTGTGCGGCGACCCGGGCCGCGCCGACGATCTCGTACAGGATGCACTGGAGCGGGCTCTGGTAAAGGCGCACTTGTGGCAGGGCGGCAATCTGCGGGCATGGCTTTTCACACTGATGCACAACCTCTTCGTGAACCAGTGGAAGCAGGCACAGCACGTGGAGTTCCGGGCCGACGAGGATCTGCCCGACACGCCGGTCCGCCCTGCCCAGCAGGACGGCCTCGACCTACGGGATCTGGAACGCGCGCTGGAGCAACTCAGTCCTGACCATCGCGAGGTCCTGCTGCTGGTCGGGCTTGAAGAACTGAGCTACGAACAATGCGCGCAGGTGATCGGCGTGCCGATCGGAACTGTCATGTCGCGGCTTGCCCGTGGCCGCGACCGCCTCAGGAAGCTGATTGCCAGCGGTGCGTCGAATGGCCCATTGAAGCGTGTGAAATGAACGAACGACAATTTTCCGACCAGCAGCTCTGCGCCTACGCCGACCAGCGGCTCGAGAGTGACGAGATGGCGCGCATGAGCGAGTTGCTCGAGGCCGAGCCCGGGCTGGCAACGCGCGTCGCCGACTGGCGGGCCCAGACTCAGGCCCTCCACGCACGTTTCGACCCGGTCCTCGACGAGGCAATTCCCGAGCGACTGCTCGCCGCCGCTTCGGGTGAGCGCCCTGCCCAGCGACGCTCGCCCGGACCCGCCCTGCGACGCGCTGCGGTCGTTGGCTGGCTCGCGCTTGGGGGCGTACTGGGCTACGGCGTCAGGTCGATGGATGCTCCGCCGCCAGCGCCACTGGTCGTGTCGCCCTCCCTGCCGCAGCAAGCGGCAATCGCTCACGCGGTGTATGTGCCCGAGGTGCGGCACCCGGTCGAGGTCGGGGCCGATCAACAGGCGCACCTGGTGGGCTGGCTGAGCAAGCGACTCGGTACGCCAATCCGGACGCCCGATCTGGCCCCTGGCGGCTTTGCGCTGATGGGTGGCCGCCTGCTGCCCGGCGGCGACGGACCGGTCGCCCAGTTCATGTACCAGGATGCCAGCGGTCGCCGCCTCACCCTGTATCTGACGCACGACGCGGCGCGACAGCAGGACACGGCCTTCCGCTATGCCGAAGAGAACGGAATCAGCGTCTTCTACTGGGTGGATGGCGGGACGGGCTATGCCCTGTCGGCCGACATGGCACGCGACGATCTGCTGCAGGTCGCCTCGATGGTGTATCGGGAACTGAACCCCTGAGTTCTGTAAGGTCTCAGTCTTCAGACGCGTCCATTGAGGCAGACCCACCCGGGCGCAAAGAGAGGTTCATCCCATGCTGATTCGACGACCGTCCGATGTCGCGCCTTCCGACATCACGCCGCAGGACCATTTCCGCCGTCGGCGGCAGCTGCTGCAGTTCGGCGCTGGTGCCGCTCTGGCGGGGAGTTCGGGGCTGACAGCGCTTGCGGCGCGGGCGGATGACGCCCTGCCTGCCAGACTGAGCCCCTTGTCGACTGACGAGCCACTCACCGAGCGCAAGGCCGTGGTGGGCTACAACAACTTCTACGAGTTCGGCACCGACAAGACCGACCCGGCCCGCAACGCCGGGGTGATGAAGACCCGTCCCTGGGAAGTCAGGGTCGAGGGCCTGGTTGCCAAGCCCCGGACCTTCGGCCTCGAGGAACTTCTCAAGCTCGCCCCCCTGGAAGAGCGCATCTACCGCCTCCGCTGCGTCGAGGCGTGGTCGATGGTCGTGCCGTGGGTCGGCTATCCGCTGGCTGCCCTTTTAAAGCAGGTCGAGCCACTCGGCAGTGCCCGGTTCGTCGCCTTCGAGTCCCACTACGACCCCGAGATCATGCTGCGCCGTCCGGTGCTTGACTGGCCGTACCAGGAGGGACTCCGGCTCGACGAGGCAATGCACCCGCTGACCCTGCTGACGCTGGGCGTGTACGGCGAGGTCTTGCCCAATCAGAACGGCGCACCGGTTCGCATCGTCGTGCCGTGGAAGTATGGCTACAAGAGCGCCAAGTCGATCGTGCGCATCCGCGTCACCGAGTCCCAGCCCGCGACGGCCTGGAACACGGCGGCCCCGCAGGAATATGGTTTCTACTCCAACGTCAATCCGGAGGTTGACCATCCCCGCTGGAGCCAGGCGCGCGAGCGTCGCATCGGCGATTTCCTGAAACGACCCACGCTCAAGTTCAACGGCTACGGCGACCAGGTCGCCAGCCTCTATCAAGGCATGGACCTCAAGCGCTTCTACTGACCCCACTCCTGAAGGAACCCCGCGATGCCCACCGCCGCGCGCTGGACACCGTCGGCACGCCAGCTGTCGATCATCAAAGCCCTGCTGTTTGCGATCTGCCTGATGCCACTGGGCTGGCTGGTCGTCGACTGGCGGGCCGATGCCCTTGGGGCGAACCCGATCGAGGCGGTCGCACACGCGACGGGGGACTGGACGCTACGCCTCCTGCTGATCACCCTGGCGGTGACGCCACTGCGCAGACTGACGGGGCTGCACTGGGTGTTGCGACTGCGACGCATGCTCGGCCTCTTCGCCTTCGCCTACGGCGTGGTTCACCTGCTGGCCTACGTCGGACTGGATCAGTACTTCGATTGGTCCGCCATTGCCATGGACATACTGAAGCGGCCGTACATCACGGTGGGCTTCTCTGCGCTGCTGCTGATGACGCCGCTGGCGGTAACGTCCAATGCCTTCATGATTCGCAGGCTCGGCGGACGCCGCTGGCAATCACTGCATCGGTCGATCTACGCCATCGCAGTCCTTGGCGTGCTGCACTTCTGGTGGTTGGTGAAGGCCGACTATCTGCAACCCTTCTTGTACACGGCCTGCCTCGCGACGCTGCTCGGCATGCGCGCCTGGTGGCGCAATCAGGAACGCCAGCGTCAATTGCGCACGCCACCGGGGACACCCCCTGGCGGGCCCGCTGGTCGCCGCGTGATCCGGATCGCAGCGCGCAGCTAGCCAGAGGCGGCACAAGGCCGCGCCGCGCGCCTCAACGAAACCCGTTCGACAAGGGATCGCAAATCGCAGAGCGCACGTCGAGCGCGCGATCGATTCGCAGCCGGTAGACCAGGCCGGGCTCCAGAAAGAGTTCCCCGCCGTCGATCAGATCGCGCGCTTCCGACGGTGCGACCCTGTCGAATTCATAGTCACATCCGTGGAAACGCACGCGCCGGAAGATGGGTGAGCCCAGGTATGTCCCGATCGGCTCGTCACACCCCTCCAGCGCCTGCGGCCTGAGCACGACGGCACCGAAGCGCCGCCAGTAGGCTGGACTGCGGCGGAACGCGAGCTCTCGCCGCACAAGCCATATGGGAATCCAGAAAACGATCAGGATCAGGAAGAACAGACTCTCCATGGGTGTCTCCTTCCACGAGTGGCAAAGGATCGACCCCACGGTTCCGCTGGCGGTTCCGGGCACCTGGCCCGCATCAGCCACCGGCTGAGAACTGCGTCACGACTTGGGTCGCAGCGCGCTCTTCGGGCGGAATGCCTTGACCACCGCCTCGTTGGTCTCGACGTAGGGCCCGCCGATGAGATCGATGCAGTAGGGCACCGCGGCAAAGATGCCCGGAACCTTGACCGCGCCCTGCTCGTCCTTGACACCCTCGAGGGTTTCTCGAATCGATTTCGGCTGACCGGGCAGGTTGAGAATCAGCGTGCAGCCGCGAATCGCGCCGACCTGACGCGACAGGATGGCCGTGGGTACGAAGTGCAGCGAGATCTGCCGCATCTGTTCGCCAAAGCCGGGCATCAGGCGATCGGCGACGGCCATCGTCGCCTCCGGTGTGACGTCCCTCGGCGCCGGCCCGGTACCTCCCGTGGTCAGGACCAGGTGGCAACCCGCGGTATCGCATAGCTCGACCAGCGTCCGCTCGATCACGTCCCGCTCGTCCGGAATCAGGCGCGACTCCATTTCCCACGGCGTCGTCAGCGCATCACCGAACCATGTCTGCATGGCGGGCACGCCCTTGTCTTCGTAAACGCCACCGGAGGCGCGATCGCTGATCGACACCAGGCCGATCCTGAGCAAGTCATCCTTCATCTGCATTCCTTGTATTCATCGCTCCCACTCGGGCCGACCGTCATCCGCATCGAGCTCGCGCAAGATGCGGAACAACTCCCGGTAGGCGCGTGGGGGCTTGTCCTTCTCGCGCTCCTTCAGGGCATTCCGCCGCAACACGCGCAGTTGCTGAAGATCCGCTCCGGGCCAGTCGGACGCCACCTGCTCCAGCACACCCTCGTCCACCATCAGCGCATCGCGCAACCGCTCGATCCGATGCTGTTTCGCCACGGCCTCCCGCGACGTTCCCTCAAGCGCGTCCAGAGCGGCGCGGATCGGTTCGGCGTCGACGTTTCGCATCAACCGCCCGATGTACTGCAGCTGCCGCCGCTTCGCGCCGTGCTGGCGAATCCGGCGCGCCTCGAGCACGGCATCGCGCAGGCCGTCTGGCATGGGGATCTTCTCGAGACGCTCCGCCGACAGGGCGACCAGCGCCTCACCGAGAGCCTGCAGCGCGTGCATGTCTTTCTTCATGCGCGTCTTGCTGGGTGGCAGATCGTCCTGGAGTTCGTCCGGCGCCTCGTCTTGCATTGGGTGGTGCCCTGGCTGAAAGGTTTAAGATTATAGACTCGACAGCCGGATCCCCTCCCAATGCCCAGTCACGGTTTCTCGTTCTCCGCCAACCAGCTCTCGGACATCGCCCAGTCCATACTCGATCACGCGCGCAAGCTCGGCGCGAGCGCCTGCGAAACCGACGTTTCGGAAGGCTTTGGCCAGAGCGTCACGGTCCGGAAGGGCGAGACGGATACGATCGAGTACAACCGCGACAAGGGGGTGGGGGTCACGATCTACCTCGGCCAGAAGCGCGGCCACGCAAGCACGTCCGACTTTTCGCGCCCGGCCCTCGAGGCCGCGGTCGAGGCCGCCCTCCAGATCGCGCGCTTCACGGCAGAGGACCCCTGCGCAGGGCTCGCCGAGCAGGCGCTGCTCGCCAAGGAGGTGCCGGACCTCGACCTGTTCCACCCCTGGAGTCCGAGCGTCGAGGAGGCACTGGCACTGGCGACCCGCTGCGAGCAGGCCGCCTTTGACGCCAGCCCGGCAATCCGCAACTCGGAAGGGGCGAGCGTTTCGTCCCAGCAGTCCCATTTCGTGACCGCCAACAGCCTGGGCTTCAACGCCGGCTACGCCACCTCGCGGCATTCGATCTCCTGCTCGGTCATCGCCGGCGAAGGTGACGCCATGCAGCGGGACGACTGGTACGACAGCCGCCGCGACGCCTCCGAGCTGGATGACGCGGAACACATTGGCGCGCGTGCCGCCCGTCGAGCCGAGGCACGGATGGGCGCGCGTCGCATCCCGACCTGTGAGGTCCCGATCCTTTTCGAAGCACCGCTCGCCACGTCCCTCCTCGGCAACTTCGCGTATGCCGCGAGCGGGGGCGCCCTTTACCGCCAGGCGTCATTCCTGGTCGACGGCCTCGGGCAGCCGCTGTTTGCACCGCACATCCGCATCGTCGAGCGCCCCCATCTGCCGAAGGCCTTCGGCAGTGCCCCCTTCGACGGCGACGGCGTGGCGACGCACGACCGCACGGTCGTCGCGGACGGCATCCTCGAGGGTTACTTCCTCAGCTGCTACTCGGCGCGCAAGCTCGGCATGCAGACCACCGGCAATGCAGGCGGCTCACACACGCTGCAAATCAGCCACGGCGAGCGTGACTTCGATGGCATGCTGGCCCAGCTTGGCCGGGGCCTGCTGGTCACCGAACTCCTCGGCCAGGGCGTCAATTACGTGAACGGCGACTACTCTCGCGGCGCTGCGGGTTTCTGGGTCGAGAATGGCCGCATCCAGTACCCGGTCGAGGAGATCACCATCGCGGGCAACCTGCGGGAGATGTTCTCCGGCATCGTCGATATCGGCGCAGATGTCTGGGACCGGGGCGCCAAGCACACCGGCTCCATCCTGATCGATCACATGAAGATTGCGGGCGCGTGACGGGACGTGTCCGCCTGAAGGCCGCGGGCACTTCGCGACGGTCTGCGAAGCCATTCGCGGCGACACCAGCGCCGATGGGAGAAACCCCAATAGCAGGGCCGGCTGGCGTCGATTATCGTTTGGCCCGATTTTTCGCGACATCATTTCAACGAGGAGAGAGACACATGGAACGTCGTTCCTTTCTAAAGAAGGCTGGTGCGGGCGTCGCCGTTGGCGCGACCATGATCAGTCCGGCCCGCGCGGCAGAGCTGCCCACCATCAAGTGGCGGCTGGCATCGAGCTTCCCGAAGAGCCTCGACACGATCTTCGGCGCAGCCGAGGTCTTCTCGAAGCGCGTCTCCGAGGCGACCGGCGGCAAGTTCGAGATCCGCGTATTCCCGGGCGGTGAACTGGTTCCCGCCTTCTCGGTCATGGATGCGGTCAAGGACGGCACGGTCGAGTGCGGCCATACCGCCTCGTACTACTTCTTCGGCAAGGACCCCACGTTCGCGCTCGACACGGCAGTCCCCTTCGGCCTGAACTACCGACAGTTCGCGGCCTGGACCAAGCACGGCGGCGGCCTCGAGCTGCTGCGGGAGTTCTTCGGCGGCTACAACATCCTGAACTTCCCGATGGGCAACACCGGCGCGCAGATGGGTGGCTGGTTCCGCAAGGAGATCAAGACCGTCAAGGACCTGGAAGGTCTGAAGTTCCGTGTCGGGGGCTTTGCCGGCAAGGTGCTCTCGAAGCTGGGCGTTGTTCCGCAGCAGATTCCGGGTGGTGACGTCTATCCGTCCCTCGAGAAGGGCACGATCGACGCCGCGGAGTGGGTTGGCCCGTATGACGACCTGAAGCTGGGCTTCAACAAGGTCGCGAAGTATTACTACTATCCGGGCTGGTGGGAAGGTGGTCCCAACCTGTCCCTGTACATCGGCAAGGACAAGTGGGACAGCCTGCCGCCGGAATACCAGGCCATCGTCCAGGCCGCGGCCGCCGAGGCCGACATCGACATGATGTCCAAGTACGACGCCAAGAACCCGGCGGCACTCAAGGAGCTCGTCGCTGGGGGTGCGCAACTGCGCCCGTTCCCGCTGCCCGTCCTCGAGGCCTGCTACAACGCAGCCCAGGAAGTGTATGCAGAGGTCGGCAAGGACAATCCGACCTTCAAGAAGATCCACGACCACATGACGGCATTCCAGAAGGATCAGACGCTGTGGATGAGCGTGACCGAGGGCAACTTCGACCGCTTCATGCAGAGCCGCAAGCGCTGACCCGGGTGACGGGCGCCTGGCGCCCCTCCCTGCTGGACAAGGCCCCTCTTCGGAGGGGCCTTTTTTTGGTGCGCGACACGGCGCAGCCGCGTCACGTCCCCTTGCGCGCCGCCTTCATGTCGATGATGAAGTCGAACTCGCCCACGGGGACCAGCCGCTCGCCCTGACGCAGGCGCAGGGTCTGGGCCGCCTCGCGCGACGCGGCCGCGCCGGCATCGACGCCGGGCTCGCGGGTCCGGCCGGGGTGGTAGAGCTGGGTCACCAGGACTTCGCGACCATCCACCAGCAGGCGGACATGGTGGTGGGGCGGGCGGGTCCAGTAGCCACCCGGCACCACCGTCCGGAACCGGTAGCGGCCCATGGCATCCGTGAGGGCAAACCCGAAGCCCTGGAAGCCAGGATCTCGCCGGGCCGGCTCAGGATCGCCCGAGTGAATGTAGCGCCCGAAGGTGTCCGTCTGCCATAACTCGAGCCGCACGCCCACGAGGGGTTGGCCTTCGGTGTCGGTCACGCGGCCGGTCAGCTCGAGAACCGGCCCGGCTGCCGATCCGCCCTGTCCGCGAATATGAACGAGATCATTGTCGGTGTCGGGCGGGAGA
Organism: Rhodocyclaceae bacterium; assembly: GCA_050303815.1. Lineage (GTDB taxonomy): Bacteria > Pseudomonadota > Gammaproteobacteria > Burkholderiales > Rhodocyclaceae > Cognatazoarcus. The sequence continues at coordinate 8,519 of JBNLCM010000015.1, forward strand.
ATGTCGGGATAGAAGGGCCCCCGCGCATCGGCAGGCGTCGGCGCAAGGCCAGCCCCGAGAGCCGGCGCGGCAACCAGGGCGAGAAGCACGGCGAGGCAAGGCAGGCGCATGGAACGATCTCCGGTGGGTCTCCTGCGACAGAGACCGGGATCGCCCTGAGGTTCCCGTCGCGCGCACAAAAAAACACTGCCCTCGCGCGAGGGCCGTGTGTGTCCACCAGACTGGCGCTGCGGCCCCTTACGGCTTCTGGGCCTCGCCCGCTGCCTCCTGCTTGAGCGCATCCATGATCGCCTGATTGGGATCAATCGGCGCCTCGAGGCTTTGGGGCTCCTGCGTCGATCCATCGCCGCCTTCCGGTGGCGCGCCCTCCTGCCCCGGAATCTCGATCGGCGCGCCATAGCCCTGGTCGAATGGATTGGCGCCGTAGCCGCCGCCGCCCCCATCGAAGGTCTGCACGTTGATCTCGATCGAATCCAGATCGACTTTCGCCTTCTCGTCGAGGTTGCCCGAGACAAGCTCCGGGAAGATGAACACCATCGCCAGGCCGATCATCTGGATCACGATGAACGGCACCACGCCCCGGTAGATCTGGCTCGTCTTGATGCCTTCGATCCGACGTTTGAGCACCGTGTCTTCGTAGGCTTTCACCGGTGCCACGCTGCGCAGGTAGAACAGCGCGAAACCGAACGGCGGCGTCAGGAACGAGGTCTGCATGTTCATGCCGATCAGCACCAGGAACCAGACCATGTCGATGCCAAGCTTCTCTGCCACCGGTGCGAAGAGCGGCAGCAGGATGAACGCGATCTCGAAGAAATCGATGAAGAACCCGAGGACGAAGACCAGTGCACTGACAACCATCAGGAAGCCGATCTCACCGCCCGGCACCAGGCTGAACAGGTGCTCCACCCAGAGATCGCCATCGACGGCCCGGAAGGTCAGTGCGAATACCGTCGAGCCGATCAGGATGAACAAGACGAAGGTTGAGAGCTTGGCCGTCGTCTCCAGCGCGCTTCGGACCACCTCGAACTGCAGGCGCCTGCGGACGGCGGCCAGGGCCAGGGCACCGACCGCACCCATCGCACCGCCCTCGGTCGGCGTGGCGAGTCCGATGAAGATCGTACCCAGAACCAGGAAGATCAGGACCACCGGAGGCACCATCGACACCAGCACCTTCTTCAGCAATGCACCGCCCTTCAGGGTTCTGGCGTCGAGCGGCAGGGCCGGTACGGCGTCGGGCTTGAAGATCGAGAGGATCAGGATGTAGATCGCCAGCAGCGTGACCAGCATGATCGACGGGATGATGGCCCCCGCGTAGGCGTCGCCGACCGACACGCCAAGCACGTCGGCGAGCACGATCAGCACCAGTGAGGGCGGTATGATCTGTGCGAGGGTGCCCGACGCGCAGATGACGCCGGCCGACACCTCCCGCGAGTAGCCGTAGCGCAACATCACCGGCAGCGAGATCAGACCCATCGAGATGACCGAGGCCGCCACCACGCCAGTCGTCGCCGCAAGCAGCGCGCCGACGAAGATCACCGCGTAGGCGATACCTCCGCGGATCGGCCCGAAGAGCTGCCCCGCCGACTCGAGCAGGTCTTCCGCCATCCCGCTTCGCTCGAGAATGATCCCCATGAAGGTAAAGAAGGGGATCGCGAGCAGCGTGTCGTTCGCCATGATGCCGAGCACCCGCTCCGGCAGGGCCTGCAGGAGGGCCGGCGTGAGCAGCCCGAGTTCGATCCCCAGGAAGCCGAAGAACAGGCCGTTCGCCATCAGCGCGAATGCGACCGGGAAGCCGCTGAGCAGGAACAGCATCAGCGTGAAGAACATCAGCGGCGCCATGTTTTCGATCAGGAAGGCGGTCACTGGGCCACCTCCTCGTCATGGTGCAATTCGCCATGTCCGCCCTTGAGCAGCGGATCCGGACCCTGGCCCGTCACGAAGGCCACGCGCTTGATCAGCTCCGACAGCGCCTGAACACCCAGCAACGTGAAGCCGATCGGAATCAGGATGCGGACGGGCCAGCGCACCAGGCCACCCGCATTGGAGGATTGCTCGTCATTGACGAAGGACTCCACAAACGACGGCCAGGACATGGTCACGATCATGTAGCAGACGGGCAGCAGGAAGAGGACGATGCCGACGATGTCCACCCAGTTCCGACCCTTGGCGGACAGGCGGTTCGAGACGAGATCGATGCGAACGTGCTCGTTGCGCATGAAGGTGTAGCCGGAACACAGCAGAAAGACCGCCGAGAAGAGATACCACTGCACCTCGAGCATGGCGTTCGAGCTGAGGTTGAAGCCGTAGCGGCTAAATGCGTTGCCGGCACTGATCAGCGAAGCCAGCAGGACGAGCCAGATGGTAGCCCGCCCGATCTTGTCGTTCACCCAGTCAACCGCGTGGGCAAACTTCAGCAAAGGCGTCACAAGACGGCCCTCCCGTAGTTGGTTTTTCGTTGTCGAACCGCCGCGCGCCGCACGGTCAACGCCCGAATGAGTACTGGGCCAGCATTATGGCCACGCAGGAAAATTGCGAAATCAGGGGAAACGCTTAACGGTGGACACGGGCTGCGCGAGTCTTCATTCTATGGCCCCCCGACGATGAGGTCCCATTTTGATGACGGTACGGATCTGCCTGGTACGGCACGGCGAAACGGCCTGGAACGCCGAACGGCGGCTCCAGGGCCACTCCGATGTTCCGCTCAACAGCGTCGGCGAGGCACAGGCTCGGGCAACGGCCGGGCAACTGGCTGGCCTGCAGTTCGACGCGATCTATACCAGCGACCTCGTGCGCGCCCGCCGGACGGCCCAGGCCTGTGCCACGGTGCTCGGCATGACGGAGATACCGGAGCCCGCCCTGCGCGAGCGCCACTTCGGGCGGTTCCAGGGGCTCACCTACGACGAGGCCCGCGAGCGTCACCCGGAGGCCTACCAGCGATTCGAGGCACGGGACACCGGCTACGACTTCGACGGCGGGGAGAGCCTCGAGCAGTTCTATGCCCGCATATGCACCGCGATCCGCGACATCGCTGATCGACACCCGGGCGGGCAGTTGCTCGTGGTTGCCCACGGGGGGGTGCTGGACTGCATCAACCGCATGGTGCGCGGCCTCGAACTGCAGCCCCAGCGTGACTTCCTGATTCCCAACGCCGCGCTCAACTGGGTGCGCAGGGACGACACGGGCTGGACGATCGAAGCCTGGGCCCAGCAGGCCCACCTGGAGGCCACGCGGGACGAACTTCCCAACGCGTGACCGCGTCGTGCGGCGCACCATGTCCGCCCTGTCGGCGTGATAATATTCGCCTTTAAGCCATTGCTGGGACAAGCATGTTTTCCAAACAGAACACCATCGCAAACGCCGATGCCGAGATCTGGAACGCCATTCAGGCGGAGAACCGTCGCCAGGAAGCTCACATCGAGCTGATCGCCTCGGAGAACTACGTCAGCTGGGCCGTCATGGAAGCCCAGGGCTCGCAACTGACCAACAAGTATGCGGAGGGCTATCCCGGCAAGCGCTACTACGGTGGCTGCGAGCACGTGGACGTGGCCGAAACGATCGCCATCGAGCGTATCAAGACCATCTTTGGCGCCGATGCGGCCAATGTCCAGCCGAACTCCGGCTCGCAGGCCAACCAGGCCGTGCTGATGGCCTTTGCCAAGCCCGGTGACACGATCATGGGCATGAGTCTCGCCGAGGGCGGGCACCTGACTCACGGCATGCCGCTGAACATGTCTGGCAAGTGGTTCAACGTCGTCGCCTACGGCCTGAACGACAAGGAAGAGATCGACTACGAGGCCATGGAGCGCCTGGCCCGCGAGCACAAGCCGCGCATCATCATCGCCGGTGCCTCGGCCTACTCCCTGCGCATCGACTTCGAGCGTTTCGCCAAGGTCGCGCGCGACGTCGGCGCGATCTTCTGGGTCGACATGGCCCACTACGCCGGCCTGATCGCCGCCGGCTACTACCCCAACCCGGTACCGCACGCCGACGTGGTCACCTCGACGACCCACAAGACCCTGCGTGGTCCGCGCGGCGGCATCATCCTGATGAAGGCCGAACATGAGAAGGCGATCAACTCCGCCATCTTCCCCGGCTTGCAGGGCGGCCCCCTGATGCACGTCATCGCGGCCAAGGCCGTCGCCTTCAAGGAGGCCATGGCGCCGGAGTTCAAGCGCTACCAGGAGCAGGTCATTGCCAATGCCCGCGTGATGGCGCGCGTGCTCGGCGAAGAGCGCGGGCTGCGCATCGTTTCGGGCCGCACCGAGAGCCACGTCTTCCTGGTGGATCTGCGCGCCAAGCGGATCACGGGCAAGGAGGCGGAGGCCGTGCTGGGCAAGGCCCATATCACGGTCAACAAGAACGCCATCCCCAACGATCCGGAGAAGCCCTTCGTGACCTCCGGCATTCGTGTCGGCACGCCGGCCATGACCACGCGTGGCTTTACCGAGATCGAAGCCGAGAAGGTGGCCCACATGATCGCAGACGTCCTCGACGCCCCCCACGACGACGCGGTGATCGAGCGCGTGCGCGCGCAGGCGGCGGAATTGTGCGGCCGTTTCCCGGTGTACGGCGACTGATGTTGCGTCCGGTGTCGGTCGTCCGTCCGGCCGACACCGCATCGCCCGATCCGACAACATGAAATGCCCCTTCTGCGGCGAACCTTCGACCCAGGTCACCGACACCCGGGAGAACGAGGACGCCGATACGGTCCGCCGCCGCCGTCGCTGCCTGAGCTGCGACAAGCGGTTCACGACCTACGAACGCATCGACCTCAAGCTGCCCGTCGTCATCAAGCGCAACGGGAGCCGCACCGAGTTCGACCGCAACAAGCTGCTGGGCAGCATGAAGCTGGCCTTGCGCAAGCGCCCAGTCATGGCCGAGCACGTCGATGCGGCGATCGCACGCATCGAGGAACGTCTCCTGACGTTGGGCGAAAGGGAGATCCCGAGCGAAAAGCTCGGTGAGCTGGTGATGCGCGAGCTTCGCAAGCTCGACAAGGTCGCCTACGTTCGCTTTGCATCGGTCTACCGCAACTTCGAGGACGTGGACGGCTTCTCCGAGGCTATCCGGGAAGTCACCCGGGGCCGCGCCCGCGCCTCCAAGACCTGAGCGCCGCGACATGGCCGGGTTCTCCGCTTCCGATCACCGCTGGATGAGCGAGGCCTTGCGCCTGGCGGAGCTCGGCCTCCATACCACCAGTCCGAACCCCCGGGTCGGTTGCGTCATCGTCCGTAATGGCACGGTCGTTGGCCGAGGCTGGCACGAGCGCGCAGGCGAAGCCCACGCCGAGGTCCACGCACTGCAGGCTGCGGGACGCTCAGCCCAGGGCGCGACCGCCTACGTCTCGCTGGAACCGTGTGCCCACCATGGCCGCACGCCCCCCTGTACCGACGCCCTGGTCGCTGCGGGTGTCGCGCGGGTCGTCGCCGCCATGCAGGACCCCAATCCGGCCGTCTCCGGCCGCGGGCTCGCCCTGCTCGGCGAAGCCGGCATCGAGACCGCCTGTGGTCTGCTGGAGGACCAGGCCCTCGCATTGAACTGCGGATTCGTATCGCGCATGCGACGTGGTCGCCCCTGGCTGCGGGCCAAGCTGGCGACGAGCCTGGATGGACGCACCGCCCTCGCGAACGGCGAGAGCCAGTGGATCACGAGTACCGAGGCACGCGCCGATGGCCATCGCTGGCGTGCCCGCAGTTGTGCCGTGCTGACGGGCATCGGCACCGTTCTGGCCGACGACCCGCAACTTTCCGTTCGCGCGGTCCGGACGGATCGCCAACCGATTCGCGTCGTGGTCGACTCCGACCTCCGAACCCCTCCGACGGCACGGCTCCTTGAGGCAGGACGAACGCTCGTCTACTGCGCCAGACCGGACCCGGCACGCCTTGCCGGCCTTCAGGCACGCGGCGCGGAAGTCATCAGCCTGCCCGACGAGAGCGGCGCCCGGGTCGATCTATGGTCCATGCTGCGCAGCCTGGCGAACCTCGGCGTCAACGAGATCCTCAGCGAAGCCGGCGCGACGCTCACCGGCGCCCTGGTCGCGGCGGGATGCGTGGACGAACTGCTGCTGTATCTGGCTCCAACCATGCTGGGCCATCACGCACGCGCCGGACTCGAGCTACCCGACTACGTCAGCCTGGACGAACCCGCGCGCTGGCAATTGACCGACGTCCGCCAAATCGGCCCGGACATGCGCGTCGTCCTCGCGTCCGCCCCCCGCTGAAGCCAGCGCACCCTACTTGTATTCGCGAAGTTCCTGCGGCGTGTCGTCGCGATCGCCGTGCGGGTGGTGATCGTAGACCTTGACATACACCTCGTTCGACTGCTTGAGCAGCCGCTCGGGGGACCGGAGGTTGTGGATCTGCGTGTCCTCCGAGAAATAGATGAAGGCCCGCATCAACTTGGTCATCAACGAGTTGTCCAGGTGGAAGCCGGCGTCGGTGAGGGCCGTCTCGAGGGACTCCAGCGAGTACTCGAGGATGGAATACACGACACAGATCGTATCGGCCTTCTCCGCCGGTCTCGCCACCAGCCCCCGAAGTGCCCTCAAGGCGGAGCAGGCCTGCTCCACCTGATTGGGCGGCAAGGGCCTGAACCGGATCTCCCGCTCCTTCTGGAGCCCCGATACCGCGGCGCCGTGATGCTCGCCATGTCGCCTTCCGGCGAGCTTGTATGCCGTCTCGCGCCGCATGCCCGCGCCCCTGTCTAGAAGAAACCCTACAGGCGACTATTCTGGATGATCTGGAGGCCCTTGAGAAGATTGATGGCCTGGGCCAGCTGGTAATCGTCCTTGCCTGCCATCTCGAAGCGAACCGGACCCTTGCCGTGCTCTTCCGACTTGTCGGCGGCCCCATCCTCGCCCGGCTTCGTGTCCTTGGCCGCCTCGGACGCATTGGCCTCCCGGTCGTTCTCCAGGTGACCGACCAGATCAGCCTCGCGCACGCGCTGGCCCCCCTGCGCCCCCGGCGACTCTTCGACGAGGATGTCCGGCACGATGCCGGTCGCCTGGATCGACCGACCACTCGGCGTGTAATAGCGCGCCGTGGTCAGCTTGATGGCCGAACTGTTGTTGAGCGGCAGGATGGTCTGGACCGACCCCTTGCCGAAGGTCTGCGTACCCATGACGATGGCGCGCTTGTGGTCCTGCAGCGCGCCGGCGACGATCTCGGAGGCCGATGCCGACCCCCCGTTGACCAGCACGATCATCGGCACGTCCTTGACCCCTTCGGGCAAGCCACGCAGGAAATCGTTGCTGGTGCCACGCAGGTAGTCGTCGGGACTGGCGTTGTACTTGCGCTTGGCATCGTCCGTGCGGCCGTCCGTCGAGACGACCAGCGAACCGGACTGGAGGAAGGCCGCAGACACCCCGACCGCGCCATGGAGCAGGCCACCCGGATCGTTGCGCAGATCCAGCACCAGCCCCTTCAGCGGTGTTTCCTTGTAGAGACGGCCGAGATGCTCGACCAGATAGCGCCCGGTGTTCTCCTGGAACTGGACGACACGGACGTAACCGTAGCCCGGCTCGATCATCTTGGACTTCACACTCTGGACCTTGATGACCTCGCGCACGATCGTGACGATGACCGGCTTGGCCTCGCCCTTGCGCGCGATCGTCAGCGTGATGTCGGTATTCGGCTTTCCACGCATGCGCTTGACGGCGTCCGACAGGGTCATCCCCTTGACCGGCGTTTCATCCAGCTTGACGATCAGGTCGCCGGCCTTGACGCCGGCACGGAACGCGGGCGTGTCCTCGATCGGCGAGATCACCTTGACGAAACCGTCCTCCATCCCGACCTCGATACCGAGGCCACCGAACTCGCCTTGCGTGCCCACCTGCAGATCCTTGAAGGCGTCTGCATCGAGGTAGGCCGAGTGGGGATCGAGGCCGGACAGCATGCCGCTGATGGCCTGGGTGATGAGCTTCTTGTCTTCGACCGGTTCGACGTAGCCCTGTTTGACCGCATTGAACACGTCCGCGAAGGCCCGCAATTCCTCGACGGGCAGCGGCAATGATGTCGCGCGCTCGGCCTGTGCGGTCAGGTTGAGACTGATCAGCACGCCAGCACATACGCCGGTCATCACCAATCCGATCTTTTGCAGCCTGCTACCCATGTACGCTCCAGTGTCTTCCGGCGGCCAGAACACCGCCCAGCTTCAGGATCTCGCCATCGTCCTACCTGCGGACCCACCTCAGCGGATCCACAGGCTCGCCACGATGACGGATTTCAAAGTATAAACCCGATTCCCCGGAGCCTCCGTCCACGCCGACCCCTGCGATCGCCTCGCCCGCGATGACATGCTGCCCAAGACGGACGACGACAATGTCGTTGTTGCCATAGATCGTCAGATAGCCGCCGCCGTGATCGACGATCACGAGATTGCCGAAACCCCGCAGCCAATCCGCGAAAACGACCTCGCCCGCTGCCACCGCGCGGACCTCGGTGCCCTCTTCGGCGCGAATGAACACACCCTTCCAGAGCGCCCCCCCATCGACCCGGGGTTCGCCAAACCGCCCGACCATCGCGCCCGCCACCGGCGCGCCGAGGCGCCCTTTCAGCTTGGCGAACGGCACGCGCCTGCGGGAACTGGTCACCTGCTCGGCGAGCATCGCCACTACCGGTTCTCGCGACGATTGACCCTGCCCGGTGCCCGGAGGTTCCGTGCCGCCCGACGGAACGTCGGAATCGGCCTCCGCGCGGCGGACACGTTCCTCGGCGAGCCGTTCCAGCCCCTCGATCAACTTGCCCAAGCGCTGCTCGTCGATTCTCAGGCTGGCCACCTCGCGCCGTTGCTCTTCGACCCGCGCCGCAAGCGCGGCGGACTGGCGGCGGTAGTCGGCCCGCCGGCTCGCGAGCTCTCTTCGCTCCTGTTCCTGCCGGGCCTCCACGTCGATCAGGCGCAGGCGCTGG
>JBNLCM010000016.1:0-63957 GCA_050303815.1 Rhodocyclaceae bacterium
CTGGCGTTCACCAACACCAGTGCGCAGGCGGCTGCGACGGCGATTTCTCCCATGTCAGGCCGCCGATGCCGCCTGTTTCGGCAGTATCGGTCTCCTCGCCCGGGCGCGTGGTGGGGTCCATCTGTCTGTCATCCCGAGACAGTAGGCCATGCGTCCGGCCAAGTCCATTACGCACGGCCTCCGGGTCAAGGAACGGGGCTCAGCCCGCCAAGCGGATCGCCCCGGCCAGATACCCCGACACGGCCGACACCCGCCGCAAATGCCGCGACTCCGGGTGCGTCAGCAGCCACAGCGCGGTTTCGCACTCCGGCAGCGGCGGCGTCAGGGCCACCAGGTCACCGCGCAGCTCGGCGAGAAAGGCCGGGCCGAGGCCGATGCCGAGGCCGCGCCCGATCAGATCCATCAGGGTGAACAGGCTGTCGACCCGGTAGGCGGGCACGACGCGGGGCAGGTGCCTGCGGCGCCAGGCGACGGTGGGGTGGTCGGGCAGGGCGTCGTCGAGGGCGATCCATTCCGCCCCTTGCGCGCAGGCCTCGTCGAGGGTGGCGAGGCTGCTGCTGCGCGCCGCGTAGACGCGAACCGGGATCGGCCCGAGGGGGCGGCCCACGAGGTATTCCGGCGGCTTGCGGGTGGCACGCAGCGCGATGTCGGCCTCGCGGCGCGACAGGTTGGCCAGCGCGTTGCCGGTGATCAGCTCGAAGTCGAGCCGCGGGTGCTGGCGGCGCAGCGCGGGCAGGGCCGGGGCCAGCAGGCCGTGGAGGATGGTGTCGGTGGTGGTGATGCGGACCGAGCCGGTGATCTCATCGGGGGCCTGGCGGGCTTCGGCGCGGGCGTGCTCCAGCGCCGCTTCGATGCGCTCGGCGTCGGCGGCGAGGCGGGTGGCCAGTTCGAGGGGGCGATAGCCGCGGCGCGAGCGCTCGAACAGGGGCTGGCCGAGACGCCGTTCGAGGCGCTGGATGGCGCGGAACACCGTGGAGGGTGCCACGCCGAGCCGTTCCGCGGCATGGCCGAGCTGGCCGGCCCGACACAGGGCGAGCACGGTTTCCAGGTCGGCGGGGCCGAGTAGGTCGTGCGTGGATGCAATCATGGATTGCATTTAAGCAGATTTGAATTGCGCAGACGCACCCTTATTGTGATGTCACAGCGATGACGCCGTCCGGACGCAGGCGGCGCACCCCCAAGCCGACAACGGAGAAGCCGACATGAGCACCCAAGCCGAACTGACCCTGATCAGCCACGTCCTGTGCCCCTACGTGCAGCGCGCCGCGATCCTGCTCGCCGAGAAGGGCGTGCCCTTCCAGCGCATCGACATCGACCTGGCCGACAAGCCGGACTGGTTCCTGGCGCTGTCGCCGCTGGGCAAGGTGCCTGTCCTGCTGGTCGGCGACACGCCGGTGTTCGAGTCGGCCGTGATCGCCGAGTACCTGGACGAGACCCAGGCGCCACGCCTCCACCCGTCCGACCCCCTCGAGCGCGCCCGCCACCGCAGCTGGATCGAGTTCGGCTCGACGGTGCTGTCCGACATCTGGGCCTTCTACACCGCGCCCGGGGATGCGGAGCTGCAGGCGCGCGCCGCGACGATCGGCGGCCGCTTCCGCCAGCTGGAGGCCGTGCTCGGCGAGGGCCCCTACTTTGGCGGCGAGGCCTTCGGGCTCGTCGATGCGGTCTTCGGTCCGGTGTTCCGCTACTTCGACGTGTTCGATGCCATCGACGACTTCGGCATGCTGGCCGATTGCCCTCGGGTGAGTGCCTGGCGCCAGCGGCTCGCGCGGCGGCCGTCGGTCCAGCAGGCGGTCCGGCCGGAGTACCCGGCGCTGCTGCGCGACTTCATCCGCCGACGGCAATCGGCGCTGGCCCAGCGGCTGGCGGCGTCGCTCGCGGTGGCCTGAATCGGGCCGCCAGCGCCTATGTGCCCAGTGACGGGCGGAACATGAAGTACACCGCGCCGAGCAGGCACAGGCCGGCCCACAGGTAGTCGAGGCGGAGGGGCTCGCGCAGGTAGAACACCGCGAAGGGCACGAACACCGCGAGGGTGATCACTTCCTGCAGGATCTTGAGCTGGCCCACCGACAGCGCCTGGTGCCCGATGCGGTTGGCGGGCACCTGGAGCAGGTATTCGAAGAGGGCGATTCCCCAGCTGAGCAGTGCGGCGACCAGCCACGGCTTGTGGTTGAGTGCCTTCAGGTGACCGTACCAGGCGAAGGTCATGAAGACGTTGCTGAGCGACAGCAGCAGAATCGTGGTGGCGACAGGGGGCAGCGACACGAGGGTGGCACCTGAGTGAGCGTTGGATCGCCGGCGCTCCGGCGGCGCGATCTTATCCTGCGCCTGCGTGGCCCAGGGGGGCCGGTCATCGGATGTCGCGGATCCCCGACCTGCCGTTGGCGAATGGCCGCCCCGCACCGCCCAGCGATGGCCTCGTCTTCCACGAGCCCGGCAGACCGCAGCCCGAAGACGCGACTTCCGGTGTCGGCGCGCCTCGCGCGAACTGGACGAAGCGGAGTGCCGGTACGGCAAGCCGCACATCCCGCCGTGCCAACCCAAGGTCGAGATGGTCCGGGGCCGGTTTCCCGCGGCGGGGCTGCCGGCAACGCCTTGCCAGCGATACCCCGGCTCGGCCGGCGCGCGAGACCCGCCAGCCGCCGTCCCGATTCAGAGCGCGACGCTGCCGTCTATGCAGGTGACCGCGTTGCCACCGATCCACACCTCGCCTGCCTCGTCACGCAGGACATGGACGCGACCTTCGCGTCCGAGGACGCTGCCTTGCCGCGCGATGTACTGCGCGGGCGCCAGGCCGGCGCCGATCAGCCACTGGGCGAGGGCAGCGTTGAGACTGCCGGTGACCGGATCCTCGGTCAGGCCGCCGTGCCCCGGGAAGAAGGCACGGACCTCGAACCGGCAGCCGTCATGCGCCGGCTCGTGCGGCGCGATGACGCCGGTGAAGCGCCCGGCGAGCCGGCCGGGATCGGGCCGGAGCCCGGTCACGAGCGCGGCCGAGCGCAACATCACGCCCTGCCAGGGCGGGCCGTTGTCGCACCAGGCGTGGTGGACGATGTCCTCACGGGTGAGCCCGAGTCCGCTGGCGATCCGCGACAGGTCTGCTTCCGGCAGCGGGCCGCTTCGCACCAGGGGCGGCGCCGCGAAGGAAAGCCGGGTGCCATCGCGGCGGATTTGGATCAGGCCGGCCCCGCATTCCTGCACCACCGTGTCGCCCTTGGGTCGTCCCCCGGCCGCAAGCCAGGCGTGGCAGCTGCCGAGCGTGGGGTGTCCGGCAAAGGGCAATTCCCGGCCGGGGCAGAAAATGCGCAGCCGGTAGTCCGCTTCCGGGGCCGTGGGCGGCAGCAGGAAGGTGGCCTCCGACAGGTTCGTCCAGTCGGTGAAGGCCTGCATGGACTCGGTCGCGAGACCGCTGCCATCGAGTACCACGGCCACCGGATTGCCGAGGTAGGGCGTGGCCGTGAAGACATCGACCTGCATGAACGGGCGCTGTGGCATCGGGGGCTCCGGTGGCGTCGTTGCCCGATGGTGGCACGACGCCGGCGGCATTCGCAATGGCGCCGCCCGCGCCAGGCCACCGCGGCGGCTACATCAGCTGCCGGATAACGCCGAGCAGGGCCACGACGGTGATGCCCAGGGCGATCGACAGCCCTTTCCAGAAGCGCACCGGATTGCGCTCGATCAGCGACGGGCGGGCGCGGGCGACAAACTCGCTGCTGGGCTGACTGAGATCGGTGACGAACTCCGACAGGGACGACTGGCGGCGGGTCGGCATGGGATGCACGGCCTTGCGCAGGGCGGCGTCGACCCAGGCGGGCAGGGCGTGCTCGTCGTGGATGGCAGAGCGGTACTCAAGCCGGTGCTGGGCGGCCCGGGACGTGGCCCGGGCTACCTCGGCGCCGTAGGGGAGGTGGCCGGTCAGCATCTGGTAGGCGATGACGGCGAGGGAGAAGAGGTCGGAGGCCGGGGTGCCCGGGTCGCCGAGGAAGTATTCGGGGGCCGTGTACTGATGGGTGCCGAGGATTTCGCCCTCGGTTCGAACCGGCGCCGCCTCGGCCATGCCGGCGATGCGGGTCGAGCCGAAGTCGATGATCTTCACGGTGCCCTGGCGGTCGATCATGATGTTCTCGGGGCGCAGGTCCTGGTGGAGCATTTCCTTGCGATGGAAGGCACGCAGGCCACGGGCGACCTGATCCACGATGGCGCGCACGGTGGCCAGGTCGGGGCGCGGGTTGTCGCGCATCCACTGGGTCAGCGTCTGGCCCTCGAGATACTCCATGACCACGTAGAGGGCCTGCTGCGGGCGATCCCGCGGGTAGGCCTTGAGGACGTGGGCGCTGTCGATCCGGCGCGCGACCCACTCTTCGAGGAGGAAGCGCTCGAGATAGGCCGGATCTTCGCGAAGATCCATCGACGGCGTCTTCAGGGCCACCACCGCGTGGGTGTCGAGGTCGCGGGCGAGGAAGATGTGGCTGCGGCTGCTGGCGTGGATCTGGCGCAGGATCTCGTAGCCGTCGAAGTGCATGCGGGGCTGAAGCATCGGTGGCAGCGGCAGTTCGTTGGCCCGTCGCTGGACCTCGCCGGCCTGCGCCGCGGGCACGGCGTCGACGCGTACCAGCTGGACCGTCAGGTTGTCGCCGCTGCCGCCCTCGAAGGCGGCCCGGACAATGCCGGCCGCCGCCCGGTCGAGGTCGTCGCCGGTTGCGAGTCCGGGCAGCTGGCCGTCGTCGAGGGCATCGAAGATGCCGTCCGTCGCCAGCAGCAGCATGTCGCCCACCTGGATCGGCAGGGCCCGGTAGTCGATCTCCAGGTGGCGGTCGAGTCCGAGCGCCCGCGAGAGATAGCTCTGCTCGGCCGACACGCGGACCCGGTGGGTCTCGGTCAGGCGTTCCGCTCGGCCGTCGCGCAGCAGGTAGATGCGACCGTCCCCCACGTGAAAGAGGTGGGCGGTGTTCGATTTCAGCACCACGGCGCTGAAGGTGCAGACATAGCCCTTGTCCCGCTCGTAGCGAAACTCGCTGCGCTGGGTCTGGGCGTGCAGCCACGAGTTGGCGGCCTTGAGCACCCTCTGGGCGGAGGTGTTCACGGTCCAGGCGTCAGAGGTGCAGTAGTAATCCTGGACGAAACTCTTGACCGCCGATTCGGCGGCCTCATGCGAGACGGCGCTGGAACTGATGCCGTCGGCCACCGCCACCGCGATGCCCTTGGCGGCGAGTTGTGGTCCGGTCGGCACGAAGGCGCCGTGGAAGTCCTGGTTGGCGTCCTTGCGGCCCTTGTCGGAGTGCTGCCCGATCGTGACGCGGAGGGTGTTGGCCATGGCGGTTCGGCGTGGGGGTGGGTGAATGAGCGGGTGGCGCCGGTGCGCGGCTCGGTCGGTGGGGTCTGAAACGAAAAGGCCCCGGTCCGGGGACGGGGGCCTTGTCCAGCGACGGCGCGCTCAGGCGGCGACGCGCTTCGGTCCAGTCTTGACGTGAGTGGCGTAGAGGGTCAGGCCGACGAAGGACAGGCCGCCTACCAAGTTGCCGACCACGGTCGGGATCTCGTTCCAAACCAGATAGTCGTAGATCGAGAAGTTGCCACCCAGGATCAGGCCCGACGGGAACAGGAACATGTTCACGATCGAGTGCTCGAAGCCCATGTAGAAGAACAGCATGATGGGCATCCACATGCCGATGACCTTGCCCGACACGCTGGTGGACATCATGGCGGCGACGACGCCGGTGGAAACCATCCAGTTGCAGAGTACGCCGCGGATGAACAGGGTCAGCATGCCGGCGGCGCCATGGGCCGCGTAGCCGACCGTCCGGCCTTCGCCGATCGTGCCGATCTTCATGCCAACCGCATTGGGTTCGGTGGTGAAGCCAAAGGTGAAGATGATCGCCATCATCACGGCGACGGTCAGCGCGCCGGCGAAGTTGCCGAAGAAGACCAGCGTCCAGTTGCGCAGCACGCCGCCCATCGTCACGCCGGGGCGCTTGTCGATCAGGGCCAGCGGTGCCAGCGTGAAGACCCCGGTCAGCAGGTCGAAGCCAAGCAGGTACAGCAGACAGAAGCCCACCGGGAAGAGCACGGCGCCGAGCAGCGGCTGGCCGGTCTGGACCGTGATGGTGATGGCGAACGCCGCGGCCAGCGCCAGGATGGCGCCGGCCATGTAGGCGCGGATGAGGGTGTCCTTGGTGGACATGAAGATCTTGGATTCACCGGCATCGATCATCTTCGTGACGAATTCGGTCGGCATGACGTAGGCCATGGTAGTTTCCCCGCTGAGGTCGAAAGAAAAGCAAAAAGGCGCCCGGTCCTGCGATCCCCGACAGGGTCAGGGTGCAGAACGGGACGCCGTTGTCCGATTTCCTGGGGCGGGCGCGACAGGGCCCGGCTCCATGTCCGGGCCGCCGTTAGCCTGGACTTCGATGAGTCCTTAGCACCAAGCGTGCCATCGGCAAAAGTGTCGAGTTGATGCGGGATTCAGGGGTGGGAAAGGGCCGGCTTCGCGGTTCTTCGCCCAATTCCCGTGCAAGACGCCGGCTCGCTGCACGCATTTGGGGCGGAAATTGTTGCGGCGCAGCGTGGCGTTCAGACCTTGTCCGTGGCGATCGAGGCCAGCACCGCCAGCGTCGCCTCGGCGACGTCGTAGAGCCGGCGGTTCTGTTCCATCGAGGTCTTGCGCAGGGTCCGGTAGGCCTCGTCCTCCGGCATGCCGAAGCGGGCCATCAGCACGCCCTTGGCGCGCTCGATGATCTTTCTCTCGTTGAGTGCCCGCCGCGCGGCGTCGCGCTCGGCCTCCATCGCGGCGAGTTTGGCCTTCTGTTCCTGCAGAATCTGGAGCAGCGGGCTTTCGCCTTCGCCGCCCTGGTTGGGCAGGGCGCCCAGGCTGCCGTCGAGCGCCAGCTCGGGACCGAGGAAGCGCTCCACCAGTCGGGCACTCTCCGGGGGCTGCGTGGCGACGGCGTCGAGCAGGCCTGCTGCGTCGGCAAGATCCTTCTCCGCCGCGTCGATCAGTCGCGCGCACTCCTCGCGTACCTCGGCCAGCAGCCGTTCCTGAAGGCGCCACATGCCGTCGATACGTTCCGTGCTGGCCGCGAACCAGGTGTCGCTCAGGTTGGCGTCCAGATCGGCATTCGCCGCGGAGGCGCACAGTACCCGGCGCAGGCGCTCGATCTGCACCATGCAGGGGGCGACCTGCATCTGGTCCCAGGCGTCCACGAACTGCCGTCCGGCGAACTCGCAGAAGATCTGAAGATTGCGCTCCTGGGTCTCGATCAGGTGCAGGATGCGCTGCTGGTGGCGCTGGGAAAGCGTGCCGGAGGCCAGCAGGGCCGAGCCGACGGCTCGCTCCTGGCCCGCGAGCTCCTTGCCCTGCACCAGATTGAAGAGGGCCACCAGCCGCCGTGAGATAGCCGGGTCGACAGTCGAATCGGCGACGTCGAAGATGACCGACAGCAGGCCGGCGATGAGGCGGCTGTAGGCAATCACGACTTCGTCGCTCTTCACCTTGCAGCCGGCAATGCGCTCGCGCAGGGCCGGGAGGGTGTCGAGCCCCAGGACGACCCATGCAATCAGGGAGAAGAGGGAGGCGTTGCCGAAGCCGGGTTCGTCCAGCTGGGTGCGGAATCGCTGGCGCAACGCTGCCTCTGCCGCCGAGCTCGTGGTGGCCAGCTGGCTGCGCTGCTGTTCGAAGCGGCTGCCGCCGGAGGCCACGTAGAGGCTGGACGCACCGCGCTCGCTCTGCAGCGCATGGACCAGGTGGCCAATCGCACCGACCAGCTCGACGCGCGAGGCGAGGTGGCGCAGCTGCTGGATCTGCCGGTTCTTCGCCGCGAGGACGATGGATGATGGGGTGAGTTCCATTGATGGATCGGTCGGGTTTCGCGATGCATCAATGTAAGCAAGAACCGTACTGGGGACAAAGGGCCGTCGTCACGCCATGCCGACCTTCCGGCGATGACGTGACGGCGAGGCCAGTCGGACGGGTGGGTCGCGTCCGTGTCACCCCGCCGGTGGCGCCCGGCCCTCGCGGCGCAGGGCCGCCAGCTCCGCGCGGATCGATGCCAGCTCCGCCAGGATGGCGGCCTGCGGGTCGCCGGCCGAGGCCCTCGCGGCGGCCTGTTCCTGCTCGTTCACGTGCTGCATGGCATTCACGATGATGGCGATGAACAGGTTCAGCATCGTGAAGGTCGCGATCAGGATGAAGGGGATGAAAAAGGCCCAGGCGTACGGAAAGGCCTCCATCACCGGCCGCGAGATGCCCATTGACCAGCTCTCGAGGGTCATGACCTGGAACAGCGTGTAGAGGGAGCGCCCGATGCTGCCGAACCACTCGGGAAAGGCCACGGCGAACAGGTTGGTGGCGATGACCGCGAACACGTAATAGAGGATCGCGAGCACCAGCACGATCGAGCCGAGGCCCGGAATCGCCGCCAGCAGGGCGCCCACGACCCGCCGCATGGATGGCACCATGGTCAGCAGGCGCAACACCCGCAGCACCCGGAGCGCCCGCAGGACGGCAAAGGGCCCGCTCGCTGGCACCAGCGCGATCGCCACCACCACGAAGTCGAAAACACTCCACGGGTCGCGCCAGAACGCTGCGCGATGAACATACAGCCGGGCCGCGATCTCGACCACGAAGACTGCCAGGATGAGGCTGTCGGCGAGGCGCAGCGCGGGACCCGCCGCGGCCATCGCCGCTGGCCAGGTCTCGAGCCCGAGGAGGATCGCGTTGAGGACGATCAGCGCGATGACCAGCCCCTGGACGCGGGGCTGGTCGAGCCAACGGTCAACCGTGGCACGCAGGGTGCCAGGCAGGCGCATCGCGTCTTCCATGTCAGTGGCTCATTCTGGCGCGCGCGACAGGGACCGCGTCAGGCATGCTCGGCGGCCTCAGTCGGCCAGTCCCTCAGCCGCTCCGGCGGCAGCGTGCGGCTACGCCGGATCTGGCGGCCGAGGGCGCGCTCGGCGCGCTCGGCGGAGCGGGTCACGGCGGCGTAGAGATCGTCCTCGGTGTCGTCGATGACGATGTCGGGCAGGCCGCCGACGCGCAGGTGCAGGCGGCAGCGCTTGTCCACGCCGCCGCGCGGCCCGTTCTCGTCGCTCAGGCGCACGTCGATGCGGCGCACGTGATCGCGGTAGCGGGTCAGCGCAAAGCGCACGCGCTGGGTCACGTGATTCCGCAGGGCGGGGGTGAGATCGAAATCGTGGGCCTGGATTCGGACTTGCATCGTTGAGCCTCCGGTGTCGGGAAAAAAGTACCTCTCCCCATAGCTTGGGGTAGAGGTGTGTCAGTAAAAGCAGAAAATATTGATTTTTTCGTCAGTGAAATATTGACAGTTGGCCAGCCTGCAGCGCCTGCGCGGTCAGGCGGCCAGCCGCTCGCGCACCAAGGGCGCGCGCGGGATCGGACGTTCGCGCTCAATCGCGGTCACCGGCTGACGCCTCTCGGCCAGCGCCTGCGCCCGCGCCAGGGCGGCAATGCCGGCCACATGCTCTTGCCGGCCGACGGCTTCCACCAGTGCGGGTTCGGCGTCGCAGAAGGCTTCGCAATCCTCGAACGTAATCATCGCTGTCTCTCTCCATGTCTTGCGATCGGGGTGCCGGGTTGGCGTGAGGAACTATAGGCAAGGCAATGGATCGAAAAAAGCGATCTTTGTGGATGTATATCTACCAATAATTGGGAGGGTTGCATGTCGCCCCACGCACTCAACTTTCGCCACCTGCTGTACTTCTGGGCTGTCGCCAAGGAGGGCAGCATCACCCGCGCCGCCCAGCGGCTGGGCCTGTCGGCCCAGACCATCAGCACCCAGCTCGGCCTGCTCGATCGCCAACTCGGCCAGGCCTTGCTGGCGCCACAAGGGCGCTCGCTCGAGCTGACTGAGGCCGGGCGCACGGTGCTCGCCTACGCAGAGGAGATCTTCCGCCTCGGCGACAAGCTGGTGGCGGCGCTGTCAGAGCCCCAGGCCGCGCGGCCGCGCTTCGCCGTCGGCATCACCGACGCGGTGCCCAAGCTGGTGGCCTTCGAGATGCTCCGCGGGGTCATTGCGCCTCCCCTCTCGGTGCGCCTGGAGTGTGTCGAGGGCGACCTCGAGAAGCTGCTCGCCGAGCTTGCGCTGAACCGGATCGACCTCGTCGTCGCGGACCGGCCCGCGCCGCAGCGGGCCAACCTCAAACTGCAATCCCATCTGCGCCTGGCAGGCGACGTCGACCTGTACGCGACCGACGCCCTGCATCAGGCGTATGCCTCGGGCTTTCCGCACAGCCTGGATGGCGCGCCGCTCCTGCTGCCCGCCCGCGACGTGCCGCTGCGGATCGCGATCGATGCCTGGCTCGACGCCCGGGAGATCCGGCCGCAGGTGGTGGGGGAGTTCAGCGACAGCGCGCTGCTGAAGACATTTGGCCGGGCCGGTGCCGGGGTCTTTCCTGCGCCTTCCGGCATGCGGCGGCTCGTGGCAGAGCAGTACGATGCTCGACCCCTCGGGACGCTGGAGGGGGTGCGGGAGACCTGGCACGCCATTTCGGCCCACCGGCGCATCCCACACCCCGGCGTCGCCGCCGTTCTCGCGGAAACCCGCCCGGCCGATGGGGGCGCCAGCGCCGCTTGAGGCGCCGCGGCTTCGCCCGCCGACGGCCTGCGCGTATGCTTGTCACCCCGTTTCCCTGCGTCGTCCGTCCGCCGTGCCAGACCTGTCCGTGCCCGTGTTTGCGGGGCTCGCCTTCGTTGCCTTCCTGGGTGGATTCATCAGCTCCATCGCCGGTGCCGGCGGCATGCTCGTCCTGCCCTGCCTGTTATGGGCCGGCGTGCCGCCCGTCCAGGCGCTCGCCACCAACAAGTGCCAGAGCGTGTTCGGCACGCTGTCGTCGGCCATCAATTACTTCCGCCAGGGGCACCTCGATCTCGGGCCGCTGGTTGGCACGCTGCGGTGGGCCTTCGTCGGCGCGATCCTCGGCACGCTGCTGGTGCAGCAACTGGACAAGGCGCTGCTCGAGCGGCTATTGCCCCTCATCCTGATCGTCCTTGCCAGCTACTTCGCCTTCTCCCCGCGCATTTCCGACCGGGATTCGCCGCCCCGCCTGAGGCCCCGCTGGTTCGCCCCGCTGGTGGGCGGCGGGCTTGGCGTCTATGGCGGCTTCTTCGGGCCGGGCATGGGGAGCTTCTCCGCCGCGGCTTTCGCCGGCCTGCGGGGTTTCAACATGCGGCGCGCGACGGCCAGCACCAAGCCGGTGGTGCTGGTGACCAACGTCACCTCGATGACGCTGTTCATCCTTGGGGGGCATGTCATCTGGTCGCTCGTCGCGGCGATGGCGGTGGCCCAGATCCTCGGTGCCCGGCTTGGCTCCAACCTGGTGATCCGGCGCGGCGCGGCACTGGTGAAGCCGGTGATCGTCGTGGTGACGGTCGCCATCGCAATTCGCCTGATGATGCGTTGACGCGCGGCGCCCGGCGCGCCCCCGGGTCTTGGGATCACGTCCTGCCGCGCCGCCTCAGCCACAGCACGCGCACCATGATCGCCACGACGGCCAGATTGAGGACGAGCAGGGAAGCGCCGAGGGCGCCTGGATCCTCGCTCAGCCGGACGACCTCGAATGGTACGTAGAGGGCACCGCTGATGGCGGCCAGACCCTCCGCCCAGGCCCGTTCGCGATACAGGCCGTAGGCCTCGACGAATCGCAGGACAGCGTAGGCGATGGCGCCGACGGCCAGCAGCACGACATCGGTGTTCCGAAGCTGGCCGGCGGCGTCGATGAGAATGCGGGGGTAGCGGGACGCCGGGTTGAGATGCAGGTGGGCGACCACCTGCTCGGCGACCGCGTGCAGATCGGCATGGACCAGGCTCAGCAGGCCGCTCGCCGCGAGGAGGACGATCAGGCCCTTGCCCGCCTCCAGCAGGGCCACCGAGCGCATCACCCGGATGCTGTTCATCTGCCGGCGAGTCGACCCGCGAACGGGTGTTGGCGCGCGCCAGGGTGGTCGGGGCGGCAACCGGCCCGATCCACAGGCCGCATCGTTCCCAAGGTCGCGGGGGCGGGATGACACGAGACAGGGCGCATGCAGGCAGTGTGCCAAGCCGCCCGGGGCCGGACAAGTGCCTCGGGCGGGGGCACAGGCGCCACGGGGGTCGGGCACCGCCGGGCGGTGGGCGTCGCAAGGATCGCAGTGGGGTCCTGCAGGGGATGGTCTGGCAGGTTCAAATGTGGAAAACTGTGTCGTCTGCCCGCCCCGCGGGCTGGAGCGCCTGGCCATCGCGCCCTTCCACCGGACGATCCAGCGGCAGGGCAAGGCGCTCGTCGATCGGGTGGCGGCCGGTCGGGACCAGGAGGCAAAGGCGCGTCCAGGCGCGCGCCATGCGGTCGGCGTCGCGCTGTCGGGTCGTACCGGTCCAATGCCTTATCCACGCACCGGGCGACCGAGGCCCGGAAACCCAGGAGGGAGACCATGGCAGCAATCCTGTTCGTTCGACTGGCAAGCGACCTGGCGTGGCCCGAGCTGGAGCAGCGCCTGATGGCGCGCCGGCCGCGCTTCGAGTCGGTGCCCGGTCTGATCCAGAAGATCTATGGCCGTGACCCGGCATCGGGGGCCGCCTGCGGGATCTACTTCTTCGAGAGCCGGGAAGCGCTGCTGGCGTTCCGCGAGAGCGAGCTCGCGAAGAGCATACCCAGTGCCTACGAGGCCACGGAGTTCCGCCCCGAGGCCTACGAGCTGCTCTTCCCCTTGTTCCCGGACCGGGGACCGGTGCCGGGATGATCACTGGCGAGCGCCGACGCGACAGGGTCAGGCAGGGGCTGTGACGCGGCGCGTGCAGACCCTAGTGGGAATCCGCATTCGTGCCTTCGGGCAGGATTGCGTTCAGCACCGCGCCGGGGTCCTTCGCGACCGTGAGCACGAGGCCGGGGATCGCGGCGAGGATGTAGCGGGTTTCGAGGAACGCGCCCATGGGCAGCGAGTGGCCGAGCAGCGCGGCGAGGTCGATGGTGGCCTGGCCGATCCCCAGCACGCAGAAGAAGGCGGCGGAGCCCAGCAGCAGTCGGTCGGGAAACGTCATGACGGGGTCCTCGCGGGCGCGTGGGTGAAGGGCGCGACGAAGCGGGGCTTGCTTGCCGCGCCCCGACGGCAGCAGATGCAGCCTGCCGGGTAATTCTAGTGGCATATTGCGCGAGTGGCCAGAAGCCCGTCGTGCCGTCTGCCCGGGCCTCGCGAGCGGGGGCAGTCGAGGCCCGGTTCCGCGGCGGGCAGCGGCGCGGCCCCGGCTGGCAGGCGGGCGAGCGGATCGCCCAGCCAGGCACACCAGGCATCGCTGTCGCGTGCTGGCACGGAGGGGCGGCCACGCAGACCAAAGGCGGAACTCGACCACCCATTGCCATTCGGCGGAATCGTGCAGATCGGCGGGGCTGGGCCGCGAGGGTTCAGCGTGCTTGCGAGATCGGCCAGCAGGTACCGCGGGGCGAGGGGGGCGGATCGCATCGGGCCTCCGATACGGCCCGGGGATCATGGCCCGATGGTTGCCGGTTCGGTCGCGCCGGCTGGTCCTACGGCAGGCCGGCTGTGGCCTCGGCGAGATCCTCGGGCTTGAGGAGCCCGGTCTTCCGGTAGACCACCTGCCCCTCGGCATCCAGCACCACCGTGAAAGGCAGCCCCCCCAGCTCGTTGCCGAGGGCCTTCATCAGGGCGATGCCGCCGCCAGCGCCGGCGAAGGCCACTGGGTAGGCGATCTCGTACGCCCTGGCGAAGTCAATGGCGTTGGCGGAGTGGTCCTCGAGGGCAATGCCGACGACGGCCAGGCGATCGCCCGCCCGCGCGGCGAGTGCGTTGAGTTCGGGAATCTCCTGGCGGCACGGGGCGCACCAGCGCGCCCAGAAATTCACCACGGCGGGCTTGCCGCGCAAGGTGGCGAGGGCGGTGGGTTTGCCCTGCAGGTCGGGGTAGTGGGTGCCATATACCGCGTCGCCGTCGGCGGCGAGGGCGGCGCCGGCGGACAGGGTCAGTGCGGCAGCAAGGATCAGGGGTTTCATGGCAGGTCGCTCTTACGGAAGACGAGGAAGCCGAAGCCTGCCGAAAGGGTACCAAGGATCACCGGGTAGGCGATGGCGAAGGCCTTGAAGCCGGTCGCGCCGAAGAGGTCGAGGATCACATAGGCCGAGGGGCCGAGGACGATCAGCTGGGGGTCGAACATCGACAAGGCCGCGGTGCGAAAGACCTGCAGCGGATTGGCCAGCGCGATGGTGATGGCCACTTCCGGGGCGACCCGCGACTGGATCAGCAGGCCGAGCAGGATCAGGTCGAGGAAGACCAGCATGCCGAGCCAGGTGACGAAGGCCAGGCCCTGGGCCACGTCGGTGCTGCGGGCCAGCGTCGAAATGAGCATGGCGATGCCGAGGAAGCACCAGCCCATCGCGGCGAGGATCGCGGTGTAGTACGTGAACATGCCCCATGGCACCTCGATGTCCTGCACCAGCGCCCACAGGGCGGCGCCGAGCATGGCCACGAACACCGGCAGGAAGATGGCCAGGTAGCGGCCGAGGAACTTGCCCCAGAACCAGGCGCCGAGGGGCACCGGGAAGGACAGCAGGTACTCGAAGACGCCGGCCTCCCGGTCGCCCGCCACCGAGCGCACGGTGGTGATCAGCACGAAGATGGGCAGGATTGCCATCGCCAGCTGAATGTAGGTGACGAGCAGGCGAGACAGGCCGATGAAGCCGAGCACCCGGCTCTCGGTGATGCCGAAGGCGAAGAGCAGGGCCACGATGCCGCCGAAGACCAGCGAATAGACAAGAAACCAGCGGGCGCGGAGGGATTCGATCAGATCGAGTTTCGCGGTGAGCCAGAGGGATTGCATCATTTGCCCCGTGTGAGGATGGCGGCGCGGGCATCGGCCAGCGTCACGTGAGGGTCGATGGCTTCGAGGGTGCCGCCGTAGCCGTAGCCCATCGGCGTGGTGCGCCCCGCCGCGTAGCGGGCGGCGCGGGCATCGATCCACTCGCGGCTGCGGAAGTCGGTGACCCAGAACTCGGCCTCCTGGCCGGACAGGGCGTGCTGTTCGCTCCAGAACACGGCACAGCCGAGGTCGTCGAAGCGGTGCGCCTTGCCGTCGGCGTCCCGGATCTGCGCGCCATGGAAGCGGTCGGATATGACCATCCCGCAGCGCTCGCAGGTATCGCGATCCCAGACGATTTCGACCGGGCCCCGGCCGCGGTCGCGGGTGGTGCAGGCCGCCAGGGTGAGGCTGGCACCGGCCAGCCAGGGCCAGGCCGCGAGGCCGGCAAGGGGGCGAAAGAACTGGCGGCGGTTCATTGCAGCACCAGCCCGGGTTCGATCTCGTGCATCTCGATCTTCGACAGCAGGCCCACGTAGCGGCTCAGCATGCCGAGGAAGCGCAGGCGGTCTGCGCCGGCCACCAGGCCATGCCAGGCCAGGCCCTCGCCCCGGTCCGCGAAGGACCACCCTGCCAGCGCACGGGCGATGGCGGGGTCGGGGCGGCGCAGGGTCAGGTGGGTGTCGAGCAGGGCAGTCAGGCTGGCGTCATCGGCGACCCGGTCGTCCAGCACGACCTTGCCCATGTCCATTTCGACGACGCGATTGACCAGCGCCGCGACCTCGTCGAGGCGGTGGCTGGAGATCAGCATCGAGGTGTTGTCCTTGCGCTCGGCCAGCAGCGTGAAAAAGATGTGGCGCGCATCGGGATCGAGGTTGGCGGCGGGCTCGTCGAGCACCAGCACCTGGGTGTCGCGCCCGAGCGCAATGGCGATCAGGAGCTTCTGCTTCATGCCGCCCGAGAGACGATTGAAGGGGCGCTGGCGCAGGCCGGGCATATCGAGCCCGAGGCGGGTGGCAATGGCGTCGATGCGGGTCGGATCGCTGCGGCAGACGGCGGCGGCGAAGTGCACCAGCTGCCCGACCGGCATCCGCAGCGGGGGCGGCAGCTGCGGCACGAAGCCGATCTTGCCGAGGACGTCGGCGCGGCTGCGGCGGGGCGAGCCACCATCGATCGTGACCTCGCCGTCAAAAGTGTACTCGCCGAGCAGGCAGCGGATCAGGGTGGTCTTGCCGGCGCCATTGGAGCCGATCAGGGCGATCCGGTGACCGGTCTCGATCTCGAGAGAGACATCGTCGAGCACGGTGTGGCGGCGGAAGCGCTTGGTGATGCCCTCGAAGCGGATCATGCGGGGCTCCGCGTCGGGCGGGCCGGGGAGGGGCGAAGCATGGTGGGGCAGCTCCCGGTGGTGCCGCCCCAAGGGTTCAGAGCAGCTCGTTCAGGCCCTTGACTTCGAACTTCAGCGCGCCGCTCGGGCAGGTATCGACGCACAGTCCGCAGCGGGTGCAGTCCGGTCCGACCGGGACTTTCACCTCCGGTGAGCGTCCCTTGATGACCATGTCCAGCACATGCGGCACGAGACAGACCTTACGGCAGTCGCCTTCGTGGAAACATTGACGGAGGTCATAAACGACCCGTACCGGCGAAATGGTCCCGACCATGCCGTAGGTGAGCCCGATCGGGCACACGTAGCGACACCACGCGCGGCGCGAGTAGACCACCTCGAAGACCAGCAGCAGCGCCACCCAGCCGAGCGCCAGACTGGGGCCGTAGACCAGCGCGCGGGACAGGATGCCGGTGGGTGAGAGGGTCTCGAAGACGGTGTAGCCGGTGACGACGGCCAGCAGCGAGAAGATCACCCAGAACACGGTGCGGGCGCCCCGGTGGAAGGTATGGTCGGTGACCCATTTCCTGTCGACCAGCACCAGGTGCAGCTTTTCGAACAGCTCAGCCACCAGGTGGTAGGGGCAGATCCAGGAGCAGAAGCTGCGGCCGCCCAGCATGACCCACAGCAGGAACACCGTGGCAGTGCCGATGAAGAGGTTCACGATGATGTGCTTGTGGGCCAGCATCACCTGCAGCGCGGAGTTCAGGTCGATCAGGTGGAAGCCGACGAAGCGCGAGGCGGTCAGCGCGCCTTCCAGCAACTGGATGTCGAGCCAGAACGACAGGGTGAACAGCAGGTTGGCGAAGATCAGCACGGCCCAGCGGCGGTTGCGCCAGGTGTGCTTTTCCAGCTGGTGGTCGCGCACGTGCTGCTTCATGGCCTCGAAGTCGGCCTTGGTCATGCGCTTCATCTGGTGAATTTCGCGCGCGGCCTCCGAGATCTGGGTGGGCTTGGCGGGCGAGCGGCCCAGCATGATCCGGATCTGGTCGAGAAAGCGGCCATTCATGCCTTGTCCTCCCAGGTCTTGCGGGCCTCGATGACGATCGCGGCGGGTTCGGCGGGGCAGATCATCTCGCACACACCGCAGCCGACGCACTGTTCCTGCACTACCGGTCGGGCCCTCCGGGTGCCGTCTTCCGATGGCAGGTCCTCGAGGCGGATCGCGTCGGCGATCGGGCACTCCGTGACGCACAGGTCGCACAGGTCGCGCTCGTAGGGGTGGTCCGCCACCGGGATCGGCTGCCAGCGGTCCACGTCCATGTAGCGCATCTCGCCGGCGAAGGCGGGCCCGCGTGCCTGGCCGCTGAAGCCCTTGCCCTGCATCGCGAGACAGGCGTCGGGCCGGGCCAGCCGGGCGAGCCCGATGCGCTCGGCGAGGTTGATCGTGGGTTCCGGGTCCTGGGCCTTGGCCTTCAGGGTCGGTGCCTGGGCGAGAGGCGCACCGTCGCGCACGGGCAGGAAGTCGGGTTTCTGGTAGGTCAGCGCGCCGGTGGGGCAGGCGAGGATGCACTGCACCGCGTCGCAGGAGAAGTCGCAGGCCTGGTCGCGGGCGGCGATGTAGGGCACCCCGATGCCGAAGCCATCGGTGATGTCGCCGAGCCGGATCGCCTGGACCGGGCAGACCTGCACGCACTGGCCACACTTGATGCAGGACGAGAGGAAGTCCTGCTCGTCGAGGGCGCCGGGCGGGCGCAGTCGCTTTTCGCCGGCCTGCACCACCGGCAGGAAGCCGAGCAGGCCGGCACCGATCATGCCGCAGGACAGGACGGCGGTGCGGATGAACTCCCGCCGTGCCTGCTGGGCCCGGTGGGCGGATTTCGGGGGCCTGGCGCCCGCGGCGGCGGACGGGGATGGGCGGTGGTCGCTGTCGTCGCTCATGGTCAGGAGGCCTTCTGGCGGCGGTACTGGGGCGCCTCGTCGCGCAGCAGCAGCACCGGGCTGGTGAAGGGGGCGAGGCGCTCGAGGAAGTCGAGGGCCTCGAGCATCGGGGCGTTCTTGAAGAAGCGCGCGTAGGGTTGCTCCATCCAGATCTGGTCGGCGAAGGCGAACAGCTCGTGGGGCGTGTCGCCGATGCCGTCGGCGTCCCGGTCGAAACCCTGGTAGTCGTCCCAGTGGTTGCCGCGCCAGAGGCTCTTGGTGGCGCTACCGGCGCCACCGACGGCGATCTGGGCGAGGTTGCCGTCGAAGTCGTTGCCGGTCACCTCGGTGCCGCCGATGTCCGACGTGAACGAGATGCCGATGCCGTTGTAGGCGAAGCGGTTGCCGCGCACGATGATCTTGCTGTCCGGCTCGAAGGGCGAGATGTCCGAACCGATGCCGACCGCGCAGTAGATGATCTCGTTGTTCTCGATGACGACGTCGGAGGCCTCCTTGAGGCCGACGGCCATGCCGGCCGCCCCCGAGGCGTGGGAGATCAGGTTGTTGCGGATCGTCGAGTAGCCCGCGTACATCACGTAGATGCCGACCGAGTTGTCGAAGAAGCGGTTGTCCTCGACGAGGTTCTCGTTGGCGAACATGAAGTGCAGCGAGTAGCGGCTGCGGCGCGCCTCGTTGCGCGCGAAGATGTTCTTGTTCGAGTACCAGGCCACCATGTCGCGGGCGTCCGAGATCCGGTTGTCGACGATCTCGTTCTCGTGGCTCGACCACAGCCGGATGCTGTCGCCCCGCAGGCCCAGGTCGAAGGGCTTGGAGCGGATCGAGGTGTGGGCGATGCGGTTGCGCTCGGCCGCCTTGAGGTCGATGCCGAACAGGCAGTCGTCCACGGTGAGGTGCTCGATCACATTGTCGTTGCCCCGCACGTTGAGGCAGGCATCGTCGGAGTCGTGGTTGTCGCCCGATCCCGTCAGGTGCAGGCCGCGCAGGGTGGCGCCGCTGGCCTGCAGGGTCATGACCGTGCCCTTGCCGCCGCCGTCGATGACGACACCGTCGCCCTCGATGGTGATGCCGGCGTGGATCACCACCGGTCCGGCGTAGCGACCGGGGGGCGGTCGCAGCGTGGCGCCGTCGGGCGTCTCGTCCACCAGGGTCTGGAACCAGGGCAGGTCGGTCCGGTTCGGCGCCTGCGGCCGGGGCACGCGCTGGCGCGCGTCGCCCCAGGTGTCCGCTGCCGCGCTGGGGGCCGCGTCACGTCCCATCGTGCTGCCGGGGAAGGCGCTGCGGTCGGCGCGGGGCGCTTCGCCGTTGTCCGCCGTGTCGGGCAGCGTCAGCGGCGCTTCGTCCTTTGGCGTGATGTCCATGCCGCTCTCCTGCAGCAGCTTCAGCACGCCATCGATGTCGGCCTGGGCGCCGGACAGCGGCAGGAGGGGGGCAATGGCCAGCGCCAGCAGCGAGGCGATGCGCCGGGGCCTCATCACTCGGCCGTCCCTTCGCGCATCTGCTTGCGGCGGATCAGCAGCGCGAGCAGCAGACTCAGCATCGTGAGCACGACGAGCAGGTAGCCCCAGTAGGGATAGGAGTAGGTGGAGAACTGGGCGACCTTGCCTTCGCCGAAGACGGTGGGCATGAAGGGCTTGACCGTGAAGGCGCCCCACGGGTGCAGGTTGTGGCCAAAGAACCAGAGCCAGCCGGCATAGTCGAGGACGAAGTAGATCGGCAGCAGGGCGGGCACGAGGGCCAGCAGCAGGGAGAACCGAGGCCACTTCGCCACGCCGGCGAGGATGACGACCATGGCCGCGATCAGTGCCACGGCCACGCCGCTCGTCACGGTACGCAGGGTCTCGCCCCAGGCGGCGATGCGCTCGGGCTCGCGGAAGAAGGCGCCGGCGGCGGTCTTGTAGCCCTCGACGAAGGTGCCGAGGCTGCCCATGACATAGAGCTCGCCGATCATCCACGCCGCGACGGCAGCGAAGCCCGCGCCGAGCACCTTCAGGCGCAGCGCGCGGCGGGTGGTCAGGAAGCCGAGCAGCAGCACCGAGAAGAAGCCGAACACGTAGCGCGACACCTGGCGCTCGACCGGCGCCCCGATGCCGATCGGGTGCATCCCGACGTAGTGGTTGATGGTGTTCATCTCATGCACGCAGTCCAGCGCTTCTGCCTTGCCGGCGCTGCTCTGCTGCTGCTTCTTGGCGGCCAGGACCGGGTTGTAGCGCTCGGTCTGGGAGCCCAGATCCTCCTGCATCGTCTCGTTGGCGAGCTGGCTGGTCTTGGGCGGGGTGCTGCAGCCGTTATGGACGCCGGTGAAATGGAAGTGGATCCGGATGCCGTCGGGGAAGGCGTCCTTGGGGTAGTTGGGTGCGGTCAGGGCCACCCACCAGGCGGGCGTGAAGTAGGCGGCGACCATCAGCACCAGCGCCAGCAAGGTCAGCAGCTGGACGATGCGGGTCTGCTTCGTGGCGCTGGCGGTTGGGGTTGTCGGGGCTTGCATTGTGGTTCCGTCCTCTCGGTCTGGGGTCGGAGGTGACCCGGCGACAAGGGGATGAGTCGCCGGGTCAGGGGGTGCGGGGCCGGCCAAGGGGCGAGGCCCCGCGGGTAAACGCGTCCGTCAGTCCTTGCACATCTGGCCAGGCATCTTGAGGCTGGCCTGGTAGGCGGAGATCGCCACCAGTTGCTGGTCGGTGTAGGGCTTGATCACCTTGACCATGTCCGGGTTGGCATTGCGGCGCTTGCCATCGCGGATTTCGGTCATCTGGCGCAGCAGGTACTTGTAGTGCTGGCCCGCGATCACCGGATAGAACTTCTCCTTGTCGCCTTCGCCGTTCGCGCCGTGGCACTCCTGGCACTGCTTCTGGTAGAGGTCGCGACCGAGGGCGACCTGGATCATCTTGTCGGCGTCCTCGTACTGGCCGTGGGCGTTCGGGATGCACAGGCTCTGGATGTAGGCAGCGACGTCGGCCAGCTCCTGCGGGTCGATCAGGGTGGCGGCAAAGGGGTACATGGTGGGGTTGTCGCGCAGGCCGGCGCGGATGTCGGCCATCTGCTTGATCAGCACGGTCGAGTGCTGGCCGGCGAGCTGCGGGAAGGTGCCATCGGGCCGTCCTGCGCCGGAGGGCAGGTGGCAGGCGCCGCAGACCTCGTAGGCCTCTTCGCCGTTCTCGAGGTTGCCGGTGAGCTTCAGGGCCTCGATCTTCTCGCCCTCCTGGGCGTTCCATTTGTAGCCCTCGGCCTCGATGCCCTGGGTCTTCGGCGCGGGCTTGCCGGCGGTGGCGGGCCCGACGGCCAGCAGGGCGAGGGCGGCGGCGATCAGTAGCTGTTTCATCGTTTCATTCCCCGTGGGTCAGAATCAGTAATTGCTAAATTAGCGTTCGGTGGGCGGGCTGCCCTTGACTGTCATCAAGGGCGCCCGGAGATCGCGTCAGGGCGCGAGCGAGGCGATGTATTCAGCCAGTACCTTGATCTCCTCGTCGGACACGAGATGCATGACACCCTTCATGGCGGCCGTGTTGCCGTTGTTGCGCGCGCCGCTCTTGATGTCGAGCATCTGGCGCTCGAGATAGTCCGCGTTCTGGCCGGCGATCTTGGGGTAGTCCGGCATCAGCGGCTTGTTGCCCTGGGGGCCATGGCAGGCATTGCAGGTCTTGTCCTTGTAGAGTGCGGCGCCGTCCATCGCGAAAGCCGGCGCAGCCAGCAAGGTGGCGAGCACGGCAAAAGAGGTCACTTTCATCATGGTTATTCCCGTCCCTAAAAAAAGCGGGGAGCACGCCATGCGCTCCCCCGAAAAGCACACCTGTTGTCTGGATTCCCGCGTTACTTGATCGGCTTGGCGCCGTTCTGCTCGAGATAGGTCTTGGCCCGGATGCCCAGGTCTGCGGCCTTCACCTGGTACTGCCAGACCTGCTCGGCCCACAGGTTCGCCTGCTCCCAGTCCTTCTTGGCAGCGGCTTCGTCGGACTTGGCCTTGGCTTCCTTGGTGCGGTTGAGCTGGTCCACCGCGTCGTCCATCATTGCCACGACATCCGGGAAGTCCTTGTAGTTGACGCCGGTGATGTAGCCCACCACCTGGTCGATCACGGCCTGGGTGTCGGCCACCTTCTTGAGCGTCTTCTTGTAGTCGTCCTCGGTGTAGTCCGACACGGCGAGCGAACCGGCCTTGGCCACGTAGCCCTTCGGCTTGACCAGCAGATAGCCCTGCATCTCCAGGTGCAGCGCCGAGCAGAACTCCGTGCAGTAGTAGGGATAGACGCCTTCCTTGTCGGCGGTGAACTTCACCGATACGGTCTTGCCCGGCTCGATCGAGGCGTGGGTATTGAAGGTCGAGACCGTGAAGCCGTGGGTCTCGTCCTGGGCGCGCTCGAGGTTGGTCAGCCAGATCGTGACCTCGTCACCCTTCTCGACCTCGATGGTTTCCGGCGTGATGTGCGAGCGGATCAGGGTGGCGAAGACCTCCACCTTGTTGCCATCGCGAACCACCCTTTCCTGGCCGGCGCGGGTCTTGCCCGGGCTGACCGAGTCGGTGCGGCTGTTGGTGCCCACCTTGTAGCGGACGGCCGGCTTCAGCTTGTCGGCCGAAATGCCCACCGCGTAGTGGGGCTCGCCCAGCGGCAGCGGCATGTCGTAGAGCAGCTGCATCTTGTCGTTGCTGATGTCGATGAGCTGGTGGTTCTGCGGATGCAGCGGGCCTACCGGGTTGAAGCGGTCGATCGAGAGCTTGTTCAGCGCGATCAGGTACTTGCCCTGGGGATTGACCGAGTCGCCTTCCATCGAGAAGAGGTGGCCGATGTTGTAATGCACCGACAGCTTGTCGAGCACCTTGCCTTCGCAGAAGTCCCACTTGGCGACCTGCGAATCCACGTACAGCGAGGTGTAGGCCACGCACTTCTTCGAGTCGTACTGGGTGTGCAGGGGGCCGAGACCGAGTTCCACCTGGGTGTGGAGCGATTCCTTCATGGACAGCACCGGGATGCCATACGGATCGGTGGACTCGTACTTGCCGGCCTTGATCAGGCCCATGATCTTGTCGAAGCTGTAGACCGACACGTGGGTGTCGAGCTTGCCGGAGACGATCATGAACTTGCCGTCCGGGGTCACGTCGACGCCATGGGGCGACTTGGGCTCCGGAATCAGGAACAGGATGCCTTCCTTGACGGCGGTGTCGATGGTGATCAGGTTGTGGCCGTTCACCTTCGTGGCCTTGCCGGCCTTGACCAGCTCGGCGGCCTTCTTCCAGTTGATCATCTGCATGTAGTCGGTGTCCTTGGCGGAGCAACCGGCTTCATACGGCGGACGGCCCTTCTCGATGCCACCCACATAGCGCTCGGAGCAGAACGAGTTGGTGAAGCTCCAGCCGTCCGACGGACCCTTGCCCGCGTCCGACAGATCCTGGGAGTAGGGCGGCAACTCGACCGAGAAAGACTCCTCGGGCTTGATGCGGCCGTGCTCGCGGTCGAACTTCCAGTAGGTCACGCCACCGCGATAGCTCTCGTTGAACTCTTCGAGCGGGACGAACTTCTGATTGGCCAGCGGAGCCGGATACTGGGCGGCTTCGATCACGTACTCGGCATTCGGCGTCACGAAGGCGCCACCGTGCTCCGACTTGTAGATCGGGTTCACGACGATCTGCTTGGTCTCGAAGTCGCGCAGGTCGACCACGGCCAGGCGGGGGTTGGCCTTGTCGTTGATGAACAGGAACTGGCCGTCGTACTGGCCCTCGGTTTCGGAGATCGCCGGGTGGTGGGTGTCGCCCCAGGTGATGTCCTTGCCGTCGATGCGGCCCTGGGCCAGCACCGCCTTGGACTCTTCGTCAAAGCCGTAGCCCTGCCAGGGCTCGGGCGTGAACACCGCCAGATACTTGAGGATGCGCATCGACGGCACCCCGTAGACGATGATCTGGCCGCTCTGGCCACCCGAGCTGAAGGCGATGAACTCATCGCGCTTGCCCGACGGGGTATAGGTCTTGGCTGCGGCGAGCAGATCCTGCTGCGACAGCCCGCGGCGCTTCATCACGTCCTGCAGCGATTCTGCTGCGAAGCCCGACGAGGCGGCAGCGAGTCCGAGACCCGCAGCAAGCACCGCGCCGGTGACCTGCTTCAACTTGGTTTTCATCTGAGGTTCTCCCATGTGCATGAGCCAGGCTCTGGATGATTGCCGTGCTGCATCTGCCCCGCGGGGCACACGGCAACTCGCTGGGCATGTTCCTCGCGGCCGCTTCAAAAAGACTTGACTCGAGTCAATTCGGGCTCCGGGGTGGCGCGCGTACGCTGCAGTCATCGCGATACGTCGGGCTGGCGGGGCGGTGCGGTGAGGATCACCGTGCCGCCGCGCGGCCGAAAACCATGACAGCTCTCTGCAATCCGCCGCTAGCCTTCGGGCCATCCCAGTGGGTCCGCATCACCCTGGTGATCAGCGCGATGCTGATCGCCCTCACGGTCGGCTGGATCTGGGCGGCGCGCCCCCTGCCCGAGGTGGTGCTGCCAACCTCCACCTGCGACCTGAACCAGGGTCCGTGCAGCGAGCGCCTTCCGGGCGGCGGAACCCTGCGATTCGAGATCGGCCCGCGGCCGATCGCCGCGGCCGCCACGCTGTCCCTGCACCTGCGGGTCAGTGATGCCGGGGTGCGCGAGCCGATCGTCGACTTCAACGGCACCTCGATGAAGATGGTGCCCAACCGGGTCCGCCTCGAGCCGACCGGCGCTCTGGTCTTCGCGGGGGAGGCGGCCTTGTCCCTGTGCGTGAGCGGCGACATGACATGGGAGGCCCGGGTCGAGTTCGTGCGGGACGGCACCCGCTACGTCCGTCCCTTCATTTTCACCAGCCAGACGCCGGGCAGCTGAGCCCCGCGCCCCGAAGGAGAGCTGCCACCATGCCTATCCACCCGCTTGCGTGTCGCCTGTCCGCAGGCCTTGCTCTGCTGCTCGCCGGGTCCGCCTGGGCCGGCACGCTCACCGTCGAAGGCGCCTACGTACGCGAGATGCCACCGGTTGCCCGCAATACGGCGGCGTTCATGCAGGTCTCCAATCCGGGCGATGCGTCGCTGACCATCGTCGGCGCCCGCACGCCGGTCGCCAGGCGCGCCGAATTGCACGACCACCTGCGCGACGGCGACGTGATGCGGATGCGTCCGGTTGACGCGGTCGAGATTCCGGCCCGCAGTGCCGTTCGCTTTCAGCCCGGCGGGCTGCACGTGATGCTGATGGAGCTGGTCGCGCCGCTGGCGGCGGGACAGACCGTCGAGCTCGTGCTCGAGCTGTCCGACGGCAGCCACGTGCCGGTCCGCGCGCCGGTCCGCGCGCTGAGCGCGGCACCGGTGCCCGATCATGGCTCGATGGCCCATGAGTCGGCCAAACCTTGATCTGGCTCAACATCTGCGGTGCCTGGCGGGACGATTATCGGGCCCGACCATGACTCGCAGCCCTGCCCACGACAGCACCTCGAGGCACCCGGCATGACGGCCGTGCGCCATCGCATCGGCCTGTGGCTGGCCCTCGTGGCCATGCTGCTCGGCGCGCTCGCGCCGACGGTGTCGCAGGCGCTGGCCGCGCAGGGGCGGCTGGTGCCGCTCGACGTCTGCTTCAGTGGCGGCGTCGGTGGCACGCCTGCCCCGCCGTCGTCCCCCGAGGGCGGTTCGCTGCTGCACGGCTTCTGCGGCTACTGCCTGACCCATGCGGGCTCGTTCGGCCTGCCTGCCGTGAGCGCTCACGTGGCGCTGGCCTTGCCTGCGCATGCCGAGCGCTGCCCGCCGCCCGCCGCGCCCGTCATGGTGACGGCGCCGTGGGCCCCTTCGCTCCCCCGCGCACCGCCCGCGGTCGGCTAGGTCCGAACGCGCCCTGCCTGTGCTCCGTGGCTGTCCGCTGCTCCCGTGTCGGGCGGCCGACGCGGCGGTGAGCCTGCGTCCCGGACCGCGCTGCCCTCCGCCGTGTCGTGCGGTCACCCGCTGCATCGGGTGATGGCACGGCCCCTGGCGCCGACGCCCCGGCTGGGTGCGTCGTGCCGTGACGCATCCGGACGACTACTGCAATGATCGACAATCGACTCCTGGCCGGCGCCTTGGCGCTGGCCCTGGGCCCGCACGCGCTGGCCCAGCATGAACTGACCCTGGCCCCGGTGGTGGTGACGGCGCCCCCGATGGAAGAAGCCCTCGTCGTGACCACCGACCCGAAAGCCCCCCGTCAGCCGGTTCCGGCCCACGATGGTGCGGACATGCTGAAGAGCATCCCCGGCTTCTCGGTGGTCCGCAAGGGCGGAACCGACGGGGATCCGGTCTTGCGCGGCATGGCAGCCTCCCGCCTCGGCGTGCTGCTCGATGGGGAGACCATCCTGGGGGGCTGCGGCATGCGGATGGATCCGCCCACCGCCTACGTCTTCCCCGAGGCCTATGACCTCGTCACCGTCCTGAAGGGCCCCCAGAGCGTCAGGCACGGGCCGGGCAACAGCGCTGGGCTGGTCCGGTTCGAGCGCCGCAAGCCGGTCTTCGATGTGCCGGGCGCCCGGGGTGACCTGAGCCTGCTGCTGGGCAATGCGAGTCGCAATGACCAGGTGCTGACCGTCCAGGCCGGGACGCCGGGCTTCTACGCCGACGCCTCGGCGACCCGCAGCGACGCCAACGATTACGACGATGGCGACGGCAACGCCGTACATGCCGCCTATACGCGCTGGAGCACACAGCTGGCGCTGGGGTGGACGCCCGACCGGGACACCCGGCTCGAGCTGACGCTGGCCGCCAGCGATGGCGAGGCACGCTATGCCGACCGGGCGATGGATGGCGTGAAGTTCGACCGCAGCAACATCGGCCTGAGCATCCGCAAGGCCAACGTCGCGCCCTGGCTGCGCGCCATCGAGGCGCAGGTCTATCGCAACCATGTGGACCACGTGATGGACAACTATTCGCTGCGCGAGGCCGGCACGGCCTACGCGGTGAGCAACCCGGATCGCCTCACCCGGGGCGGTCGGCTGATGGCCACGTTGCCCCTCGGCGAAGCCACTGAGCTGGACATCGGCAGCGACATCCAGACCAACGCGCACGCGCTGCGCTCAGCCCGCAGCGTGGCGGACGCACCGGACTACGAGGCGCTCGACCGCGTCGATGACATGCGCTTTCGCAATGTCGGGCTGTTTGCGGAACTGAAGCACGTGACCGACGCCGGCCACGTGCTGACCTCGGGCCTGCGCCTCGACCGAAGCACCGCCGAGGACCTGCGCACGGGCAAGACCACCCGCGGCAGCGAGCTCACCGATTCGCTGCGCTCCGGCTTCGTGCGCTGGGAGCACGCCGTGTCCGATGGAGACACGGCCTACGTCGGACTGGGCCATGCCGAGCGCGCGGCCGACTACTGGGAGCGCACCCGCAATCCGGCGGCAACCAGCATGATGATGACGGGCATGGTCAGCACCTTCGACCTCGATCCCGAGAAGACCACGCAGCTCGACGTGGGCTGGCTGCATAGGGCGGGGGCCGTGTCGACCTCGCTGTCGGCCTTCGTCGCCCGCCACCGGGACTACATCCTGGTCGAGACGCTGCCCGAGGTCAGTGCCTATGCGGTCGACGCCCGCAACATCGACGCCCGCAGCTGGGGTCTGGAGGCCGATCTCGCGTGGCGGTTCGCGGCCGCCTGGACCGGCTCCGCGACGCTGGCCTGGGTTCACGGCGAGAACGACACCGATGACCGGCCCCTCGGCCAGATGCCGCCCTTCGAAGGTCGCCTGGGCCTTGCGTACGAGGCGGGTCCGTGGACCCTGGGTGGCCTGCTGCGAATGGTGGCGTCGCAGGACCGGTCGGCACCGGGCAGCGGCACGATCGTTGGCCAGGACATCGGCGACACGGCCGGCTTCGGCGTGTTCTCGCTCAATGCGGGCTACCGGCCGCGCAAAGGCGTGACGCTGACGGCCGGCGTGGACAACCTGTTCGACAAGAGCTACGCCGAGCACATCTCCCGCAGCAGTGCCGCGATTCCGGGCTACGAGCAGAGCGTCCGGGTGAACGAGCCGGGCAGGACCGTGTGGATCAAGCTCCAGCTGGCCCTCGACTGAGGCGGGAGAGGGCCTCGCGAGTTTCCGTGATCAAGCGCCGCGTGACCGTCGCGGCGCCTTCCTCGCGGGCCAGCGGATAGGCCTCGCCCGCCCACAGGGATGAGAAATCCGCTCGCCCGAGGGCCTCGGCGGCCTGCTTGAGCGGGGCCAGGGCGCGGCCTGCGGTCGGGAAGGGCGGCAGGTCGTCGCGCAGCGGGCCCTGCTCACGCATCAAGCGATTGACGAGACCGCGTGCGGGGCGGCCCGAGAACAGGTTCGTGAGCGTGGTGGGGGCATCCGCCGCCACCAGCGCCGCCCGGTGCAGCGGCGAGATCAGCGACTCGGGCGCGAGCAGGTAGGCCGTGCCCACCTGGACCGCCGCAGCGCCCAGCGCCAGTGCGGCCGCGATGCCCCGTCCGTCGCCGATGCCGCCGGCGGCAATGACCGGCACCCCCACCGCGTCCACCACCGCTGGCAACAGCGCCAGCGTGCTCTGCTGCGTCTCCGGGTGCACCTCGAGAAACATGCCGCGATGGCCGCCGGCCTCCGCGCCCTGGGCGACCACGGCGTCGCAGCCGTGCTGCTCGAGCCAGCGCGCCTCGGCCACAGAGGTGGCCGAGGCCAGCACGACGGCGCCGCTGTCCTTGACCCGCGCGAGCAGGTCGGCCGATGGCAGGCCGAAATGGAAGCTCACCACCTCGGGCCGGAGGGACTCGACCAGCGCGCAGGATGACGCGTCGAACGGGCTGCGGTTGGGGGCGGTCGCCTCGACGGCCGGATCCAGGCCGAGCTCGCGATAGTAGGGAGCGAGGCGCTCGCGCCAGGCACGCTGGCGCGGCATGTCGTCGGCTTGCGGCGGGTGGCAGAAGAAGTTCAGGTTCAGCGGAGCGGACGTTCCGGCGCGGACGGCTGCCACGTCGCGTGCGATCCCGGTGCCGTCGAGCATCGCGCACGGGAGGGACGGCAGGCCGCCGGCCTGGGCGACCGCGATGGCCATCGCGGACCCGCCCGCGCCCGCCATTGGCGCCAGCAGGAGGGGGTGCTCGATGCCGAGCCGGTCGATCAGGCGGCGGTCGGGCCACATGGCAGGAATCTCCTTAGGCGTGATTCGGGCGGGCGTCCGATTGGGCGTCGCGGGTTTCGACGAACTTCAGGGCGAGCAGCAGCAGGCTCCCGACGACCATCACGGCGGCCGCCAGGTAGAGGCCACCCGCGTAGCTGCCCGCCCGTTCGGCGATCCAGCCGGTGATCGCCGGGGCGATGATCTGGGCGACCCCGTAGGCGATGGTCATCCTGCCCATCATCTTGGCGGGGCGGGTCGGGAAGTAGCGCCCGGCCATGGTCAGCACGAGGCTGACCAGGCCGATGAAGGTGACCCCGAACAGGACGGCGCCCGCCAGAGCCGCCGTGAGGCCGCCGGCCAGCGGCATCAGGATGCCGGCGATCTGCACGGTCGAGGTCGCGAGCAGGGCGTTCAGCATGCCGATCCGTCGGGCCACCAGATCCCACAGGATGCAGGCCGGGGCGGCCGACAGCCCGATCGCGAGGAACACCAGAGAGCCCTGGCCGGCGAGGCCCGGCAGGCGGTCTACGATGGCGACGATGAAGGTCGCGCTCACCACGTAGCCGACGCCGGCGCAGAAGTACGCGGCCATGAAGACCCGCATGAAGAGGGGCGAGGGCGGCGCGTCCGGCATCGGGCGCCCGGCATGGGTCAGCCCGCTGGTGTCCGGCCTGGGCAGCCAATAGAGCGCCGGGCCGAGCAGGATCAGGCCCGCGAGGGCGAAGGCGTACCACTGGGCGTGCCAGTCCAGCCATCGGGTCATCAGCGACACCATCAGCGCGCAGGCAGCGATACCGAGGCCGATGCCGACGAAGTGGATGCCCAGCTCCGGCCGGTGGTCATGGCGGATCAGCCAGTTGAGGATCAGCCCGGTGCCGAACAGCATGCCTGCCGCGCTCGAGAGGCCCGCGATGAAGCGCCAGGTGCTCCACCAGACCACCGAATCCGAGAGGCCCATGGCGGCGGTGGACAGGACTGCAACGACCATGCCGACCC
Source organism: Rhodocyclaceae bacterium (assembly GCA_050303815.1). Classification (GTDB taxonomy): domain Bacteria; phylum Pseudomonadota; class Gammaproteobacteria; order Burkholderiales; family Rhodocyclaceae; genus Cognatazoarcus. The sequence goes on from JBNLCM010000016.1 coordinate 30,119, forward strand.
GGTACAGCCGGTCTTTCAGGACCAGGTCCGACACGCTCGACGCAAACAGTGCGCCGCACAGGTAGCCGGCGTAGTTCCAGGCGGCCAGCCAGCCCCCCTCGGCCGCACCGAGACCCGCCTGCTGCTGCATCAGGGGCAGCAGGGGCGTGTAGGCAAAGCGCGCGATGCCCATGCACAGGACGAGGCTGACGATGCCGGCGGTGAGGACCTGGCGGCGGGAGGGGTGGGTGGCGGGCATGGTGGCTTGATCGGGAGCGATGGCCCGAAGGTAAGACAGTTGTGCTATCTATACAATCGAATAATAAAGAACAAAGCATTCTGGATTGGAGAATGGATTATGGAGCTGGTTGCCCTGCGCACATTCAAGGCCGTGGTCGAGGAAGGGGGTGTGCTGGCGGCATCCCGACGCCTCAACACGGTCCAGTCCAACGTCACCACCCGCATCCGCCGGCTGGAGGAGGAACTGGGGACGACCCTGTTCTTCCGCAAGGGTCGCGGACTCGAGCTGGCGCCGCCGGGCCGCGTGCTGCTCGACTATGCCGACCGGATGCTGCAGCTGGAACGCCAGACGGCAGCGGCCGTGCGGCAGGTGGGCGCCGAGACGGGCGAGCTGCGCATTGGCTCGATGGAGACCTTCGCGGCGCTGCACCTGCCCCGGGGCCTGATGCGCCTGCGTGAGCTGCACCCGGGGGTGGAGCTGCGCATCGTCACCGATACCAGCCAGGCCCTGGTGGATGGCGTGCTTGCGCACCGGCTCGACTGCGCTTTCGTGGCGGGGCCGCTGGAGGATGCCCGGCTGGTGTGCGAGACGGTCGCCGAGGAAGAACTGGTGTGCGCCAGCATGGGCGGGCCGGCCGGGCTGCCGCTGATCCTGTTCCGTGCCGGCTGCGCCTACCGGGCGCGGGCCATCGAATGGCAGCGTCAGCTCGGCCAGTCGGCCAGCCAGGTGATGGAGATGGGGACCCTCGAGGGCATTCTCGGCTGCGTTGGCGCCGGGGTCGGCTGGACCCTGTTGCCGCGCCGGGTGATCGAGCAGTCACGCCATGGCGGACAGGTGGTGCTCACGCGGGTGCCGGCGCCGCTGGCGCGGGTGCCCACCTTGATGGTCCGCCACCGGGACAGCCCGCCGCTGCGAGCGGCGGACACGCTGGCGGCGACCGTCGCCGCCAGCGAGCCCTGAGCCGCCTCAGACGAGGCCGAGGGCCGTCACCGGCATGAAGGTCACGACCAGCAGCACGATGAACATGGCCAGGATGAACCACTTGCCATAGCCCATGACCTGCTCGATGCGCAGGCCGGTGGTCGAGCACACCGTGAGCAGAACGGAGGCCACCGGCGGGGTCTGCTGGCCGATGCCCAGGTTCAGGCAGACGATCACCCCGAAATGCACCGGGTCGATGCCCATTTCGACGGCCAGGGGCATCAGCATGGGCACCACCACGATGATGGCCGCCGAGGCATGCAGGAACATGCCGAGCAGGAGCAGGAAGCCGTTGATCAGCAGGAGCCGCAGCACCGTGCTGTCGGTGATGCCGCCGAGGCCTTCGGCGACCTGCTGGGGCAGTCGCTCGTTGGCCAGGAACTGGCCGAGCACGGCGGAGCCGGCGATGATCATCATGACCACCGAGGTCTGGCGGACGGTTTCGAGCATCAGCCCGTAGATGCGACCGAGGTCGAGGTCGCGGTGCAGTACCGTACCGAAGAGCAGGGCGCACACCACGCCGAGGGCGGCGGCCTCGGTGGGGGTGACGAAGCCGCCAATCAGGCCGCCGACGACGATCACCGGGATCAGGAGGGGCACCACGGCCTGTCGCAGCGACTGTCCGAGCCGGGGCCATTCGAAGCGCGCGTCGGTCGGATAGTCCTCCCGCCGCGCGAACAGGTAGCTGGTGATCATGAAGGCGGCGCCCAGCAGCAGGCCGGGCACGATGCCCGCGATGAAGAGGTCCTTGATCGAGGTGTTGGTGGTCACGCCGTAGAGCACCATCGGGATCGACGGCGGGATGATGATCCCGAGCGTGGCACTGGTTGCCGTGACGGCCGCCGCAAACGCGCGCGGGTAGCCCTGCTTCTCCATGCTCGGCACGAAGACCTTGCTCATCACGGCGGCGTCGGCGACGGCGGAGCCGGACATCTCCGCCATGAACATCGAGGTCACGACGTTCACGTGGGCGAGGCCGCCCCGGATCCAGCCGACGAGGGCCCGCGCGAGGGTGATGATTCGGTCCGAGATCGAGGTCGCGCCCATCAGCTCACCCATGAAGATGAACAGCGGGATGGCGAGCAGAATGACCTTGTTGACGCCGGAGAAGAGCTGGATCGGCACCATGATCAGGTCCACGCCGGCGATCAGCATCGCGGTCGCGGCAGCGACCATCAGCGCGAACGCGATGGGCATGCCGAACGCGATCAGGAGGAAGAGCAGTCCGACGACGCCCCAGGCCATTAGCGGGTCCTCCCGTTTGCGCGCCAGGCCCGGACAAGGGCCGCGACGCTGGCGACGAGCATCAGGCTCGCGGCGAGCGGTACCGCCACCATGAACCAACCCTGGGCGATCTCGGCCGTTTCGATCTCGGTGGCACCCGACACGCGAATCATCCGGATGCCCTCGAACACGACCATGCCGAGGAAGGCGATGATGCCGGCCGCGACCCCGCCGCGCACGATGCGCCCGGCGGACGCGGGCAGCTTCTCGACCAGCAGGTCGAAGCTGATGTGGCCGCTGCGGCGCATCGCCAGGTAGGCGCCGAGGAAGGTGATCCAGACCAGCAGCAGCCCGGGCAGCTCGTCCGCGGTGGCCGTCAGCGGCGACAGCAGGCTGTCGCTCCAGTCGTAGACCGACCCGATCCACGCGCTGTCGCGCCCCGCCTTGCGCAGGAAGCCGAGCACGACATAGCGATAGAAGACGTTGATGCACACCAACGCGGCCGAGAGACCGAAGCACGCCACGGCGAGGGCGCCGACGAGGCGGTCCAGCCAGCGCATCAGCGGGCCTGGGCGGTGTTGCGCACGAAGACGAGGTACTCGTCGCCGAAGTCGGCCTCATAGCGCTCGTGCGTGCGTGCGGTGGCAGCCTGGAAGGCTGGCAGGTCGACCGAGTTGATGGCGGTCCGGGCCTTCATCTCGTCGAAATAGCGGGCCTCGAGTTCGGCGGCGACGGCGTAGGCCCGGTCGGTGATCTCGCGACCGACGGCGACGAAGACGGCGCGCTGTTCGTCGGTCAGGCTGTCGTAGAAGGCCTGGGACATCATCAGGAACGAAGGCGTGTAGACATGGCTGGTCAGGCTCAGGTGGCCCGCCGCCTCGAAGTGCTTCTGCTCGTAGAAGCCATAGGTCGCCGCCTCGGCGCCATCCACGACGCCGGTCTGCAGGGCCGTGAAGGTCTCGCCCCAGGGTACGCTCTGGGGCGTCGCGCCCATGTCCTTGAAGACGGCCTGGCGGAATTTGCCGCCCGAGATGCGGATCTTGAGGCCCTCGAGGTCTTCCGGCTTGTGAATGGCCCGGCGGCCGTTCATGACGTGGCGGAAGCCGTTCTCATACACGCCGATCACCTTCACCTGACCGACGGCCTCGATGCGCGCGCGGATGGCGTCCTCGAGGCCGGCCTTCATCGCCCGCTGCACGTGCGCCCGGTCCGAGAAGAGCCAGGGCAGATCGAATACACCGATCTTCTTGTCGAGCTTCAGCACGCCGGAAGCAATGTTGACCATCTCGATCGAACCGGCCTGCAGGTTGGTGAGCAGCGCCCCCTCCTTGCCGAGCTGGCCACTCGGGAAGAGCTGGAACTCAAACTGGCCGGGCAGACGCTTGCCGATCTCGTCGGCAAAAAGCTTCGATTGGGCGTGCAGCGGCGAGAATTCCGATACATGGCTGGCGATGCGCACGACAGTGGGGTCGGCCTGGGCCGCGCCAGCGGCGAACAGCGCGGCTCCGACGGTGAAGGCGAGGGTGCGGAAAATCGACATGGTGTCTCCTGATGGTTCTGGTGTGTCGTTCTGGGGTGGTCGTCAGCGGATCTCGGTGCGATAGCGGAAGCGCTCGGCAGGGCCCCGGCTGCGGCGCCATTCGAGGGCGTCGCCGGCATAGTCGCGGGCGAGTCGGTCGATGACGATCAGGGGCGTTCCGGGGGTGACCCGGAGCAGGCGCGCGAGGGTGGCGTCGGCGGCCTCCGCCGTGAGCGACTCCTCGGCGCGGGCCACGGTCTGCTCGCAGCTCGCGTCGTATATCGGGTAGAGCAGCGGTCCGATGCCAGCCGGGTCGATCTCCAGAAAGGGCTGGAACCGGGGCAGGGGCAGCCAGATCTGTTCCGCGAGGATCGGTGCGCCGTCGATCAGGCGGAGCCGGTCCATGGCGATGCCCTCGCTGCCTTCGGCGAGGCCCAGCTGGCGCGCGACCTCGCTCGGCATCACTTCGACGGCGCGACGCAGGATGCGACTCTCTGGAATGACCCGCTCACCAGCGGCTCCGCTGAAGCGGAAGAAGCGGAACAGGCTCTGGTCGAAGCTGGGGCGGCGAACGAAGGTGCCGCGGCCGTGCTGTCGCTCGAGCAGCCCTTCATCCACCAGGGCAGCGAGCGCCTGACGCGCGGTGCCTGGCGCGATGCCGAACTGCTCGGCGATCACGTTCTCCGACGGGATACGGTCGCCGGGCTTCCAGCTGCGGTCGACGATGCGGGCGCGCAGGGCATCGGCAAGGCGCTGATAGCGGGGAAGGCGGCTGTCTCCGGCGAGTGCGCTCATGGCAGGGCTCGTGTTTGTTTGTGTTGGTGTATAGTTCTATATAGAAGTATAAAACTAGAGATAAGTCAATCGGGAGTGATCTTGGAATTCGGTGGTGCCGCAAACCTGATGGGCGCGCCTGCGGGGCGCTACGACGGCCACGTCCATGTCTTCGACCTGGCGCAGCCGATGGTTGCTGGACGTCGTTACACGCCGAGCAGGGCAGCACCGCTTGGCTCACTCGACATGCTGCTCCGCGCCCATGGCATGGACGGGGCGATCCTCGTGCAGCCGAGCTTTCTGGGGGAGGACAACGGCTATCTGCTGCAGGCCCTGGCCACGGCGCGGGAGACCTCGGAACTGCTCTATCGCGGCGTCGCCATGACCTCGCCCGCGACCTCCCTCGAGACGGTGCAGCGACTGGCGGACGGGGGGGTCGTCGGCATGCGGCTCAACCTCGTCGGCGCTGCGCTGCCCGACCTGGCGTCGCCCGCCTGGCGCGCGCACCTGCGCCACCTCTCGGACCGTGGATGGCACATTGAGCTCCACCTCGAGCGGGCGCGTCTTGGTGCCTTTCTGCCTGCCCTGATCGCGCAGGTCGGGACGGTGGTGGTGGACCACTTCGGCTTGCCCGCGTCGGGGTGGTCGGACCCGGATGAGGCCCTCGCGCCCCTGCTGGCGACCCCGCCCGAGCGACTGATGGTGAAGCTCAGTGCGCCCTATCGCTTCGCGGGTGACCTGGCCGCCGCAGACTACGGGGGGGCCCTCCTGCCCCTGGCGGTGCGGCTGGCGGAGCACCTCGGGCCGGAGCGGTTGATCTGGGGCAGCGACTGGCCCTGGACACGTTTCGAGGCGGGGCGCACCTATCGTGACACGCTCGCCTGGTGGGCGGCCTGGTCGGCTCAGTCCGCCTGATCGGGTGCTGGCGCCCCGGTCGCGTCGCCTTCGACGTCGCGTGCCGGCTCGGGTGCGGGCTCCGGGTCAGGCAGGCCCAGTGCGAGCCACTCGGCCCAGTCGAGCGATGACCACTCCTCGTAGGGCGTCTGCGGAAACAGGGGCCGCCGCGGCGCAATCGGGCGCTTGGGCCGGAACGGGATCGGCGGCCGCATCGGCATGCGCCCCGGTGGCAGGCCCCGGCGGGCCCGCGGCGACTGCTCGGGCGTCCAGCCGACGACCAGGCCGTTGCGGTCGAGCAGGGCGCCATTGTTCCACGGCCCGAGCCAGACCATTGTCGACGCATGGTAGAGGTGGTCGTGGTCGATGAAGGCGACCCACTGGATCTGCGTATCGAAGACGTTCTGGCCTTCGACCCAGCCGACGTGCTGCATCTTGCGATCGAATATCGGTGTCATCGGACGGACTCCGGCGGACAAGGGCCGTCAGCATACCGGGCCCCGGCCGCCGCAGGCGAGTCACCGCCCGGCGGCGGGCTACTTCTCGGCCTTGCCGTGCATCACCATGATGGTCTGCTGCATCAGCGCGCAAAGGGTCTCCTGGCCGCTGGCGATCGCGAACACCTCGGCCCGCGTCACGATGAGCGTGCGGCCCGGGCGAAGCACCGAGCCGCGTGCGACCAGCCGATCCCCATCGGCCGGCGCCACGAGATTCATCTTGTACTCGACCGTCAGGACTGACGCCGTGGCGGGTACCAGGGTCATCGCGGCATAGCCCGCGGCGGAGTCCGCGATCATGCCGACCACGCCGCCGTGGACGAAGCCGTGCTGCTGTTCGACCCCGTCCCAGTGGGGTACGTGGATCTCGGTACGGCCATGCTCGATCAGGGGCATCGTCGCCCGGATCAGGTGCATGGCGTTCTGGCGGTCGAAGCTCGCCGCCACGGCGGCCGCAAAGTCGGGGTTGGCGATCGGGGGCACCGGGGTCTCCAGCAGGGCAGGTGGGCGCGACTTGCGCAGTTGTTGACGTTAACGTCAACTTCCGGTGGAGGTAAAGCGAAGGGCCACGTCCCAGGCAAGCGCGACGAGGAAGAGAGAGAGGCCCAGCCGCTTGAGGCGACTGGCGAACATCCGATAGCGGTGTTCATTGTCGCGCCGGTCGTAGTGATCGACGACGACGGAGAGCATGATCAGGCTGCCACAGGCCAGTGCGCCGACCATGAGCCAGGCGGGCTCGTCCTGCAGGTGGATGCCATGCCCCCGACGGCCGGGCAGGAACACGTCGTTCGCGTAGAGACCGTAGCCGCCGTAGGCGATCAGGCAGGCGGACAGGAGCAGGTACGCGATGCGCGCCCGCAGCGGCACGTGGTTGGGGGCGTAGCCCTCGCGAGCATGGCGTCGACGAGACCGCTCCGGCATGGGATCTCCTGGGCACACGGGAAGGGGTATTGTGGCCCAGGCAAGGGGAGACGGGCCGGACTGCAGATGCCGTCCGGCCCTTCCCGGCCCGCCGGGTGTGCGCCTTCAGGTCGGCTGGTCGCGCCGCCACCGACCGCCGCCGCTTGCCCAGCGCTTCGTCCGCGCCAGCCGGCATGCTGACGGCCGTGTGGTTGTCCATCCGGAACGAAGGTACGCATCGCGGGATCTGCAAGTCGGCTCCTGGGACATGCCGAAGGCCTCCGATGATGCCGATGTGGGGCAGGGAATGCCCCGCCAGCGGTCGATTTCAGGCGTGCTTCCGGACAGTCGTGCCGACGTGATGTGGCCATGTGTGAATCAGTCAGACTGATGACGGGCAGGTCCGCAGGAGGTCGGACGATGAGGGGAGGGCTCCGCGCCGACGGGCGGCGCTCGGCCAGGCCCGGGCGCTGCGGCTTCAGTCGGGCGTGGCGTCGCGGACCAGTGCGAGGATCTGCTCGCCGTAGGCTTCCAGCTTGCGGTCGCCGACACCCGAGATTGACGACAGCGCGGCCAGACTGGAGGGCCGGGCATGGGCGATGTCGGTCAGGGTCGCATCATTGAAGATGACGTAGGCGGGCACGTTGCGCGCCCGCGCGGTATCGGCACGCCACTGGCGGAGCCCTTCGAACAGGGCATCGTCGCGTGCATCGCGGCCGACGAAGCGGGGCTCCTTGCGGACCCGCTTGCGACGCGTCGGCTCGCGCATCCGGAAGTCCGCCTCGCCCTTGAGCAGCGGCCGCGCCGCCTCGCTCAGCATCAGGGCATTGAAGCGGTCGTGGTCGACGGACAGCAGGCCGCGGGCGACGAGCTGGCGGAAGACGCTCTTCCAGCTCTTTTCGTCGAGGTCGGCGCCGATGCCAAAGGTGCTGATCGCTTCGTGTCCGCGTTCGGCCACCTTTTCGGTCGCCTCGCCCCGCAGGACGTCGATCAGGTAGGCGGCGCCATAGCGTTGTCCAGTCCGGTAGACGCAGGACAGGGCCTTGCGCGCCGCCTCGGTCGCATCCCAGGTGCTCGGCGGCTGCAGGCAGGTGTCGCAGTTGCCGCAGGGATCGGAGGCCTCGCCGAAGTGGGCGAGCAACATCTGGCGGCGGCAACCGGTTGCCTCCGCGAGGGCGACGAGCGCATCGAGGCGCCCGCGGGCCTGCCGCTTGAACTCCTCGCTGCCCTCGCTCATGTCGATCATGCGCCGTTGCTGGACGACGTCGCCGGCCCCCCACAGCATCATGACTTCGGCCGGCAGCCCGTCCCGGCCAGCCCGGCCGGTCTCCTGGTAATAGCCTTCGAGGGAGCGGGGCAGGTCCAGGTGGGCCACGAAGCGCACATCCGGCTTGTCGATGCCCATCCCGAAGGCGATCGTCGCCACCATGACCGTGGCCTCCTCCCGCAGGAAGTGCAGCTGGTTGGCGGCCCGCACTTCGGCCGGCATGCCGGCGTGGTAGGGCAGGGCGGGAATGCCCTGTTCGACGAGGAAGGCCGCGGTCTCATCGACCTTGCGGCGCGACAGGCAGTAGACGATGCCCGCCTCGCCACGGTGTTCGTCACGGATGAAGGACAGCAGTTGCTTGCGCGGGTTGTCCTTGTCGGCGATCCGGTAGCGGATGTTCGGGCGGTCGAAGCTCGAGATGAAACGCCGCGCGCCGGTCAGGCTCAGGCGTTCGGCGATCTCCTCCCGGCCACGGGCGTCGGCAGTGGCGGTCAGCGCGATGCGGGGCACACCCGGGAAGCGCTCGGCCAGGACCGAGAGCTGGAGATACTCGGGGCGGAAGTCGTGTCCCCACTGGGCGACACAGTGGGCCTCGTCGATCGCGATCAGGCCGATGCGGCCCTCCCGGTGCAGGCTCTCCAGCATCGACAGCGTCCGTCCGGCCAGGAGCCGTTCGGGCGCCACGTACAGCAGGTCGAGTTGCCCGGCGCGCAGGTCCATCTCGATTGCCCAGGCCTCGTCCTGGTCGAGGCTGGAATTCAGGTAGGCCGCCGCGACGCCCGCCTCGCGCAGGGCGCTGACCTGATCGTGCATCAGGGCGATCAGGGGCGAGACGACGATCGCGGTACCCTCGCGAAGCAGGGCCGGGATCTGGTAGCAGAGGGATTTGCCGCCCCCCGTGGGCATCAGCACCAGGGCGTCGCCGCCGCCCAGCACATGTTCGACGACCGCCTCCTGCTCGCCGCGGAAGCTCGGGTAGCCGAAGACGTGCTGCAGGGTTTCGCGGGCGCGGGACATGGGGCGCCATTCTATCCCGCATCGGCAATCGGCTCCCGGCGAGCGGCCGCGGTGCGCAGCCCGGAGTCAGGCGAGGTGGCTGCGTGCCCACTGCACGATGCCTGCCGTGTTCATCGCGCCAGCCTGCCGGGCGACCTCCCGCCCGCCCCGGAACAGCACTAGCGTCGGAATGCTGCGAATGCCGAACCGGGCGGCCAGCGAGGGCTCGGCCTCGGTGTCGACCTTGGCCAGTCGGATGCGGGGCTCGAGCAGGCCGGCGGCCTCGCCAAAGGCGGGCGCCATCGTCTGGCACGGACCGCACCAGGGTGCCCAGAAATCCACCAGCAGCGGAATGTCGCCACGGCCGGCATGCCGGTCGAAGCTCTGCTCGTCGAGCGCCACCGGACGACGATCGAAGAGCGGCCGATGGCATTTGCCACAGTTGGGTGCGTCCGCCAGCCGCGCTTCCGGCAGGCGGTTGAGCGCATGGCATGCGGGACAGGGGACGATCAGGCTGTCGGCGGACATCAGGTTCTCCGGTGAGGGGGGCTGCTGCAGAGATGAGGGCATACCGGCCCGCTTCAAGCGCCGCCCGGCAGGATCGCTGGCGGGCCCTACAATGGGAAGATGCCAGCGGTCTTCTGCTCATCGCCAGCCAGTCGATGGCGTCCGTTCCCGATGCGGTGCCGGATGGCCACCCTGTCCGCAGCCCTCGTCCTGGCCTGCGCCGCCCTGCAGCCGGCTGGCGCGCAGGCCCAGTGCCAGGTGACGGTTCCTCCCCCGCCGACCGAGCCGGCGTCGCCGTCGCACCATCCGGTCGGGCGCGGCCTGCCGCAGCGCATCGAGTTTTCGCAACCCGACGGTTGCACCGAGGCCTTCTGGTTCTTCGACCAGAACGGCGACGGCCAGCCCGACGCAGCCGAACCGCGCCTCTACGGACCGGCGCGCACCGTGGTGTGTGGCTCGTGCCATACCGACTCGCCACCGGCGGAGGGCGGCGTCGCATTCGAGGTCTTTCTTCGCCAGGAACCCCAGCGCTTGTGCCTCGTCTGCCATTCGATATGATCGGCAGGGCCGGCATCCACCGGCGGATGGCGAAGGAGACCACGTGAATTATCGAATCGACGAGACGGCAACCGGCGTGTCCATTACGGTCGAGCAGGTGGGGACCGCGCGGGACGCCTTGCTGGCGGCGTTCTCCGCCTGTCGTGACGGGCGCTGCCAGTGCCCGACGGATGCCTACGGCGAACTCGAGGCGCTCGAGGTGCGCGAATCGGGCGACGCCCTGGTCCTCGACCTGCGCGTCCGCCCGGGCGGGCTGCTCCGGGTGGACGAGATCCGGCGGTGCCTCGATTTCACGCTGGGGCGGGCCCGGCACGCATGATGGGGCGGTTCGCGGCAGCTCTGCGACGGGGCATCGGCGCCTGCCTCGTGGCACTGGTCGCCATGGCCGGGGGCGAGGCGCTGGCCGGGGGGCGCGTGGCCCTCGTGATCGGCAACGCCGCCTACGCGAGCGCGCCGCTGGCCAATCCGGTCAATGATGCTCGCGCCATGGCCAGCCGGCTGAGCGCACTGGGCTTCGAGGTCAGTGTGCTGACCGACGCCAGCCGACGCGAGATGGAACGGGCGATGATCGGCTTCAGCCAGCGGCTGGGTGAGGACACGACGGCGCTCTTTTACTACGCGGGCCATGGCGTGCAGTCGCAGGGGCGCAACTACCTGCTGCCCATCGGCGTGCAGATCGACTCGGAGGCGGCACTTCGATTCGAAGCGGTGGATGTGGGCGACCTGCTGGGCGAGATCGCCCAGAGCCGTTCGCGGGTCAATTTCGTGATTCTCGATGCCTGTCGCAACAACCCCTTCGAACGCAAGGTGCGGGGCGGAGGCACTGGCCTGGCGGCCATCGACGCGGCGCGCGGCACCCTGATCGCCTATGCCACGGCACCCGGTTCGGTGGCGGTCGACGGGGAGGGCAGCAATGGCCTCTACACGGCGGAGTTGCTGAAGGCGCTCGAGATGCCCGGTCTGAAGGCAGAGGACGTCTTCAAGCGCGTTCGCATCGCCGTGGCCGATCAGTCGCGGGGGCTTCAGGTGCCCTGGGAGTCCTCGTCGCTGACCGGCGACTTCGTTTTCAACCGGGCTTCCCCGGGCACCGGCCAGGGGAACGACGCGGCCGCGCAGCCGCCGGTCTCACTGGAGCAGCGCCTGTGGGACGGCGCCCGCGAAATGGATACGCCAGCGGCCTACCAGGCCTACCTGGATCAGTACCCGGACGGTGTGTTTGCCGGCCTGGCCCGACTGCGCATGGGTCAGCCGGCGCGTCCGGCGGTTCGGGCGGCGGAAGGGTCGTCGTGCGACATGGCGGGGCGATGGCACAACCAGGTGCCGAGCCTCGACTGCGAATCGACGCTGACCTTCACGGCTCGCGACGACGGCACCTACGCGCTGCAGGAAGCGGGTTGCGGCGACGTGGTTGGCGAGGCGCGCCGCGTTGGCGACATGGTCGTGATCGATTGGCGTCACAGCCTGCTGTGCCAGGGCAGGACCGAGTTGCGCGTCGATGCGGACTGCCTGCGCGCCACGGGCGAGGTCGTGATGCCCAGCGGCTTCCTCGGCTGCAGCGGGCGACACGCCTCGACCGTCACCCGCATGGACGACTGAGTCGCGCCGCCTGCACCGGCGAGCGGACCCCGCGCCACGGGCTCAGGGCAGGGATACGTCGAGTTCCGCGCCGCCGTATCCGTGGACCTTGTCGTGTGCCCGAAGCCGAACCCGGTCGAGGCCGGGCGGAACCGGGACACCGTCCAGGGAGCGGGTGAAGGGTTGCTCGGTTTCGTGCGGATGGAGCAGCACGCGCGTACCGAGCAGCGTGCCGTCCGGCGCCAGCACGTCCCACCGGTCGGCGTAGTGCCCCCAGCCCTCGTCGGCATGGCGGACGCTGACGTTGAAGCGGCAACGTCGCTGCGCGTCGCAGTGTGCCTCGGCGGACACGACGTCGGCCTTGCCGGCCGTCGATGCGGTCGGGATGACGATCGACAGGGTAATCAGCAGGCGGAGGATCGGGCGAGTCATTGCGGACGCTCCAGGTTCGCTTCCCAGGGACGCATGTCCACCACCAGCGACGCCTGCCGGCGGCGCCACACGACCTCGCGGGCGCTGACGGCCAGCCACCAGGTCTGGTTGCCGTCGAGGGGATTCGGGCGGGCGAAGGCGCCCGGGTCGAGCACGGCCAGGCACCAGCCGGCTCGCGGGTCGCGTACCGACGCGTAGCGGATGGCGCCGATGTCCCCCTCGCGGGCCGTTCGGGCAAATGCCTGGCAGCCGGCGTAGTCCATCGGGTGGGTCCAGCGGGACCGGTCGGTATCGAAAGGCGGGTGGCGGAGGTCCACGACCGCCGTCTCGATGCGGCTGCGAAAGGCGGTATGGGCGACTGGCTCGAGCCGGTCGAGGGCCGGCGCATCGCGCAGGAATCGCCAGCGCCAGTAGCCGAGCTCCGCGCAGGCGGTGCGCACGGATCCGGCGCCGTAGAAGACACCCGGATCGGTGGCGGCGCGGAAGCGCGAGCCTCCTTGCCGGGGGGGATAGCGGAACGGCGTGGCGAGGAGATAGTCCAGGTGTCCGGTGCGGTCCGGCCACGCGGGCTTGCCCGCGTCGAGCAGCGATTCGAGGAGGTCCTGCTCGTCGGCCGAATCCACCAGCTTCATTGTTGCCGCCGTGTGCTGGGCCTCGACGATACGCCAGACCACCCCGCGCCAGGCGGCAGCCTCAGACGATACCGCGTGAGGCGTCCAGGTACTGAACGACACGGACCAGGCCCTCCGTGCTGCGGATCAGGTCGATGGGTCGGCCGTTGAGTCCGCGATTGTCCGACGAGAGCCATTGCCGGGCTGTGCCCTCGTTGCCGACGATCGAGTCGAGCGAACGGAAGGCGCGGACGAACAGCAGCGCGAACTCCCATTCCTTGCGGTCCGGGTCGAGCTGGTACTGCCCCGAGAACAGGCGCGTGATGGTGGCCGGGCTCAGGCCCAGGATACGGGCCAGCAGATTTCTCGGAATCGATAGCCGCTCGGCGCTTCGCGTTACGGCCTTCGACAACACGCTGGCGGCGTCGGGCCGAGTCCCGACTGGATGGGTACTGGCGGGCATGGATGACCTCCTTTCAGAAATTATAGGCTGCAATAATTTCTGAGGAAAGTCAGATGCCCTCGCCCTCGGCGTGCATCTGGGTGAGCGGGAAGTAATCCCGGTCGGCGCCGAGGATGTGCCGCGTCACGAGTTCGTGGGCGAGGAACTGAAAGACCTCGCCGATCGGCAGCACGCCGGCCTCGAACTCACCGACGAGGGCCTGGCAGCGGGAGAGCAGGCCCGCGTGCTCGACGCGATGATCGGTAAGGCCCGAGTAGGCCATCGCGTCGAGAATCCACTCCTCGTCGGCGAAGTGCCGGGCCACCTCGGTCACGAGGCGCTCGACGACCATCAGCACTTCGTCCTTCGGGCGCCCGGACAGTACCGCCTCGAGGAGATCGTTGGCGCGGCCGAACAGCTGCTCGTGCTGCCGATCGATGACCGGATGGCCGCAGCGAAACGCTTCCTTCCAGACCAGCTGGACGAAGTTCCCCTCGAGATGTTCGACGTGGTTCTGGGTCATGCTGCGCGCGGGATCGACGTCGATCCGGTTGCGTCCCGCGTCCTTGGCCCGATACATCGCGCGGTCGGCGCGGGCGAGCCACTCGTCGTGGGTTTCGGAGGGCAGGTACTCGGCCACGCCGATGCTCACCGTGAGGTAGCCGATGGGGTCCAGTTCGTGGGCGGCCACTGCCTCGCAGATCCTCTGCGCGGTCGCCTTGGCGCGGCCAAGGCCGGTGTTCGGCATCAGGACGATGAACTCCTCGCCACCCCAGCGGGTCAGCGAGTCGGACTTGCGCATGATCGCGCGGATCAGGGTGCTGACCTGAACCAGCACGCGGTCGCCTTCCTGGTGGCCGTGCAGGTCGTTGATTCGCTTGAAGTGATCCACGTCGATCAGCAACATCGACAGGGGGTGCCCATAGCGGGCCGAGCGATGGATCTCGCCCTCGATCGTCTCTTCGTAGCGTCGCCGATTCCAGGCGTTGGTCAGGCGATCGGTGCTGGCCAGCTCCTCGAGGGCGAAAATCGCACCGCGCAGCTGGGAATTGACCAGCTGCGCTTCCTTGAGCGCACGCTCGGCCGCGGCCGAGTCCCGCTGCTGCTGGGTGATCTCCATCGCGATGACGCCGATGGCGACGGCCTGGTGGTGTTCGTTGAAGATGGGAAAGCGGGCAACGAGGAAGGACAGGGTGCCGCCGTCGCGGACGATGCATTCGTCGCCACTCCGCCCACGCCCCGACTTCAGGACGGCCAGCTCGGCCTCCCGGGCGAGCCGCGCCCGCTCCTCGTCGAGGAACAGGTCGTCACGCTGGCCGAACACGCACTCGAGCCCCACGCCGGCATAGCGCTGGTACTCTCCGTTGGCGAACAGGTACCGGCCGTCCAGGTCCTTGATCGCCACGGCGGCGTGCGAATGGTTCAGGAACAGCGGGAGGATGTCCCTGACGTCATCGATTTCCATGGAACCCTTGGGGTGTGACGACATGCAGGCTGTCGTGATCCGGGGGTTGCCCGAGATCGTGAGTGACATATGCCTGCAGCGTATCAACTAACGCCATGCCGCGCGAGTGCTCCAGACGAAAGAACAGAATCTGTCCGAGGCGGCTCATAGGACGAGAATCGCCCGGAAATCATTGACATTGGTGAGCGTGGGGCCCGTCACCACCGAATCGCCGAGCGACTGGAAAAACCCGTGTCCGTCGTTGTTGTCGAGCGCCTCGCGCGGGTTGATGCCTGCCTGCCAGGCGCGCGCCAGGGTGTCGGGTGCGATGATCGCGCCAGCGATCTCCTCGGCACCGTCAACTCCGTCCGTGTCGCCGGCCAGCGCCCAGGTGCCCGCCTGGGCGTCGAGACCGAGGGCCAGGGCGAGCAGGAACTCCACGTTGCGTCCGCCACGGCCGTCGCCCTTCAGGGTGACGGTGGTCTCGCCGCCGGAGAGCAGCACGCAGGGTGGCCTTGCCGGCTGATGGTGGCGCAGGACCTGCTGCGCCATGCCCGCGAGGACCCGGCCCACTTCGCGTGACTCGCCCTCGAGGCTGTCCCCCAGCACCAGCGGCTGGATCCCGTGGCGAGCCGCCACGGCCGCCGCCGCCAGCAGGGCGATCTGGGGGGTGGCGACAAAATGGGTCTCGACGCCGGCGAGGCGGTCGTCACCCGGCTTGATCGATTCGCCGAGGCCCGACTCGAGCAGGCTTCGGGCGGCGTCGGGCAGGGTCACGCCATAGCGGCGCACGATCTCGAGCGCGTCCGCGCAGGTGCTGGCATCGGCGACGGTCGGGCCCGAGGCGATGTCGGCCGGACGGTCACCAGGCACGTCGGAGACCAACAGGTTGACGACCCGGGCCGGATGGCAGGCCGCCGCCAGGCGCCCCCCCTTGATGGCCGAGAGATGGCGTCGCAGACAGTTCATTTCGCTGATTGTTGCGCCGCACTTCAGGAGCGCCCGGTTGATCGCCTGCTTGTCGGCCAGCGTCAGGCCTTCGGCCGGCAAGGGCAGCAGGGCCGAGCCGCCCCCCGAGACCAGGCAGATCACCAGGTCGTCGCGGCCCAGCGGACCGACCCGTTCGAGCATGCGCCTGGCAGCCGCTTCGCCAGCGGCGTCGGGCACCGGGTGGGCGGCTTCGACGATCTCGATGCGCTCGCAGGGCACGGCGTAGCCATAGCGTGTCACCACCAGACCGGTAAGTTCGCCCGGCCAGTGGGCCTCGAGCACACGGGCCATCTCGGCGGACCCCTTGCCGGCGCCGATCACGACGGTCCGCCCGGTGGGCGGCGCCGGCAGCAGGGGCGGCAGGCTGTGCTCCGGCTGGGCAGCCCGGACGGCCGCGTCGAACATCTCACGGAGAATGGCGCGGGGATCCATCGGCCCGTCGCCTAGCGACCGATCTCGTGGTTGGCGAGCATTTCGAGCGCGCGGACCATTGCCGAGTGATCCCACGCCCGCCCGCCGTGCGCGGCACAGGCATTGAAGAGTTCCTGCGCCGTCGCCGTGTTGGGCAGCGACAGGCCCAGTTCGCGGGCGGTGCCCAGGGCCAGGCTGAGGTCCTTCTGGTGCAGCTCGATGCGGAAGCCGGGGTCGAAGGTGCGCTTGACCATGCGCTCGCCGTGGACTTCGAGGATGCGCGAGTTTGCGAAGCCGCCCATCAGCGCTTCGCGGACGCGGGCCGGATCGGCGCCGGCCTTCGAGGCCAGCACCAGGGCCTCTCCGACCGCCTCGATGGTCAGGGCGACGATGATCTGGTTGGCTACCTTGGTGATCTGTCCCGCGCCGTTGTCACCGACCAGCGTGATGTTCTTGCCCATCTTCTGGAAGATCGGCAGGACGCGTTCGAAGGTGGCCTGGGGTCCGCCGACCATGATGGTCAGCGCCGCGTTGCGCGCGCCCACCTCTCCGCCCGACACGGGCGCGTCCAGATAGCGCGCGCCGGCCCCCTCGATGCGCGACGCGAACTCGCGCGTCGCAACCGGCGAGATGGAACTCATGTCGACCACGACCTTGCCCTGCGAGATGCCCTCGGCGACGCCCCGCTCGCCGAACAGCACGCGCTCCACATCGGGCGTGTCGGGCACCATGACGATCACGATGTCGGCCTTTTCTGCGACATCGGCGGCGGACGCGCAGGCCACGCCGCCTGCCGCCGTCAGGTCGGACGGCACGCCGCTGCGGCTGTGCAGGTAGCTCGTGTGGCCGGCGGCCAGCAGGTGCCCCGCCATGGGGCGGCCCATGATGCCGAGACCGATGAATCCGATGCGTTCCATAGTCTTGCGTCCTGTCTCCAGTGGTTCCTGTCGTTGTTCTTCGGCGCGGCTAGCGGCCAGGCAGCCAGCCCAGTCCGGCGGCCGTCTCGCCGGCCGGACGGTACTCGCATCCGATCCATCCATCGTAGCCCAGCCGGTCGATCTCGCCGAACAGGAAGGGGAAGTGGATCTCGCCGCTGCCGGGTTCATGGCGCCCGGGGTTGTCGGCGAGCTGCATGTGGTCGATGTGTGGCAGCAGACGCGCGATCGTGGCGGCCAGCTCCCCTTCCATGCGCTGCGCATGGTAGATGTCGTACTGGAGGTACAGGTTGGGGGCGCCGATGGCTTGGATCAGCCGCATGGCCTGGTCCGAGCGGGTGAGCAGGAAGCCGGGGATGTCGAAGTGGTTGATCGGCTCGATCAGCAGTTTCAGGCCCGCCTTGCCCAATTCGGAGGCGGCGTGGGCGAGGTTCTCGGCAAACACGGCTTCGGCGGCCTCCACGTCGAGCCCCGCCGGGACAATGCCCGCCAGGCAGTTGAGGCGCGGGCAGCCGAGGCGGGTCGCGTAGTCGATCCCGCGGTCAACGCCCTCGCGGAACTCGTCACGCCGGTCCGGATGGCAGGCGATGCCCCGCTCGCCCGCCGCCCAGTCGCCCGGTGGCAGGTTGTGGAGGACCTGCACGAGCCCGTTGTCCGCGAGCCGGGCGGCGAGTTCGTCCGCGTCCCAGGCATAAGGGAAGAGGTACTCGACGCCGGAAAAGCCGGCCCGAGCCGCCGCCTCGAAGCGGTCGAGGAACGGGACTTCGTTGAACAGCAGGGTCAGATTGGCGGCGAACTTGGGCATCGACGACTCCTCCGGCGGCAAATGGGCTTACCTTGCCACGACTCGCGCCCCGTCGTCGATGCGTCCGCGGGTGCGCCGCGCGACCTGTGCGCTGCAGCATCCGCGCCCAAAAATGCACGCTGAGCGTGCAATCGCGATAAAGACTCCCGCGCCGCTGCCGAAACCTCAAGGGATATCCATGTGAAGGGGGCACGCATGCCTCGCGTCGAAGAGCAGGCCGGCAAGCGACCGGGCTTCATCCGGCTGGTCGCTGTTGCGCTCGTGGTGTGCCTGTTCGGCGCGCTGATGTCGACTCTGCTGACACGGGCCAAGCTCCAGGACGGGCTCTCCCGGATCGTCGAGGCTCGCGTGCTCGCGGCCGGGCGCGAGCTCGCCCGCAGCGTCGAGCGCGCCCAGGGCCTGGGCCTCAACCTGGCCGAACTCGACACCCTGCCGGCCCTGCTCGAGCGGCACCGCTCGGTGGATCCGCTGATCGGCACCATCGACGTCTTCGACGAACAGGGACAGGTCATCGCCAGTTCGGAGCGCGGGCGCGCGGGGGGGCAGGTGCCTGACGCGGTGCGCCAGGTCGCGGATCGGGCGGGGGAAACCCCGTGGTCGGCGGAGATGGACGGTGAGCGCGTCGCGGGCGTCACACTGCGAACGGGGTTCGGCCTGGTGATCGGCCATGTCGGCCTGCGCTACGCCGAGGACGAACTCACCCGTGCGGTCGATGCCGCGGATCGTCGTCTGATGCCCGCCGCGGCGCTCTATTTCGGGCTTGCCGCCGCGGTCTCGATCCTCGCGGTCGGCTGGCTCGCGCGGCGTGAGCGTCAAGGCCTGGCCGCGGCGTCCCAATGGCGTTTTGCCCTGGCCTGCCTGTTGCCGCTGGTCTGTGCAATGGCGGCTTTCGGTCTTGTCGCGCGGGAGGCCTTCAGCGAACAGCTCACGCCGCAGGCGGTCCGCAAGGCGACCGCACTGGGGGCCGGCGTGGCTGGCCTGGTGAGCGAGGCCCGCCAGGCCGGCTTCGCGTTCGATGGACTCTACGGGGTCGAGGCGGCGCTCTCGGAGCTGCGCGCGCGCAATCCCGAAGTGGCCTTCGCGGCGGCAAAAGACACTGCCGGCCGGGTGCTGTTCGCCGATGGCGAGGCCGCCGGCGGGGGCGAGGACCATGCGGTCGTGCCCTTGCACGATGGTGCGGAGATCTTCGGCAGTCTCGAGTTCGCCATCGACCCGGCGTTCGTCAGCGGCATGATCGGCGAGATGGCGATCGACGTGGCGGTGGTGCTGGTGGTGGCACTGGTGCTCGCGGGCGAGCTGGTGCGGCACGTGACGGGCACCGCTGGCGGTGCGCCCGCGGCGCCCCTGATGCGCATCCGGGCGCCGGTTTTCACCTTCATCCTGGCCGAGGAACTGACCCGCCCCTGCCTGCCGTCCTACATCGGGCGTCTGGCGAGCAATGGCGCGGAGGCGGTGGCGCCGCTGGTGGTCAGCCTGCCGATCGCCCTGTTCATGCTGATTGTCGCCCTGGGCCAGCCCGTGCTCGGCCGCTGGAGCGAGCGGATCGGTCGCCGCCGCGCCCTGCTCACGGGGGCCCTGGTCGGCGCGGTCGGCTTTGTCGGTAGCGGATTCGCCCACGGGCTGTACGACCTGATCGCGTGGCGCGCGGTCTGTGCACTGGGCTATGCGGTGGTGTTCTCCGCCGGGCAGGGCTACGTGCTCGAGCAGGCAGGCGAGGCCGGGCGAACCCGCGGCTTCGCCGTCTTCGTCGGTGCGATCATGGCGGCCACGGTTTGCGGGCCGTCGATCGGCGGCATCCTCGCCGACCAGCTCGGCCAACGCGCCACCTTCATGGTGTCGGCGCTGCTCTGCCTCGCGTCCCTGATCCCGATGGGGGGGCTTGCCGGCGGCTCGGCCTCGACCCCGGCATCCGAGCCAAGGCGCGAGGGGTTTGCGGGCCTGTTCCGACTGCTCGCCAACCGGCGATTCGCGGCACTCACCTTCTTCGCGGCCATCCCGGCCAAGGTCCTGCTGATCGGGGTGCTGTTCTACCTGGTGCCGCTCTATGTCGGCGAACTTGGCCATGGACAGGCCATGGCGGGCCGCCTGATCATGCTCTACGGGCTGCTGATGGTGCTGCTGGTGCCGGTCGCCGCGCGTCACGGCGAAGGGTTCGCGCGGCGCGTGGCGCTGGTTGGCGGCGGGCTGGCGGCAGCGGGCGCCGGCGGTTTCGCGGTCTCGGCGATGCCCGGCCTTGCGGGCTTGTTTGCGCTGGCGGGCCTGCTCGGCCTGGGCCAGGCCCTGTCCATTTCGGCCCAGTCGGCGCTTGTCGGCGAGCTGTGCAGGGACGAGATCGCCGGGCACGGGGTCGATGCGGTCTACGGCGCCTACCGGATGCTCGAGCGCCTGGGCAATGTGGCCGGGCCCATCGTGGCCGGATTGCTGGTCGCCGCTTCCGGCTACGTCGGAGCCTTCGCGATCCTGGGGGGGGGCGCCATCGTGTGCGCCCTGCTGCTGCGCCTTGCGCTGTCCGAGCCCAGGCCGGTTCTGGGTGTTGCCGGGGAGGCTGGCCAATGAACTCCGGAAGAGAGGTCCTCCCCGCGTGCGCGTCGCGTGGTCGCCGCCGCTTCCTCACGGCGGCGGGCGGGCTCGCCCTCGCCGGCGCGGCTGCGCCAGTGCTTGCCGCACCGGCGCGCCCGCTGCGCATTGCCATCGTCAATTACCGGGGCCGCACCCGTGTCGAGGATGGCTTCGAGGCCTACCTGGCGGCACGCCGGATCCATGCCGAGATTCTCTGGCATGACATCGCCCGCGACAAGCAGCGCCTGCCCGGGGTGGTCGATGCAATCCGACAGCAATCGCCAGACCTGGTCGTCACCTGGGGCACGACCGTCAGCCTCGGCGTACTCGGCCCCTACGATGGCGTCGATCCGGCGCGCCACATCACGAACATTCCGGCGGTATTCACCCTGGTCGCGGACCCGGTGGGCGCTCGCCTGGTGCCGGCCATGGCGTCCTCGGGCCGGCAGATCACCGGGGTGACGCACATGGCGCCGGTCGATGCCCAATTGCGGGCCATGCGGGCCTACCGGCCGTTCCGCAAGCTTGGCCTGATTTACTCGCCCAACGAGAAGAACTCGCGGCTGGTGGCCGAGAGCGTGGCCGCGGCGGGACGGCGGGATGGCTTTGCCGTGGCCGAGCGGACGTTCCCGCTCGATGCCCAGGGTCGCCCCGACGGCAGCGGTGCCGCCGGCCTGGTCGACGCCCTGCACGGGGAAGGCGTGGACTGGCTCTATCTGCCGCCCGATTCCTACCTGACGACGCTGGCCGGCGACCTGCTCGCCCATGCCGCCGGGCGCGGCCTGCCCACGTTTGCCTCCACCGAGGCCCTTGTCAAGGCGGGTGCCCTGACCGGCGTTGTCTCGCGCTACGAGCGGGTGGGCCAGTTCACGGCCTTCAAGGCGGAGCAGATCCTGCTGGGCGGGCGACCGCCTGCGAGCATCCCGGTCGAGACGCTGAGCCGCTTCTCGCTGCAGGTCAATCTGCCCGTGGCGAGACGGATGGGGTTGCCGCCGCCGCTGGCGATGTTCGACTACGCTGAACTGCTCGAGCCGGAGGGGTGACATGAGCCTGGGATCCGTCGAGCACGACAAGACCATCAAGATCTCCCGCGAGGCGCTCCTCGAGGAGCTGGACGCGACCCGCATCCTGGCCCGCGATGGTCTGCTGGCGCCCGGTGCGGATCCGGGCGTGGATCCCGATGCGACGCGCGCCATGGCGGATGTGGTGCCAGCGCAGGGCGACGACGAGGCCACCCGCGTCCTCGGCGAGGTGCCCGAATACGTGTCGGTCGTCGTGCCGCGCCAGACGGTGCCGGGCGCGCCCGAAGACGACCGGACGGTGGTCAAGCCGCTGCCCCAGACCCGGCCCACGGCCAACTACATTCCCTCCGACGGGGTCGCCAGCGAGACACTCCCGAAGGGCTATCGGCTGCACGAATACCGGATCGAGCGCGTGCTCGGGCAGGGCGGCTTCGGCGTGACCTACCTGGCGTCCGATATCCATCTGCATTCGCGGGTGGCCATCAAGGAGTACCTGCCGGGCCAGATCGCCCACCGGGTCCAGGAACACCGCGTCAGCGCACGGGGCGCCCGGCGGCTCGACATGTACCTGCACGGACTCGAGAACTTCCTGGTGGAGGCGCGCACGCTGGCGGCGTTCCGCCACCCGAACATCGTCCGCGTCGCGCGCTTCTTCGAAGCCAACAACACCGCCTACATGGTGCTCGAGTACGAGCGCGGCAAGTCCCTGCGCGACTGGTGGCCCGAGCACCAGTCGATGGCCGAGCGCGACCTGCTGGACCTGCTGGTCCCGTTGCTGCATGGACTGGAGACGGTCCATGCGGCGGGCTTCATGCATCGCGACATCAAGCCCGACAACATCTCGGTGCGGGCCGACGACGGTTCCCTGGTGTTGCTCGACTTCGGCTCGGCGGGGCCGACCGGCGGGCGCGAGGGCGAGGTGGCGATGATCACGCCCGGCTACGGGCCGATCGAGCAGTACGGCAGCGGCGCCCAGGGCCCCTGGACGGACCTCTACGCGCTGGGCGCGACGCTGTACTGGATGCTCTTCGGCGAGAAGCCGCCGGAGGCCACGAACCGCCTCGGCGAGGTGGACCCGATGGCGTCGGCGGTCGAGCGGGGCGGCGAGCGCTACAGCGAGGCCCTGCTGAAGGCCATCGACTGGGCGCTGGAGCCCCATGCGCCGGATCGCCCCCAGTCGGTGGCCGAGTTCCGGCTGGCCCTCTTTGCGGCCGATCCAGCCGCGATGGCGCTCACCGACGCGCTCGCCGCGAGCCTCGACAAGCCTGGCGTGCCGGCACGCAAGGCGGCCTTCTCGAGCCGGTTGAAGGACGGCTTCCAGCGCCTTGTGCGACCGGCGAGCTGGCCGCTGTCGGTCAAGATGACCGTCGCAATGGTCTTCGCGGCGCTGGCGCCGATGCTGATCACGGCCTACTACAACCTCACCGCGAGCACCGACCGGGTCAGCGCCGGCGAGCTGCGCAACCTCACCCAGCTGGCCGACAACCTGGCGGCGCGGGTCGCACAGCTGCTGGCGGACAGCCGGAACCTCTCCCGATACCTGGCCTCGGACGACGCACTGGTGGCCTTCCTCGAGGATACGGCGGCGCGACCACGTCAGGGAGGCCGGGCGCAGGCGCGGCTGGACGATCTCGTGCGATCCAATCCCGATGTCCAGCTGGCGATGCTGTACGACCGGGTCGGGACCATCGTGCTTTCGAGCGACCCGGCAGTGGTCGGCAAGAACTTCGCCTTCCGTGACTACTTCCAGCGTGCCATCCTCGGCCAGTCCTACGTCAGTGGCGTGATCGTCGGAGCGGTGGCCGGCCAGCCGGGCATCTTCTTTGCCGAGCCCGCGCGCAATGGGGCCGGCGAGGTGGTCGGCGTGATCGTGCTGCGCGTCAAGGGGCAAGCGGTAGACCAGATCCTGGCGCGGGGTCGGCAACCGGGCGAGCGGGAACCCTTCCTGGTCGATGGCGATGGCGTCATCCTGCACCACCATGACGCGTCGCTGCTCTACCACAGCCTGCGCCCGCTTGCGCCGGCCGTGCTCAAGGAGATCCTGTCCGACCGCCGTTTCCGGCGCGACACGATCGACAGCCTCGACATGCCGCAGCTGGCCTCGGCCATGATCGGGGCGACTCGCCCCGGCAGCGTGGCGTATCGCTCGACGATCAGCGAGCAGCCCGAGATCGCCGGCTTTGCCCCGGTGGAGGGGCACGACTGGGTCGTGGGCGTGACCGAGCCGCGGGCCTACTTCGAGACCCCGCTCAACCGGCTGTTCCGCAATGTGCTGGCGAGTGTCGCCCTGGTCGGCGTGTTGTTCATCCTCGTCGCAGTGTTCTTCGCGCGCTCGCTGCTGCGCCCGATCGTGTCCCTGACCGCCGCGGCGGACGCGCTGCGGGGCGGTGACTACTCGGCGGCCAGCGTCAAGGTGACCGGCCGGGATGAGCTGGGCCAGCTGGCGCGCACCTTCAATGTCATGGTCGATGTCCTGCGCCAGCGCGAGCGCGAGCGCGACAAGACCCGCGGAGGGGCGCCGTGAGCTCGCGCCTGCCGGAGATGAGCGATGCGCTGCAGCTGCGCAACTGGTACGACTATCTTCGCCAGGCCGAGGAGACCATGGCCCGCTTTGCCGGGCACTACGTCCTCGCCCACTTCGACTACGAGCACCCGGCGCGGCTCCAGCCCGGCACCCCGCGGCGCATGCGCAGGCCCTACCGTATCCGCCTGTCGTATGCCGCGTGGGGCGAGCCGGGGCAGCCCCTGCTGGTGTGTTGCGGCGGCGTCGTGAATACCGCCATGCGCTTCGCGTGGCTGGCCGATGCGCTCCGCGACGGCTATCGGGTGGTGTGTCTCGACTGGGCCGGCCGCGGCAATTCGGGCTGGCTGTTCGACGAGGACGACTACGCGCTCGAGAGCTACGTCGAGCAGGTCCGTCAATTGATCGCGCATCTCGGGGGCGGCCCCGTCGCGCTGCTGGGATCGTCGCTCGGCGGGAGCGTCGGAATCGAACTGGCCGCCCGCCATCCGCGACTGATCCGGCGCCTGATCCTCAACGACATCGGCCCGTTCATCCCCAAGGCCCGGCGCACCCGGCGCGCGCAGGCGCTGGCCCGCCACTACGTGTTTCGCGAGCCGGCCGACCTGCTGCGTCGCATTGGCGCGGCCCAGCGCAACTTCGGCCCCGCCGGCGACGACATCCGTTTCCATCTCAGCTACCACCAGACGCGCTGGTCGGAAGCCGACGGCGGTCGCATCTACCGCCACGATGTGCGGGCCCTGCAGGCCTACCGCCGCGATGCGGTGGCGAGCCTCGACCAATGGGCACGCTGGTCACACGTCCGCTGTCCGGTGCTGGTGATCCATGGCCTGCTGTCCGACGCCCTGTTGCCGGGCACCCTGAGGCGCATGGGACGGGGCAGGACGCTGCAGATCATGCACGTGCCCGACACCGGCCACACGCCCATCCTCTACGACGCCAACCAGATCGGGTTCGTCCGCAATTGGCTCGATGCGCAGCCGATCGAACCGGCGGAGTGGTGCGTGCTTCACGCCGGCTGAGGGCAGGCCCGGGCGGCGCGCCGCGCGACTAAAGTCCTGCCTCCGCCGGTCGTTCACCCCGTAGGCATGCGATTGCCCCCTCCATCCTGCCCTTACGCAGCGCCATTGCGCGCCAGACGGTGCCCATGATCCCAGAGCCCCCTGCCGCTCCCTCCGAGGCTCGCCCGCCAGGAGATCCGGTGGGCCCCGCGCGCCGCCGCTTCATACCCTGGTTCCTGGTTGCCGCTGCCATCATTGTCTCGCTGGCACTCCTGATCGGCCAGATGGGGGCGACGGGCGCGCGCGACGAGCTGGAACGGCCGAGGCAGGCTCTGGTAACCCAACTGCAGACCTATCTCGCCAACGTCCTCAGCAAGCCGTATTCGCACCTTGACAGCATGGCCCGCCGGGAGCTGGCTCTGAGCCGCAGCTTCGGCGACCGGGACGTTCGGGCACTGGACGGAGTGGCCGAGGCCTTCGCGACCCTGCTCATGCGCAACCGTGAGTACTTCCAGGTGCGATGGATCGACCCGGCGGGCCGCGAGGTCGTGCGTCTCGATCAGTCGCGGGATGGCACGATTCGCCGCGTGCCCGCCGCCGCCCTGCAGGACAAGGGCGCGCGGCCCTACGTCACCGAGGGCCTGCGCCTGGCGCCCGGCGAGGTCTACGTGTCGCCCCTCGACCTGAACGTGGAGAACGATCGTGTCGTGGTGCCGCACGAGCCGACCGTGCGGCTGGTGACGCCTGTCCTCGACGCGAGCGGTCAGAAACAGGGCATCCTGGTGCTCAACGTGCACGCGAATCCGATCCTCAAGCGCTTCCGCGCCTACGCCGGAGGCACCCGCACGGTCCTCCTCAATCCGGACGGCTTCTGGCTCGACAGCCCGGTGGACGAAGAGCGCTTCGGCTTCATGCGGGACCGCGACGAGACCTTCGGTGATCGCCACCCCGGTGTCTGGGCCGCCGTCACTGCCGCGCCCGCCGGCTCGGTGCTGCGGCCGGATGGCCTGTGGATCTGGGCCCGGGTGCGCCCCCTGGAGGCCGACGCCGTCAGTGAGCCCGTCGATTGGTATATCGTCAGCCTCATCCCCAACACGATCCGGGACTCCGGTCCGGCGCGGGTGTGGGGCATGACGGCCCTCGTTGCCGCGCTGGCGCTGGCGACGACCGGCATGCTGCTGTGGCGGCTTGCCAGGACCGCCGAGGGCGAAGCGGAGGCGCGCGCGGCGCTGGAGAAGAAGGCACACCTTCTCGCCAGGGCCAATGCCGAGATCACGGAGGAGAACCGGGTCCGACGGGAAACCGCCGAAGCGCTCTCGGCCGCCCTCGCCGAAGGCGTCGAGGCGCGCCGCGAGGCCGAGCGCGCCAACCGGGCCAAGTCGAGCTTCCTCGCCAACATGAGCCACGAGATCCGCACTCCGCTCAACGCCATTATCGGAAGTTCCTACCTGCTGGGCCTCACCCCTGTCACTGATGCGCAGAAGATTCACGTCGAGGCCATCGACATTGCTGGCCGCGCCTTGCTCGACCTGGTCAATGACATCCTCGACCTGTCCAAGATCGAGGCTGGCGAGATGGCGATCGACGAAGTTGCTTTCTCGCCCAGTGCCCTGATGGCCGAACTGCGGACGCTGTTCGATGTGAGCGCGCGGCGCAAGGGCCTGGAATTCGTGATCGCTCCGTTGCCTGCGGCGCTGCCGGAAGTGGTTCGTGGCGATGCGCGGCGGCTGCGCCAGATCCTGGTTAACCTGGTGAACAACGCCATCAAGTTCACCGAGCGCGGTCGGGTCGATCTCGAATGCACCCTCGTTGACGCGCCCTCCGGGGCGGACGCGCCGACACGGGTGCGTTTCGCCGTCCATGACACCGGCCCGGGCGTCTCGCCAGCCGTGCGCGCCAAGCTCTTCACCCCCTTCACCCAGGCCGATGCGGCGACCACCCGCCGACATGGTGGCACCGGCCTCGGGCTGTCCATCGTCCGCCACCTTGCCGGGCTGCTCGGTGGCGCCGCCGGGCTGGAGAACCGCGTCGGCGAGGGCTCCACCTTCTGGGTCGAGCTGCCGCTCGCGCCCACCGACGACCTCCCCGAGCGCTCGGCCGACATCATCGCTGACCGGCCACTTCACATCCTGATCGCCGACGACCAACCCGCTGATCGACAGATGCTGCACGCCATGGCGCGCCGCTTCGGCTGGGACGTGGAAGCGGTGCCCGACGGCCAGGCACTGGTAGACCGCGTGCTCGCGCTGAAGGTGGCGGGAAAATCCCCGGACTGTCTGGTGATCGACTGGCAGATGCCACGTCTCGATGGCCTCGCCGCGCTGCGCACGGTGCGCGCGCGCCTGAGGGACGCGCCGATGCCTGGCGTGGTGATGGTGACGGCCTACGACGAAGCCGAGTTCCGTCGAGTTGGCGATGCCGCCTTGCCCGATGCCGTGCTGACCAAGCCGGTGGGCGCCTCGACCCTGTTCAACAGCGTCAGCCTGGCCAGCTGCAAGCACGGCAAGAATCTCGATCACGTGCTGCAGCGCACGCGCATCGAGGCGACCGGGTCGCGTTGGCTGTTCGACGTCCGCGTGGTCGTCGTGGACGATAGCGCAATCAACCTCGACGTCTGTCGCCGCATCCTCGAACACCAGGGCGCGACCGTCGAGACCTTCGACAGCGCCGCCGAGGGGATTGCGAGGCTCGAGGGCGGCGGCAAAGGCATCGACGCGGTACTGATGGACCTGCAGATGCCGGAGATGGACGGCTTTGAAGCGACACGGCGCATCCGGCAGGGCGCGTGTGGTGCTGGCCTGCCCGTGATCGCCCTGACCGCGGGCGCACTCAACGCCGAGCGTGACCTGGCCCTGGCGGCGGGCATGGACGATTTCCTGACCAAGCCGATCGAGCCGAACACCTTGGTACGCGTCCTGCGCGCACTGATCGAACGGCGCCGTGGCGAGCCGCTACCGATCGTTCCGCTCGGCGTGGACCCCAACGAGGGCGTGCCGTTCGTGCGCATCGAGGGTATCGATGCCGCCAAGGCGGAGCGTCGGCTGCTCGGCGATCGGAACCTGCTGCATCGATTGTTGCGGCGCTTTGCCGAGGAGCACGCCAACGCGGCCGATCGGGTGGCCGCCCATCTGAAAGACGGGCGCGCGGGAGCGGCAATGGCCCTGCTGCACCGGCTGCGGGGGCAGGCCGCCAACATGGGCGCCGAGCGGGTGGCCGACGAAGCCTTGCTGCTTGAGGAAGCCATCCGTGCGCAAAGCGACGCGGTCGACGCGCGGCAGGCCGCATTCGCGGACGCGACGGCGACGTTGCTGAAGTCGATCGGCGAGGCGGCGTTGCCGGAGGGGCGAGGCGGCACGGATCAGGCCCCTGAACTGCCGAATGTGCCGCTCGACAAAGTTGCGCTTTCGCGCGACCTGTCCGACCTGCGCGGGTTGATCGGCAGCCACGCCCTGGCGGCCGAGGATCTCGCCCTGCGCATCCTGGCGGGGCTCGCGGCGGGGCCGATGGCGGCGCCGTTCGAGGCCGTCGTCGCAGCGATCGAGGATCTCGACTTCGGCCGGGCTGCCCAGGCCTTGGAGGCGTTCGAAGCGCGTGCACTTGCATCGACGGCGGATGATGGTGAAGCGGCCTCCGCCTAGCGTTCTTTCTTAGGGCGGCAGCGTGGCGATCGAAGCGGGCGTTTTGTCAGGAAACGGCGATCCGGATCCGGATTCGTCGCCTCTGATCCGAGGCATACGGACGGCGCCGACAGTGCGCTGTTCGTTGGGACTCGCCCCGCCCGGGCCAAGGTGTGCCAGACACGTCGATTCGCTGGCGTCGGCACGCGGCGGCGAGCGCTCAAGCCGCCCCGGCGAGACCGATGGCAAACCCTAGCGCCTGGTCGTCGAGGGCTTGCCAGGGCCCATGGCGTTCGTGGGGCGTACCCGGCCGATGGGCTCGCCGCCCGGTTGGGGGCATCTCCGGTCCCCGGTCAGACCGGTCGCTCAGACCCGTTCTGTCCCCCGTCTCTCGATGCGTTCGTTGGGCGATCGAGAGGGCTGGCGTTCGGCACGCCCGTCTCAGCAGCAGGAATCTGCCGGGGCGGCGACGCCCGGGCTGAGTGCGCGAAGGCTAGAAAGAGCGTGTCGCTGATGCCGTGCCCTTGTCCGGGAAGGCGGACAAGGTGGCCAGGGCGATCAAGGGCGGGCTGTTGGCCGGCGCCGGCATGGACCGGTGTGCGGGACTCATCGGGAGGCACATGCAGCGCAAGGCGCGGGTGGTGGACGACGTGGCGGACCCGATCCGTGTCGCTGCGCGGGCGCTGGGCGACGAGCATGTGGTGCTGGTAGCGGCGAACGGCGAGGCCGCCTAGTCCCTGGTCGCCGCACGGTCCCCCGATCTGGTGCGGCTCGACATGAACTTGCCGGGACTGGATGGCACGTGCCGTGCTCGCCCGCCTCCGCGCCGATCCGGTCCATGCCACCATCCAGATCGTGTTCCAGACCGCGGTGCGATCCTCCGGCGCCGAGTCGGACGCACGGCAGGCGGGTGCCAACGATTTCGTCACCAAGCCCATCAACCCCGGTGTACTGCGCAGCCGGGTGAGCCCGCAGCTGGCCTTGCTGGATCGCGGCCATGACCCATGACCTGTTACGGCGCAAGCGCTCCTTGGAAGACACGGTGCGGACGCGCACGGTGGCGCGCGAAGCTGCCCTGGCGCGGGCGGAGAGGGGCAACGTCGCCAAGGTGGAGCTTCCCGGCAAGGTTTCGCACGAGCTGAACACACCCATTCACCAGATGCTCAGCGCGCTGACACTGGTCCAGCGCAATCCGGGCGGCGAAAAGGCTGGGCGCTGGCTGACGACGGGCATTGACGCCGCCAATCATTTGCACGCCACCGTAGATCGCCTGTTGCAGGTGGCAGCGCTCAAGTCCGGCGATTACGTGCTTGAGGAGCAGGCCTTCTCAGCCAACGACGTGCTCGACGTGGCGGTTGCCGAGGCGATGCCGCCGACGCCGGAGAAGACGCTGGAGGTGCGTGTTGCGCACCTGGTGGGGGCGTCGTCGTTTGTTGGGGGACCCGCGTTTGCTGCGAATGGCCTTGAGCGCGTATGTCAGTAGTGCAATCGAGTTCTCGTCGCAGGCTGCGGTCGAGATCGGCGTGCGGCTCGATGAAGACGCCGGGCTCGATGAACGCGTACGACATTGCATCGACGTTCGCGACGAAGGGGAGGAGGTTGATCCGGCCGTGGCTGAGCGCCTGTTCTGCCGTTTCAAGCAGGCCGACAGCAGCGCGACCCGGCGTCACGGCGGGGTGGGGTCAGGGCTCGTCCGTGTCAGGGAGATTGCGGAGCGAATGGGCGGAACGGCCGGCATGACCGTGCCGGACGGGCCGGGCAACGAGTTCTGGTTTACGGTCCGCTTGCATCGGCGCTGAGGGACTCAGGCCGGGGCGACCTCCTGGCGGGGGACGATGGGCAGCGGCGACTTGCGGGTTCGCTCCACCAGACGACGCAGGGTTCGGATGAGGACCTCCGGTTCGATCGGTTTGGCGAGGAAGTCGTTCATGCCCGAAATGAGCGCCCGTGATTGCTCGCTGGCCACGGCGCTGGCCGTGAGAGCAATCACCGGAACCGTGGCGAGTTGCGGCACCATGTGCAGCCGCTGGGTCGTCTCGGCGCCGTCGAGGCCCGGCATCTGCATATCCATCACCACCGCGTCATAGCTTGCGTTGGTCGCAGCGATCAGATCAAGTGCTCGCTGTCCGGATTCGATCGTCGTGACGAGCGCGCCTTCCCGGGCAAGGACTCTCCGGCAGACATCGAGATTCATTGCGTTGTCATCGACCACCAGGACCTTCAGCCCGTAGAGCCAGCAGCAAGGGGCCCGGTCGATCAACGTGTGATCGAGTACATGGCCGAGGCTTCTGCCGCGAGCGCTCGAGGCCCGATTGACGGCATTGAAGAGGGTCGACGCGCTGACGGGCTTGGCCAGGATGGCATCGGCGAGGAGCGCGCCATCGCAGCGGCGTAGCTGTGACTCGTCTTGTGGGGTGACCATGACAATGCCAGGGACAGAGACGTTCCAGAGCCTCGCCCGGATCTGCTTCAACGCCTCGAGGCCATCGACACGCGGCATGACCCAGTCGAGGATCAGGCAGTCGATCGGTGGCGCCGCGGCCGTCTCTCCGAGGACGAGGTCGAGCAGCGCTTGCCCGTCGGCGACGGTCTCGACCTCCCAGTTGAACAGTTTGCCGTATTCGGCGATGACCTGACGGTCGACGACGTCATTGTCGGCCACCACGATCCGCAGGGTTCGCTCCTCGTCGCGGGATGTCGCCGGCTCGGGTAGCCCGGGCGCGCTGCCGAGGGCAACCTCGACCCAGAACGTGCTGCCCTTGCCCTCGTGGCTCTCGACGCCCACGTCGCCTCCCATCAGGCGCGCGAGGCGGCGCGCGATCGACAGGCCAAGTCCGGTACCGCCATAGCGGCTGGCGGTCCTCGCGTCGGCCTGGGCGAAGGGTGCGAAGAGCCGCTTCTGCAGATCGGCGGGAATGCCGATGCCGGTGTCGGCAACCCAGAATCGCAGGCGTACACGCGTGCCCGTTGGCTCGGGGTCGACGCGTTGCACGCCCACCGTGACGTGACCTCGGTCGGTGAACTTGAGGGCATTGCCGATGAGATTGACGAGAATCTGGCGCAGTCTTCGCCCGTCGCCGCGAAGCCCCTTCGGCACCTCTTTCGGCGGCGGCAGGAACTCCAGCAGCAGACCCTTGTGTCGCGCGCTGGTATCGAACAGGGATCGCAGGTCGCCCAATAGGGTCATCAACGCGAACGGCGTTGACTCGAGCTCGATCTCCCCAGCCTCGATCTTGGACAGATCGAGGACGTCATTGATCAGTTCGAGCAGGCTGCGACTGGCCACATCGACGGTCTCGACGAGCGTGCGTTGGTCGTCATCGAGGCGAGAGAGGCCGAGGAGGTAGGTCGATCCGATGACGGCATTGAGCGGGGTGCGGATCTCGTGACTGGTATTGGCGAGGAACATCGACTTGGCCTGATTGGCGCGTTCGGCTTCGGCGCGGGCCGCTTCGGTGGCGCGGTTCGCGTCGACCAGCTCACCCATGGCCTTGCGCAGCCGATGCGCTGTTGCCTGCTGGCTGAGGACCGATGCCTCCAGGTCCTCGTTGGCCGCCGCCAGCGAGAGCGCCTGCTTCTGGAAAGCGTTGCGCGCCTCGAGCCGCTGCTGGGAAGCCTTTGCCAATTGCCACAAAGCCAGGCCCGCGGCGAGCAGGACGGTGATCAACCCGCCACTGACGGCGCTCCAGACGATGGCCCGCTCGCTTCGCACCCGCTCTGGCGCCACCCGGTCGAGGATGGTCCAGCGGAGGGATGGGGCGCCAAGGGCGTGCGGCGGCAACAGGTCGGGTCGGGTCCAGGTCCATAGACCGGTATCGTCGATCCATTGGCCCGCGCCCTGTGCCTGGATGGCTGCCCACAGGGCCGCATGCCGGTCGCCGAAAGTCTCGCTGCGGCCGAAGACGAAGCCCCACTCGTCGGCCGCGTGGCTGCTGCTCAACCAGTAGCCGTCTGCATTGAGTAGCACGCTATCCACCGAGTTGGCGAGGGCGCGAAAGCGGGACAGGATACGATCGGCGTGGCTGTTGAGGACGAACACGCCACGCGGTTGCCCCGTGCTGTCGAACACCCGCGTGACGAACCGGATGGTTGGCGAGTGGGGCGTCTCGACGACGCCATCCTCCTGGTTGAGGTCGAGGGCCGACACGTAGAGCGAGCCGGGCTTCAGTTGGAGCCCGTGCCGGACATAAGGGCGTTCGGACTTGTCCTGCAGGGCATCGGTCGGCCGGACGGTGATCCGGCCTTCGTTGTCCTGGTCCAGGCGGACCACCTCGTGGCCCGCCTCATTGATCCAGCGAATCTGAAAGTGATCGCGATTGCGGGAAAGCAGGGTAAGGAACTCGTTGGCCACGGCCTCGTGATCGGGTGTGTCCAGGTCCAGTTGGGCCGCCAGTGCCGGCTCCCGTTCTGCCAGGCTGCGCACATGTTCGATCGGCACGGCGAGGGCGCGTTCAAGGTAGGCCTGCTGCTGGGCGACCGCGCGCAGCGCCGGTCGCTCGAGACGTGCCATGGCGCTGCGCTCGGCGAGCGACCCCATGACGGCCCCGATGGCAATGAGCGCCAGGACGACAGGGACAATCCAGCGGAGAAACTGGCGGACGATGGCCTGCCGGCTCTCTCCAGCCGGATCCCCAGAAGAAGCGTGCATGTCTAGCATCTGTCTTGCGGACGGCCCGCCCGTGTTGCGGTCGCTGTGCGCCGATGGTCCCGCCGGCTCGCTGCATTGCAGCGTACTTTCAGAGCCGCGTCAATCATTGGTCATGGAACGATCCAGCCTGAACCGAGCCGACCGAGGGGCGTCGGAGAAAGCCCGATCCGCCAGATGTGCGCACGCCACGGGCGGCGCGTGCCAGGTGGCCGCCGCGACCAGACCCCCGCGCCGCGCAAGAATCCCCCTGCCGGAGCCATGGGCCCTTGCCGGGCGAGCCTGGCTGTGGCGGCACGCAAGGCGAGTCCTCGTCGCGCGTGCGCCACCGGCGCCCACGCAAAAAAGCCGCCGACCCTTGCGGATCGGCGGCTTCCTGTCTGGTGGTGGTGATGGGCGGAATCGAACCGCCGACCTACGGGTTATGAATCCGTCGCTCTAACCGTCTGAGCTACATCACCACGAAGCCCGCAATAATAGCTGCCGCCGGGA
>JBNLCM010000017.1:0-20676 GCA_050303815.1 Rhodocyclaceae bacterium
CCGCCTCCGAGCGCCTCGGCGCCCTCGGCCATGAAACCCGCCTGTCGATCTTCCGCCTGCTGGTCGAAGCCGGCCCCACCGGTCTCGCGGCCGGCGTGCTCGGAGAGCAACTGGGCCTTGCCCCGGCGACCCTGTCGTTCCACCTTTCCAACCTCGCCCGCGTCGGCATGATCCACGGCCGCCAGGACGGACGCTTCGTGATCTACTCGGCCGACTTCGAGACGATGTCGGCGCTGATCGCGTTCCTTACCGAGAACTGCTGCCAGGGTCAGGCCTGTCCGCCCGTCGGCGGGGCACCCACGCCCCCCGCCTGCGAACCGGGCTGCTGATCCCCCTATCCGGACCTTCCCCCACCCATGACAGACAAGACCTGGAACATCCTCGTGCTGTGCACCGGCAACTCGGCCCGCAGCATCATGGCAGAGGCCCTGCTCAACGTCCTCGGCCAGGGCCGCTTCCGCGCGTTCTCCGCGGGCAGCCACCCGACCGGCCGCGTCCATCCGATGGCCATCGAGAATTGCCGCGCGATCGGTTACCCGGCCGAACACATGCGCAGCAAGTCATGGGACGAATTCGCCCTGCCGGGCGCGCCCGAGATGGACTTCATCATCACGGTCTGCGACAACGCGGCCAGCGAGATCTGTCCGGTCTGGCCCGGCCACCCGGCCACGGCCCACTGGGGATTCGAGGATCCGGCCGCGGTCACGGGCGACGAGGCTGCGCAGCGACGCGCGTTCGGGTCGGTCTTCGCCCAGATCCGCCGGCGTGTCGAGCTCTTCGCCAGCCTGCCGCTGGCCTCGCTGGACCGCATCGCCATCCAGCGGGAGATGGCGCACATCGGCAGCGTGCCGGCCAACGAGGGGGCGCGTCCATGAGCGCGCAGTGCGAAGTCCTCGGCAAGCAGGTGGCCGGCGCA
Source organism: Rhodocyclaceae bacterium (assembly GCA_050303815.1). Taxonomy (GTDB): domain Bacteria; phylum Pseudomonadota; class Gammaproteobacteria; order Burkholderiales; family Rhodocyclaceae; genus Cognatazoarcus. The sequence continues at coordinate 917 of JBNLCM010000017.1, forward strand.
CCGATGAGCGTCTTCGAGCGCTATCTCTCGCTCTGGGTGGCCCTCTGCATTGTGGCTGGCATTGTCCTCGGCCAGACCCTGCCCGCGGTCGCCCAGGCCGTTGGCCGGCTCGAGGTGGCGCAGGTCAACCTGCCGGTCGGACTACTGATCTGGGTGATGATCATTCCGATGCTGATGAAGATCGACTTCGACTCGCTGCATGAAGTGCGGCGCCAGAGGGCCGGCATCGGCATCACGCTGTTCGTCAACTGGGCCGTCAAGCCCTTCACGATGGCGCTGCTTGGCTGGCTGTTCATTCGCCACCTGTTTGCGCCCTGGCTGCCCGCCGGACAGATCGACAGCTATATCGCCGGCCTGATCCTGCTCGGCGCCGCGCCGTGTACCGCGATGGTCTTTGTCTGGAGCAACCTGTGCCGGGGAGACGCCAACTTCACGCTGACCCAGGTAGCCCTGAACGACCTCGTGATGGTCTTTGCGTTTGCCCCCATCGTTGCCCTGCTGCTGGGCGTCTCGGCAATTCCGGTTCCGTGGGACACCCTGCTGCTGTCGGTGGTGATGTACATCGTGATTCCGCTGGCGATCGCCCAGTTTGTCCGCCGCCGACTGCTGCGCGGAGGCCCGGCCCGGTTCCGCGCCGCGCTGGAGCGGATCGGTCCCTTCTCGATCGTCGCCCTGCTGGCCACGCTGGTACTGCTCTTTGCCTTCCAGGGCCAGGCCATCGTCGAGCAACCGTTGATCATCGCGATGCTGGCCGTGCCGATCCTGCTGCAGGGGCTGCTGATCGCGGCGCTGGGCTACTGGCTCAATCGTCGCTTCCGGGTCGCCCACTGCGTGGCCGGTCCATCGACGATGATCGGCGCGTCGAACTTCTTCGAGCTCGCCGTGGCGGTGGCGATCGTGCTCTACGGCTTCGACTCCGGCGCTGCGCTGGCCACCGTGGTCGGGGTCCTGATCGAGGTGCCGGTGATGCTGTGGCTGGTCTCCCTGGTGAACCGCAGCAAGGCCTGGTATGAACGCGCACTCGCCTGAGATCCGCCCCGCCGTCGCGGCCGACTGGCCCGCCATCCGGAGGCTGCTGGATGACAGCGGATTGCCGCTCGCCGGACTGGACGCGTCGGCCGTTGCCCACTTCCTGGTTGCCGACCTCGGGGCGGAGCTGGCCGGCTGCATCGGCCTGGAGTGCGCGCCGCCGCTGGGCCTGGTTCGATCCCTGGCCGTCGCGCCGGTGGCACGAGGCCGTGGCCTCGGCGCCCGGCTCGTTGCCGCAGTCGAATCCCGCGCCCGCGGGCAGGGGCTCGACGCGCTCTACCTGATGACGCCGTCGGCGGCGCCATTCTTCGCCCGCCTCGGGTTTCACGCGGTTGCCGGCCTGCCCGGCCCGCTCTCCGGCCACCCCCAGACCCATGGCCCGTGCGCCGACGCGCGGGCCATGGGCAAGTCCGTATCCCAGGAGATCGCCATGACGACACTTGAGGTTTTCGACCCCGCCCTGTGCTGCCCGACCGGCGTCTGCGGGGTCGATACCGACCCCGAACTGGTCCGCTTTGCGTCCGACCTCGCTTGGGTCGCTGAGCAGGGCGTCACGGTCAACCGCCACAACCTCGCGCAGGATCCGGCGGCCTTCGCGGCCAACCCGCTCGTCGTGCGCGAGATGGAGGCCGGCATGGCGCGCCTGCCCGTCCTGCTGATCGACGGCGAACTGGCCAGCACCGGCCTGTACCCGACCCGCGAGCAGCTCGCCCGGCGGCTCGGCCTGGTCAAGCCCCGCATCACGATCGGCCAGGGCGGGAGCACCTGCACGCCCGGCTCGGGCTGCTGCTGAGCGCCCGCGATGCCCCTGCCGACCCTCGACACCCGCCACGCCTTCTTCACCGGCAAGGGCGGGGTCGGCAAGACCTCCCTGTCCTGCGCCAGCGCGCTGAGTCTGGCAGCCGACGGCCAGCGGGTCCTGCTCGTCAGCACGGATCCCGCCTCGAACCTCGACGAGGTACTCGGCACCGCCCTCGGCGAGCTGCCCATCCCGGTCGCCGGCGCGGAGGGCTTGTGGGCGCTCAACATCGATCCGGCCGCCGCCGCGGCGGCCTACCGTGAACGGATGGTCGGCCCCTATCGCGGCCTGCTGCCGGCGGCGGCGATCGCCAGCATGGAAGAGCAGTTCTCCGGTGCCTGCACCGTCGAGATCGCGGCCTTCGACGCCTTCTCGCGCCTGCTGGGTGACGCCGAGGCCACCGCGGGCTTCGACCGGGTCATCTTCGACACCGCCCCCACCGGCCACACGCTGCGGCTGCTGACGCTCCCGTCGGCCTGGGACGCATTCATTGCGTCCAGTACCGGCGGGGCATCGTGCCTGGGCCCCCTGGCCGGGCTCGACCGGCAGAAGCGTCTCTACGCCGAAACGGTGGCCCGCCTCGCCGACCCCGCCTCGACGACCGTCGTGCTCGTTGCACGTGCCGAGGCTGCCGCCCTGCGCGAAGCCGCCCGCACCGGTGCCGAGCTCGCCGCGCTCGGCATCCACAACCAGCGGCTGGCCATCAACGCCGTGTTCGACGCGCCGATCTCCGACGACCCGGTCGCCAGGGCCTTCGCCGATCGCGGTAGCGCCGCGCTCGCGGCGCTACCGGATGCGCTGGCCGGGCTGCCCCGCAGCGCAACCGGCTACCTCCCGATGGGCACGACCGGCCTCGGCGCACTGCGCAGCCTGGCGCGGGATGTCGCCCCCTTTGCCCAGGCAGCGGCCTGCCCGCCGCCCGGGCTGCCCGGTCTCGGCCCGCTGATCGACACCCTCGCCGGCAGCGCTCACGGCGTCGTGATGACGCTCGGCAAGGGAGGCGTCGGCAAGACGACGGTAGCGGCGGCCATCGCCGTCGAACTGGCCCGGCGCGGCCTGCCGGTGACACTGACGACGACCGACCCCGCAGCCCATGTGGCAGACGCCGTCGCCGACGACGTGGCGGGGCTCCGCGTCTCGCGTATCGACCCGGCGGCCGAGGTCGCTACCTACCGCGAGGCGGTCCTGGCGCGCGCCGGCAGCGGACTCGACGCCAGCGGCCGGGCGATGCTCGAGGAGGATCTGCGCTCCCCCTGCACCGAGGAGATCGCGGTGTTCCATGCCTTCGCCCGCGCGGTGGCCGAAGGCCGCGACCGCGTCGTGGTGGTGGATACCGCGCCGACGGGCCACACCATCCTGCTGCTCGATGCCGCCGAGGCGTACCACCGGGAGGTGCTGCGCAGCCGCGGCGCGCTGCCCGAGGCGGTGCGGACCCTGCTGCCCCGCCTGCGCGATCCGGACGCCACCCGGATGCTGATCGTGACCCTGCCGGAGGCCACGCCGGTCCACGAGGCCGCTGACCTCCAGGCAGACCTGCGCCGCGCCGGCATCGAACCCTGGGCCTGGATCATCAACCAGAGCCTCGCCGCCAGTGGTACACGCGAACCCCGCCTGGCCGCGCGCGCTTGCCACGAACTGGACTGGATCGGCGAGATCACCACGCAGCACGCGGCACGGGTCGCCCTGATCCCATGGACCGAGGGCGCGTTGACCGGCACGCACGGCCTCGCCTCGCTGGCCAGGCAACCCGGATGACGACCACGCAACTGCCAGGGCCGACGGACGCGTCGGGGCTGGCCGAACGCTTCAACCTCGAGTGTCCGTGTGGCTTCCTCGACCGGGCGGCCCTGGGCCGCGAGCTCGCAGCCGCCACGGTGCTTGGCGGCATGGGTGCAAGTTCATCGGCGTTTTCGGACACCGTCGTTCTGGTTTCCGAGGAGGACCTGTCCCGGATCGAAGCCATCGTCGCAGCCATCGAGCGCATCGGCCGGCTACCGGCCTGGCAGGCGCGCGCCCTGCAGCACGCATCGCCCACGGCCCGATTCGATTCCGGTGCCCTCGGGGTCTTCTACGGCTTCGACTTCCACCTGGGCCCGCATGGTCCCCAGCTCATCGAGATCAACACCAACGCCGGGGGCGCGTGGCTCAATGCGGCCCTCCGGCAGGCTCAGGTCCCTTGCTGCCCGGAGACCGCACCGTGGCTGGAGCCTTCCCTGTCCCGATCCGATCTTGAAGCCCGCTGGCTATCAATGTTCGCCGAGGAGCACCGCCTCTGCCGTGGCGGCATCCCGCTGCGGCGCGTCGCGATCATCGATACCGACCCGGACGGCCAGTTCCTGCACACCGAATTCGTGCTGGCGCGCGAGATGTTTCGCCGTGCCGGGATGGCCGCCTGGATTGCCGACCCACGGGCACTGCATTGGGACGGCCATCGGCTGCGACTCGGCGGCGTCGCCATCGATCTGGTCTATAACCGGCTGACCGACTTCGCCCTCGAGCACGCCGAGCAGGCGGCACTCAAAGCGGCCTATCTGGCGCGCGCGGTATGCCTCACCCCTCACCCGAGGGCCCACGCCCTGCTTGCCGACAAGCGCCGCCTGATCGATCTGTGCTCGCGCCAGCAACTCGTCGCCCTCGGCGCAAACCCCGAGGATGCCGCCCTGGTGGCCGCCCATGTCCCCGAAACGCGGATCGTGGACGACGCCAGCAGGGAGGCCCTGTGGCGGGCGCGCCGGCACTATTTCTTCAAGCCGGCAGACGGCTTCGGCAGCCGGGCCGCCTACCGCGGCGACAAGCTCACCCGCCGCGTATGGCAGCACTTCGGGACGGCGCCCCACGTGGCCCAGCGCCTGGTCCCGCCGTCACTCAGGGTGGTCGAGGACGGCGCGGAGCGGAGCCGACTCAAGATGGATATCCGAGCCTACAGCTACCGGGGGCGGTGCCAGCTGTTCGCGGCCCGCCTCTACCAGGGACAGACCACCAACCTGCGCACCGCCGGCGGGGGATTCTCGCCGGTCATCCGCTCTCCGTTCGTCGGACAGGCCCCACCCGAGATCCCCTGCCGGCCCCTCCGTTAAGCTCGGGTTAATGCCTGCCGCCGACTGTCCCCCCCAACACCGACCAACGATCAGGGGGCAGGGACATGAGGCAGCATCGAACACGCACGCGGCGACCGGGCCGCCCTCTCGCGCGGGCGCTGCTCGCGACGGCACTCCTGGTACTGGCGGGCTGCGGCGGGGGTGGCGGCGGGGGTGGGGATGAGGAGGAGATCGATCCGTCCCCCACCGACAGCAGCACGATCGGTACCGTCTCGAGCGCCGGCTATACGCTGCTCGCCTGGAACGACCTGGGCATGCACTGCGTCGACGGCGAGGACTACTCGGTCTTCTCGATCCTCCCGCCATACAACAACCTCCACGCCCAACTCGTCCACAACGGCGAACTGGTGACCGACGGCGTGACGCTCACCTTCGAATCCGTCGCCGACAGCCAGGGATCGATCAACACCACCAGCGTCGGCAAAACCAATTTCTGGCGCTACGCGGCCGCACTCTACGGCGCCGATCTCGCCCCCGATGAAGGCCTGACGGGCCGGCGCACCGCCTCGCGCACGCCCCAGGCCCTGGCCTGGAACCCGCAGCACCGCTGGTACGAAGCCGAAGGCATTCCGATCACGCCGATCGACGACGCCGGGCAGCGCAACAGCTATCCGCTCATCAAGGTCGTGGCCCGCGACAGAAGCGGCAACCCAGTGGCGACCGCGCGCGTCGTCCTGCCCGTCTCGAGCGAGATGAACTGTGCCGCATGCCATGGCTCGGACAGCGCGCGCGACGACGCGCGACCGGGCGCGGGCTGGGTCGGCGACAGCGACCCCGAGAAGGACTGGAAGCGCAACATCCTGCGCCTGCACGACGAAAAGCAGGCCGGCAACCCCGACTTCGCGGCCGCGCTGGCAAACCGGGGCCATCTGCCCACGGGCCTGGAAGCCACCGCGGCCGCGGGTACGCCGGTCCTGTGCGCCGGCTGCCATGCCTCGAATGCCCTGCCGGGTACCGGCATCGACGGCATCGCCCCGCTCACCCGGGTGCTGCACGCCTCCCACGCGACCGCCAGCGACCCGGACAGCGGTCGGCCGCTGGGCGCAACCGGTGACCGGGAGGCCTGCTACCTGTGCCACCCCGGCTCGAGCACCCAGTGCCTGCGCGGCGCGATGGGGTCTGCCAGGGATGGCCAGGGCAACGCCGCCATGGGGTGCCAGGACTGCCACGGCGGCATGGCCCAGGTCGGCAGCGCATCTCGCCAGGGCTGGCTCGACATGCCCAACTGCCAGAGCTGCCACCAGGACGGACAACGCCTGACCCGCGCCGTCGATGCGACCGGGCTGCCGCGCGCCGCCAGTGACACGCGCTTCGCCACCAACCCGGACACGCCGGCCAGCGGCATCAGCCTCTACCGCTTCAGTACCGGCCACGGCGGCCTCCAGTGCGAGGCCTGCCACGGCGCCACCCATGCGATCTACCCGTCATCCCACGACAGCGACAACCTGCTGTCGATGGGTGTGCAGGGGCATCCGGGAACGGTGTCCGAGTGCGCGGCCTGCCACCAGGACGGCGTCCCGCTGACCACCACCGGCGGTCCCCACGGCATGCATACCACCGGCGCGACCTGGGTCTCGCGCCACGAGGGCGCGGCCGAGCGCAATCCGGGGCAGTGCAAGGCCTGCCACGGCGACGACTACCGCGGCTCGCCCCTCGGCGCGGTCGCCGCCGCGCGGTCGTATCGGGCCGAAGGCAGGACCGTGAACTATGCGGCCGGGGACGAGGTGGGCTGCTACGACTGCCATCGCGGCCCGGGCGGCTGATTCCGCCATGCCGGGTCGATAGGAATCATGGCCATCGCTTGATTCGCATCAACCCGGCATAAGCCTTTGCCGCCCGCAGGCGGGGAGAATGGCCCGCTTTGACCGGCAACCAACGATCCCGGCGACCCGCATGGACAGTCATCGCCTCGCCCCGGCGAGCCACACCCTGCTCGCACTGCTCGAGGAGGAAGCACAGGCCTTCCTCGGCATGGCCGCCCGCCTGCAGGGTATCTGCCCGTCGCACCACGACCCGGCCGGCTGCGGCTGCCGCCAATCCCCCTCGAGCCGCTGCACGAACCGCCTGCGCGAAACCGCGGCCACGATCGTGCAGTTCTGCGAGGATCACTTCGCGGCCGAAGAACGCCTGCTGCGCAAGGCCGGCCTGCACGCCAGCGATCCGGCCCTGTGGTGGGCCCATGCCCGCGACCATGCCGATTTCCTGGCCCGGCTGCACCGCTGCATCGAGGTCATCGAGCACACCCCGGCCTTCCGCACGATCACCGAGCTGATCGTGCTGTTCGAGCGCTTCTGGCTGGCCCACAGCCTCGACCACGACCGTCCGGCCCTGGCCGCCATCGACCGTCGCTGAGCGCAACCTCGCGGCGTGTCGCGAAGCCGACAAACGGCACATCCGGCGCGCGGCAAACCCGTCAGACTGTCCTGCCCGGGCCGCCCTGGCGCGCGTATCTGGCGGCATAACGGCGCTGGTATCGGTCTTGCACAGCGATGGGCATGGACACCCCCATCGCCCATCCGCCTCCCCTACGCCCGGCCGGAACCGACGCCCCAGGCACGGCCGTGCTGGCCTATCACCGCCGCACCGCACACGGCTTCGACGCCTACGCGCGCGGTCCGGAGACGCTCGACTGGGATGCCCAGCCGGCCCCCTTTCGCCGCTACCCCGGCAGTCCGGCCCGCCCCCTGCCCCTGATCGACGACCTCCTCGCCGGCCGATCGGATCAGGCGCTGCAGCAGGCCCTGCGCGGCCGCTTCGATGCGATCGGCACGCAAGCCGCCGTGCCGGTGTCGATCGCCAGCCTCGGCGCGCTGCTGCAGCTGGCCCTCGGCCTCACCGCCTGGAAGACCCTCGGTCCCGACCGCTGGGCCGTACGCGCCAATCCGTCGAGCGGCAACCTCCACCCGGTCGAGTGCTGGCTGATCAGCGAGGGCCTCGATGGCTTGCCGGACGGGGTCCACCACTACCGGCCGGAGGACCACGCCCTCGAGCAACGCGCATCGGATCGCGGGCCGGCCTCCGGCCAGCGGCTCCAGGTCGCACTGTCATCGGCCATGTGGCGGGAAACGTGGAAGTATGGGGAGCGCGCCTTCCGGTACTGCCAGCTCGACGTCGGCCACGCCCTCGCCTGCCTGCGCTACGCGGCCGCGATCCTGGGCTGGGGGCTTCGTCTCGAGCCCGGCGTCGACGCCGCGGCGCTGGCGGCACGCCTCGGCCTCGACCGCGCCGGGGACTATCCGGCGCGCCGCGACGCCGCGACCGAACGCGAGGAAGCCGAACTGTTGCTGTCGGTGCTGGCCCCGCCGCTGGCCGCCGGTGTTGACCCGGTCCGCTGGCGGCACCAGGCGGGCTCGGCCGACTGGCACGGCCAGGCCAGCGAGCTCGACGCCCGGCCGTTCTATCGCTGGCCGGTGGTGGAGGGCATCGCGCGGGCGACCCGCGCAGCCGCCACCCCCCTGCCGCCAGCCCCGGCCCGCCCGACCGCAGCCCGGCGGCGGATACGCGACGCGGAGGCCGTCGAGCTGGTCCTCACGCGCCGCAGCGCCCAGCGCTACGACCGCGGCCACGTGATGCCGCGCAAGTCCCTGGTCCGCCTGCTGGACGCGCTGATGCGCAGATCCTCGGCGCTGCCCGGCGACGTGCTGCCCGAAGCCGGCGAGCTCGACCTGCTGCTGATGATCCACCGCGTCAAGGGCGTCGAGCCCGGCGTCTACCTGTTGCCGCGTGCCACCGACAATGCCCTCGCACGGCACCTGAGCCACCGCCACCCCCGCCTGCTGCAGCCGGGACCCATCGCCGGCTCGCCACTGCGCTGCCTCGCCACCCTCGCGCCGACACGCCTCACCGAACTCGCGCGGCGGCTTCACTGCCACCAGGCCATCGCCGCCGAGGCCTGCCTGGTCATCGGGATCGCGGCGCCGCTCGAAGCCCACATTGCCGAGCACCCGAACGCCTACCGGACCCTCCACCGCGCCGCCGGCCTGATCGGCCAGCAGCTCTATCTCGAGGCAGCCGCCGAGGGCCTGGCCGGCACGGGCATCGGCTGCTTCTTCGATACCCCGGTCCGCAGCTTCCACGGGCTCGAGGACAGCCCCTGGCACACCCTCTACCACTTCGCCATCGGCCAGCCCCTGCCCGACCCGCGAATCGGCACAACCCCGCCCTACGGGCCCGATCGACTCGCCCGTTTCACCGAGGAGGACGCTCCGTGACGATCCCACGCCAGGCATCGCGCCGCATCGACGCCGCCCAGGCCGCCAGGCTGCTCCAGGCACACCGCAAGGGCACCGGGCCCGCCGTCGAGGTACTCGACGTCCGGGACCCCGCGCACTACACGGCGGCCCATGTTCCCGACGCGGCCCATCTGGACCAGGCGAACTTCAGCCAGACCTTGCGACGGCTCGCCCGCGATGTGACGCTGCTCATCTACTGCTACCACGGCAATGCCAGCCAGGGCTGGGCCGAGGCCTTCGCGGACTTCGGCTTCGCCCACCCGCTCAGCGTGGATGGCGGCTACGCGGCACTGGCAGCCGCACTCGCCGAGCCCGGGACGTCTCCGACAGCGCCTGGCGACGACGCCGGCGCAGCGCTCGGCGAGTTCCTGGCGGCCAATGGCTTCGACCCCGAGGACCTGAATGCACCGCGCGTCCATGGCCTGACGCCCCTGATGCGCGCGGCGCTCGCCGGGCGGCCGGCGCTGGTTGCCGAATTGCTCGCGCGAGGCGCGGACCCACAGGTCCGCAACGACGACGGCAACAACGCCCTGTGGCTGGCCTGCGTCGCCGATTCGGGCGACGCCGTCCGCCGGCTGGTGGCGGCCGGGATCGACATCGACAACCGTAACCTCGTTGGCGCGACGGTCCTGATGTACTGCGCCTCGGCCGGCAAGCCGGCCATGCTGCGCCTGTTGCTCGCGCTCGGCGCCGACCCGCTGCTGACGAACCAGGACGGCGCCCGCGCCGTGGACCTGGCCGCCACCCGGGCCTGCCTGGCGCCGCTGCGGCACACCATACGGCGCCTGGACGAGGAGCTGACGTCATGAAGGGACGCGCCCTGACCCATCTCCTGGAGGCCCTGTCGCCGCAGCTGGCCGCCGGCCACCTCCGGCTCAGCGACAGCTGGCGCAACGATGAGCAGGCGCTCGGGCTCGAGCTGGCCGCCGATCCGGCGCTGATGGCCTACGTATTCACCCACGGCCAGCCCGCGGGCCGCTATGGCCTCGACCTGGGCTACCCCGGCCTGGGCGATGCCACGGCGGCAGGCGTCCCTCTCGTGCAGGAGCGGCTCGACCTGCCAGGACTGATATCGATCCTGGGCGCCCATTTCGATCTCCAACCCATTCCCCACTGAGTTTCTGGAGCCACAGCCATGAGCCGCATCGGTATTTTCTTCGGGACCGACACCGGTCACACCCGCCGCATCGCGAAACTGATTGCGAAGCAGCTGGGCGACATCGCCGACCCGCCCCTCAACATCAACCGGGTCGGTGTCGCCGAACTGCTCGCCTATGACGCGCTGATCCTGGGCACGCCGACCCTCGGCGACGGCGAATTGCCCGGACTCGAGAGCGGCTGCCAGACCGAGAGCTGGCTCGAGTTCATGCCCCATCTGGCGGGTGCGGACCTGTCGGGCAAGCGGATCGCGCTGTTCGGCCTTGGCGACCAGGAGAAGTATCCGGACGCCTTCTGCGACGCCGTGGCCCTGCTCTACGATGCCGTGACCGAGCGTGGCGCGACGGTCGTAGGGGCATGGCCGGACGAGGGCTACACGTTTGCCAGCTCGCAAGCGCTCGTCGACGATGCCTTCGTCGGCCTGGTCCTCGACCAGGACAACCAGGCCGCACTGAGCGAAGGCCGCGTGTCCGCCTGGCTGGCCGACATCCTGCCCCAGCTGAACGCGGCGGCCACCGCCACCTCGGCCTGAGCCCGGGGGCCCGCCGGGCGGCCTCGGGCTCAGTCCAGCCGCCGCCAGGGTCCGATGGGCCGATAGACGTGCCGGTCGAGATCGACGCTTACGACGTAGCCGCCAAGGGCGCCGACGCGTCGCGTGGTGTTGTAGCTGATGGGTGGCAGCAGCCCGGACTGGAAATCCTGCACGGCCTCGAGGCTCGTCATCATCGCCTCGCGGCTCAACTCGCGTCCGGCCCGCTTGAGCCCCTCGACCAGCAGCTTGACACCCGAATAGCCGGCCACCAGCGTTGGCTGCGGCCCGCCGGCGATACCCGCCCGCGTCATCAGGCCGGCGAAGGCAGACCAGGCCGGCTGGTTGCGATCGCCCGGCAGGCTCGGGTAGGCAACGAAAACCTTGCTGGCAAACCCGGCCGGCAGCGACATGATGCCCTGCGACGCGAAGGGGCCCGGCACCAACAGCTCCGGGTACCAGCCGAGCCGGTCGGCGGCCTCGGCCAGGGCGAGCGGATCCAACCCGCTGCCGAGTAGCACCACCGCCTTGACCCCCTGGTCGCGCAGTCCGGCGACCACCGTGTCGGGCGTGCTGAGGCCGGGCCGGAAGGCCGCGTCCACCGTGCCCTCGACGCCCTGCAGGGCCAGGTGGTGGCGCACCTCGGCCAGGGCCACGTCGCCAGCCGGGCCGGCCGGGCGGAGCAGTCCGATCTCCCGACCCGCCAGGCCGAGCGGTTCCGTACAGTAGCGCGCCAGCACGCTCGCCAGCTCGGCGCCGCCAGACAACAGGTGAAAGACGTGGGTGTTGGCCGCCGGCCGCTTGTCGCGCGCGATGACCACCGGCGCGATGACCGGCAGGTTTCGGGACCTGGCCAGATCGGTCAGTTCCTGTTCGAAGCCCGCGGCGAAGGGGGAGACGAGGGCGAACACGCCCGGCCCGTCGTCGATCAGGCGCTCCAGGTTGGCGAAGCTTTGGGCGTCGTCGCCCAGGTACTCGCCCACGACCAGTTCGAGCGACCGGCCGAAGATGCCACCATCCGCGTTGATCTGCTCGAGTTGCGCGGCGAGCAGCGCCCGCACCGCCTTGCCCGTCCCGGCCAGAGGCCCTCGCAAGGGCAACAGGGTCCCGATGCGGACTGCGCCATCGGTGACGCCGGGCGTGGCGCGTGACTGCAGATGGGCAAGGTAGGCGCGCAGGTTGTCCACGTCCCGGGCAGCAAGGAGATAGCGCGGCATCGCCAGATCGAGCCGGTTGCCGGCCGGGTCAAGGCCCTCGGTCACGGCAATACGGAAGCTCCCTTCGTCGAAGGGGCCGTGCTGGCGGCGATTCTCATGCACGTGACCGTACGGCTTGACCAGCTCCGACCAGCGGATGTCGGGCGGCGTGACACCGCCCTCGGGCCGGCCACGACCATCCGGCCCGTGGCAGTTCGCGCAAGGCAGGGCACTGGCCGGCAAGGTCAGGCCGCCGCCACCGACCTGCGCCTGCGGCGCCTCGCCCGAGGCGCCGATGCCAGTCTCGAAGAGGCGCTTGCCGGCTTGCTCCGCGTCGCTCAGGCCGGCAGACGCGACACCCGCCCCAAGCACCGTGACCGCGAGCAGAACGGCCGCCGTCGCCCTACTCCGGCGCACGCGCCTGGACTCCCGCCGCCGCCAGCGCCCGCAAGCGTTCGGCGATCGCCGCCGCCGGCGCCTCCGGCCGGATCTTGCTCCACCGCTTCTGGGGCACGTTGCCGGCAATCAGCAGCGTGGAATGCGCCTCGCGCTCGTCCGAGAACTGCCCGAGCTTCTTGAGAATATGGGCGACCTTGTCCGGGTCTCCGGTGAGGAAGGTCCAGCCGGGCACATCCGCCTGGTTCTTGGCCGCGAAGGCCCGCAGCCGCTCCGGTGTATCGGTGACCGGGTCGACACTGATCGAGATGAAGTGAACCGGCTTGCCGAAGATCTCGGGAATCTGGTCCTTCACCGCGGCAATGGCCTGGGTGATCAGGGGGCAGGCATCCTCGCAGCTGGTGAAGATGAAGTTGAACATGACCACCCGGCCGTCCATCACATCACTGTAGAAGCGGACGGGCCGACCGTCCTGGTCGATCAGTTCGGTATCGGTGAAGTAGGCACGGGCATCAGGCGCCCTGCGGGTGGCCGCGATCTCGGTGGCGACCGGATCGCCGGGCTCCGAGGGTGACGCGGCATGGCTTTGGTGATCCGGGGCTGCATTGCCGCCGCCATGGGCAACGGCGGCCTGCGACATGACGAGCCCGAGAGCCGCCACAATGGGGGCGATTGTGCGTCTCATGTGTTCCTCCCAACAAGGGGTTACGTGACCGCCAGGCCTCTTAGCGGGCCTTGGCGTAGGTGGATGACGTTCGCAGCGCGAGCGTGGTGTCGACGGCATCGACGATGCGGTCCATGTCCGGGAATCCAAAGAAGCGGGTCCATTGACCATTGACCGCATCGCCGACCAGCACCAGCGGCGGATGCTCGGTGTAATTCGGCGTGTAGGCGCCGTAGGCACGCAACACGTCCTCGACCTCGGCCCGCTCCCCGGTCAGCCAGTGCCAGTGCGGGCCGGAACCGTACTTTTCGGCGGCCTGCTTGAGACGCGCCGGCGTGTCACGACGCGGATCGACCGACACCGACACCAGCGCGACGGACTTGCCGAGCCGATCGGCCAGCTTGCTCTGGAGCGCGTTGAACAGGGCCGACTGCACCGGGCAAACCGTGGTGCAGGTGGTGTAGACGAAATCCACGATGACGACCTTGTCCTTCAGCACGTCGTCCACGAAGGCGACTGGCCGACCTTCCTGATCCAGCAGGCGGGCATTGGGCACCGCCACGTCCAGCGTGGAGGCCGCACCGGGCCTGGCCATCGCGGCCCGGTGCGCCGCGTGCGGGTCGGCACCGGCCGTCACCGGATGTTGCGAGTGATCCATCGCCTGATGCTGCGAGTGATCCATCGCCTGATGCTGCGAGTGGTCCATCGCCTGATGCTGCGAGTGGTCCATCGCCTGGTGCGCCGCGTGCGCCTGCTCGGCCGCTGCGGCCAGGCCGCTGAAGCCGGCGATCGCCATGGCGATCGCGGTCGACCGCAGCACCCGCCCTCTCATCTCGTGTTGACTCTGCACGGTTCTCTCCTCGTGTCAGTTGCGCTGTCCGTCAGCGTCGGCCACGCGCGTTCCGGTGACGCGAATCGATCGGAAGCGTGAGTTTTCCTGGTTGATCTTCAGCGACGGGATCTGCACGAACGCAAAGTGCGCACCCGGCGCGGCGAAGGTCATGTCCACCTGATAAACGCCCGGCTCAACCTCGACGGCCGCCGCCTGGCGGCGTTCGAAGGCGGGCGAGCGATACCACGTCACGACCGCGTCCTTGACCCCTTCCTTGATCTCTTCGGTCACCGGATCGACGATGCGGAAGCGCAGCGGGCTCGCCTCGCCGACCACGCCCTGGTCCCGCTCGCTGACGAACTCCACGCCCCAGCTACCGGCCTGGTGCATCGTCGGGTTGCGCGACGCGCTCATGGAGAAGCAGTGGACCAGCTCCGGCGTATCCAGCATCAGGGCCACGTCGAAACGTCCGTCGACCGGCAGGCGGACCTTTGTCGCATAGACCCCCGGCTCGACCTCCTTCAGGCTGCGGTCCACCAGCTTGGCGGCCCGGGCGACGTGACCGAAGCTCTTGTAGTTGCTCATCGGCGCGTTCATGCCTTCCATGTAGAAGTAGGTCGTGTTGTCGGCCGGATTCACGACGAAGGCCGAGGTGTCGGTGGTGGCCGTCGTCATGGTATCGGCCAGCGGCAGGTCGCCCGCCAGCTTCGGCGCCTTGTTGCCCGCCTCGAAGGTGTTGACGATCGGCTTCTTGCCCTCGCCCAGGGAGGACAGGTTGATCAGGTGCACCTTCGAGGTGGACAGACCACGCACGTAGGCGAAGCTGCGCGAGAAGGTCAGCTGGAACGGCTCGCCGGTCACATCCACGCTGTTCACCACCTGGTCGGTCGCGGTATCGATGACGAGCACCTGATCCTTGAGGGTATTGGCTGTCATGACCCAGCGCCCGTCGGGCGAAACGCGCAGCGGGCCGAGGCCCTTGTGGGACTGGATGCGCTTGCGCACCTCGAGGCTCTCGCCATCGATGATCGCGATCTGGCCTGTCTTGCCGTCCGCCACGTAGGCGGCCTTGGCCAGCGCGGAATAGCCGACCGACAGGACCTGCTTGCCGATCTTCAGGTCCTTGACCTTCTCCAGCTTCGCCACATCGATGACGCTCACGCTACCGTCGTCCCGGTTGGTCACGAAGGCATGGGCCGAATCGTCGGAGAAGCCGATCTCGTGGTGTCCGCGCCCGGTCGCGATGTAGCCGACCCGCTTGAAGCTCTCGGCATCGATGATGGTCACGCCGCTCTTCTCGCCGATGCCGTTGTTGCCGATCCAGACGTAGCGACCATCGGGCTGCACGACGACGCGGGTCGGGTTGTCGCCCGCCGGGACGTTGTGGGTCACCTTGAAGTGGTCGGCATCGACCACGGCGACTTCGTCCGCCACCGGCATCGAGACGAAGAGCTGCTTCTCGTCCTTGCTCCGCGCCCAGTCCATCGGCGGACGCTTGAGCAGGATGATTGCGTAGGTGCTGGTGCGACCGGCCATGTTGACCATCGGATCGACCACCGAGATGCTCGGGTCCTTGTTCAGCACCAGCACGTAGTAGCCGTTGAGGTCGAGCATCGGGCGGATGCCGACGATGCCCTTCAGGTAGAGGCCCACCTTGTCGCGGCACTCCTTGATCTCGCCGGCCTTGCCGCCGATGTTGGCGCCCACGTCCAGCCACGCGGCCGGGAACACCCCCTTGACCGGCTCGCCGGTGGCTTCCTGGGTGATCCGGAATCGCACGTCGGCCAGCAGGCCTTCCATGATCTCGGTGCCTTCCACCGGCGTGGCCTCGAAATCGATGACCAGACCATCCCGAACCAGCCGGTCGCTGATGCCCTGGGGCACCGCCACGGTGGTCGCCGGCGCCACCACCTCGTTCGCCGCCAGCACCGGCCCCTGGCCGATGGCGCCGATACCCCAGATCGCCGTTGCGATTGCCAGTGCCTTGAATCCCTTGCCTGTCACAGCCTGCCTCCTGTTCCGTGTTGTCCGGCCGACCTGTCGGTGCCGTCCCTGTGTTCGCCAGTGGGGCGATCCACACCCGTCAGCGCTATCTCTGCAGCATTCGTGCCACGCTTATTCACGTCGGCATATGCAGCAATTTCGGCGAAAACGTGCCGCCAAGTGTCCGATAACGGCCACTAACGCCATCAGCCCGGATGGGGCACCCCAGCATTGGGGAAGCGACGCCCCCCCAATGCTGGGGATCGATACCGGATCGTCCCCATCGCCCGCCGAACGCCATCGCTCCGTCGACGAAAAAACGGGGTGCGGCGTCTCGCCGCACCCCGTTGCCGGCCCCCCCTTTCGCGCGGGGCCTCTCTGCTTCAGTCGCTTACTGCACGCGCATCACACCCCACAGGCCGTTGGTACGACCGAACGAGCCGCGATCCACGTACAGGTAGTCGCCGGCGATCGCACCCTGGCCGCCTGCCTTGGGCAGGAACAGCTCGAAGTGCGCCATCGGCTGGACACTCTCCTGCGCACCGAGGTACAGGAAGGAGAGCGGGTTCAGGCCGATTGCCCGCGAACCGACGGTGTTCATCTCGCACGCGCCAGGCAGGCCGTTGCGGGACTCACCCGGGCAGAAGTACGGATCCCGCGCCCACACGTGACCGTGCAGGTTGAAGACCGTACCGCGGCCCGCGCCGGTGGGCTCGAGGACGCGCATGCGCACTTCCTGGCCCGCGCTGGCGACGAAGATCGGCGTGGCCGGCTCCCCGACGTCAGGCGTGGCGGTCGTGGCCGTGCCCCCGTTGTCGCAGCACTGGTTGCTGAACAGCTGATGGGCGTTCTCCACGCCACCGAAGCCCTGCTTGCCGAACGGCGACTGCGCGGGCAGGCCGAAGCGGAACCAGGCGGGCTCGGTACCGTAGTTGATCGCCATCTGACCGGCATCGTGGCTGTCCTCGGGGATCGTCTGACCCTCGGCGGACAGGTTCGGCACCGGCTTGCCATCGGCAAAGCGCAGGTTCAGCGCCTTCTGATGGACCGGGACGAAGTCACGGTAGTCGGACGTGCCGTTCGTGACGGTCGCCTGCGCACGGGTACTGCGCGTTGCCGGGTCGGCCTGGCCCGTCGTGTCGATCTGGTGATCGACCGTACGATCCAGGTTCGCCAGGTAGCGATCGTCGGGCCACGTGGAAGTCTCGGGCTCGATCACGAGGCCACCGACCAGGCCCTTCTGACCCTGCTTGACCTTGTCGGCCGGGGACAGGTTGGAGCCACCGAACTCGACCGGCGTGGCCACGACATCGACCATATCGGTGAGCTGGGTGAGGTCACCGGTGACGGTGTCCTCCTTGCCGGTGTGGGTCGCGCCGTCGTCACCACCGCCTTCCATCTCCGTCTCCAGAGCGGCCTGCCTGGTAGCGTCATCGGTATTCGAGCCAAGGACGTAGTCCTCGGGCAGGAATTCCGTCGACTCGATCCCCTCGATCTCGACCTCCTCGATGACATCGTCGGTCAGGCGACCGTCGACCAGCACCTTGTCCTCCTGAGCCTCGAGTTCCTGGGCCACGGCGAGCGACAGCGGCTGACGGTTGCCTGCAGGGCGCAGGTCGCCGGCATACCACTGGTACGTCACCGTCTTGCCAGGTTCGACGGTCTGCACACGGTTCTGGCCAACGTTAACACCGTCGGAACGGGTCACGTCGTACTCCACCAGCTGCGGATGCAGGCCGACCTCGCGGGACGGGCGGATCAGGTTGTTTTCGAACCAGGTGAGACTGCCATCAGGGCTGCGACGGTCGCGACGCACGACTTCGAGCAGGGTGTTGAAGCCTGCCAGGTCGGGCATCTCGTCCTGGAGCTCGTTGCGCAGCGTCACCAGCAGGCAGTCACCTGCGTTGGCGCGCAGCACCAACGGCTCGACCGGCGCATCGGCCTTCAGCTTGCCATTGCCGTCCAGGTCGGCGGTACGGACATACATGATCGCCGTCGGGTCGTGCAGCGGACCCTTGTTGCCGGTGATCTGCAGGGTTTCCCCATTGTCCAGCGCCACCGTCAGGTCGCGGATGGTGGTCGGACGCGGGTTGTACACCAGCGTGCCGCCCTCCGGATCCAGGCGCCCGCCGACGTTGTCGGTCGGGTTGTGGTTTTCCGGAATCGTCACACCCAGACGGTTGCCCAGCGCCTTGTTGGCGAGCACGGCCGTGACGTCGAAGCGGCGCTTCGGTGCATCGATCGGGCACACACCATCGAAGGCGTCGCGGTTACCGGCCACCACGGGCTTCGGATTGCTCGGCAGCGGCGGGAGGTCGGAGCGCAACGTCGAATAGTTACGCATCAGGCCCCACATGCCACTCCACCAGCCATCCTGGCTCGCATCGACGCTCCACAGGTAGTCCGCGGTCTCGTCACGCTGCTGGTAGTCGGCCATGACCGGCGTGGACAGCGTGA
Organism: Rhodocyclaceae bacterium; assembly: GCA_050303815.1. Taxonomy (GTDB): domain Bacteria; phylum Pseudomonadota; class Gammaproteobacteria; order Burkholderiales; family Rhodocyclaceae; genus Cognatazoarcus. The sequence goes on from JBNLCM010000017.1 coordinate 19,290, forward strand.
ATTGCTCGGAGATACCTGCGCTCTGGCCGTTCTTCCAGCCCGCGTTGGGTTGCTTGCCATGACCCGAGCCGCCCTGCAGCCACTTGACGCCGTGGATGGTGACGTTGTGCTCGTGCTCGTGACCGCCCGCCTGGAACTTCACCTTCACCAGGTCACCCGAGTAGCTCCGCAGCATCGGGGTGAAGGGATCACCCGGGTCGATGTCGCTGTTGAGCGCCGGATAGGGCGTTGCACCCAGACGGGTGTTCATCTGCGGAATGGCCCGGTCCACGCGTGACTGCAGTGCGTAGGCCAGATCACCGGCGAGACCCTTGGTCTGCGAACCCGGTTTGCCGTCAGGACCTTGCTCTTCCGGATCGTACACCCGAAGGCCGACCGGCTCGTTGCGGTAGTTCACCACGAGCATGCCCGTATCGTCGGCCGTGATGGCCTCCGGGCACGGCCGCGGCACACCGCCCGGGCAGACATTGGGATGCGCGACGATATCCGTCGGCCCCCCTTCCTGGCGGAAGGACGGGTTGATGGAGTCGCGGAAGGTGTTGGCCGTGACCGGGAAGGCGGTGTTGATGCCTTCCGCGTCATGCACCGGGTGGCCGACCCCGTCGGCACCAACCGTGGTATGCGGACGGCCATCCGGGCCCGCACCGACATACACGCCCTTCTGGTAGGCGCTCTGGAAGTCGCTGTACTCGAAGTAGAACTCGCGGAACGCATCGAGGTCATTGGCGCCAACGTTCTGGGTGTAACCACCCACCTCGCCCGGGAGAATCGACGCTTGCCAGCTCGTCGGTCCGCCATCGGCACGGGTGTACATGGTGTCACCGGTTTCGTTGTGCACCCACTTCGAGCCTGCCGGCTCGGTCAGCACGGTGGCGTACAGGCCGATCTGCTGGTGGGTCGAGGGGCCGTAGTGGTCGTGGGTAAAGATGATGCCCAGACCGCGATCGACGCCATCGGTGTTCACCACCGGGTCGGCAAACCAGCGCTGCAGCGTCACCCGCGCACCCAGCCACTCGTTGCGCACACCGGCACCCAGGAACGGGTGCGGCTTCGGCTCGAGGTGCGGTCCGACCGGCTCCAGGCCAGCGGCTTCACGCGCCTCGTTGTAGTGGTTGATGGCTTCGATACGCTCGCGCACGGCGCCCGGAGAGAGCGTGCCGTCCTCGTAGTTCCAGCCGTTGGCAGCGCCGTCGGCCGTCGTCAGGTCCCACTTCGGCAGGTGAATGTGCTGACCGATGATGTCGGTCGGCGTACGCACCTGGAAGTCGTCCACCTCGAACTCCGCCGGCACGAAGTTGCTGTGCGCAAACATCGTGCAGTCGAAGGTGTTCATCCGGATCACGAAGGGCTCGGGCGCCTTCTCCTTGTTGATGAACGGGTTGACGTC
>JBNLCM010000018.1:0-13410 GCA_050303815.1 Rhodocyclaceae bacterium
GCCCAGACCGACCGTGCCGAAGGAGCCCTTCAGGCCGGCCCACGACTGACGGTGGAACTGACGCGAGCTGTTCGGCTGGCCGGTGCCAACGCTGTAGCCCTGCTCCAGCACGAAGACGGCCGACAGACCGTTGCCCAGATCTTCCGAGCCCTTGAAGCCGAGGCGCGGGCCGGACAGGATGCCATTCACAACACCGGTGAAGGTGGTGTCGCCGGCCTTACCGTAACCGACACCAACGTCGGCGATACCGTAGACGGTGACGTTCGACTGAGCGAAGGCCGGAGCGGCGACCAGGCCAGCCACGGCCAGAGCGATCAGTTTCTTCTGCATGTGTTTCTCCTCTTGGCTTTAAGTTGGGGGCATGAGCGGCACGCCCCGACTTACCTCTCGATTGAGAAGTTGCGTCGATTTTGCTTATTGGCCCATGGCCATTGCAAGGGAATTGCCCGAATCCGCCAGCTTGCGCCGGCGGTTTGTTGTACAGATGCAACAAGCCCTGGTCGGCAAGCTCGTGAGGCGGGAATCCAGCGCCCCCGTCAGAGCAGGTTGCGCGTGCCCGGCAAGGGGGCACAGGCGTGCCCGACGGCACCGTCAGAAGGCAATCAGGATCGCGAAGTGGAGGCGGAAGCGGCGCTCGTCGTGGCCATAGGCCAGGTCGAGCGCGAGCGGGCCGGCCGGACTCTTCCATCTCCCCCCGACGCCATAGCCGAGCAGGGGTCGATAGTCGCCAGGGTCGTCCACAGCATTGCCGGCATCGACGAAGGCCGCGTAGCCAAATCCGTTGTCCTGCCAGCGCGTGTATTCGGCGCTGGCCGTGGCCAGATACCTGCCGCCGACCGTGGCGTCGCCCTCGCGCACTCCGAGGCTGCGGTAGCCGTAGCCCCGGATCGACTGGCTGCCGCCAGCCCGGAAAAGGAAGTCCTGCGGGATGCCGTCGCGACTGCGCGCGAAGGTCTTGCCGAGTTCACCGCGCAGGCTCAGCACATCGAGGCGCCCGACGGGCAGGTAGAACTGAAGGCGTCCATAGGCGCGCACGAAGTTCTGCGTCGAGAGCATCGCCTTCCCTGCCCCCCCGAGGCGACCGTAGGCGACGAAGCCGCTGCGCGGCTCGAGCAGATTGTCGACTTCACGCCACAGCAGCGAGACATCTCCGGTCAGCGCGTTCTGCTGGCTGGTCTCGCCGCCGTCCGGTTCGGTGCGCTCCCGCTGGTACTTCACCGAGACACCGAACTCGCCATTCTGGATCGGGTAGGTCCGCGTCACGCCCACGGCTTCGCGCGAGACCTTGAGGCCTTCGTGGTTGCTCCGTTCGTGCAGGGCGCCGAAGCTGTCCTGGTAGCCGTCGGGGTTGGGCGGCAGGAAGATGTCGCCGAAGGCGAGCAGCTCACGCTGCTCGATGCGCAGGCCGCTGACCAGGTGCCAGGCCTTGCCGAACAGGTTCGCGTCCCGGTAGCCGACCTCGGTGCGGTAGCCATTGTTGGAACTGAAGCCGGCGCCGAAGGTGAGTCGGCGTGGCTTTGCCTCGCTGACGAGCACCCGGATCGGTGTGGCGTCCGCGCGGTCCCGGTCGCGGCTGATCTCGACGACTGCCGAGGCGAAGTACGGGGTGTTCTGGAGCGCCGTCTGGAATTCGAGCAGGCGGTCCTCGTCATAGGGCGTACCGGGCGCTGGCGGGTTGTAGCGCGCGACGAGCGAATCGGGATAGTCATTGAGGCCCTCGACCGAGAGCTCACCGAAGCGGAAGCGGGGGCCCGTGTCGAGTTCGACACTGAGGGCCACACGGGCACGTTCGGGATCCACCCGCGCCAGGCTGGCGTTGATGCGGGCAGAGGCAAACTCCTCTCGAGTCAGGGTGCCCACCAGGCCCGTCTTGCCGGCGTCCCAGGCGGACTGGGTGAAGGGCTCGCCTTCCCTGAGCGGCCAGGCTTTGCGGAGCGTCTCGCCCAGCGTGGCCCACTCCTCCGCGGTCAGCGGGCTGCCTTCCCTGAGGGACAGCCGGAACGATTCGATGAGGGCCCGCTCGCCCGGTTCGACCTTCAGCAGCCAGTCCTCACCGTCGGCGCTCAAGCTCACCACCGGCGAGAAATAGCCCTGGGTGGCCAGCAGGCTCTCCACCTCGCCCCGCGCACGGCGCTCGAGGGCCAGGCGCTCGGCCGGATCCGAGCGCGCCCGCTCGTGTTCGCGCTCGAGGATCGTCAGGTGCTGCTCGAGCAGGCCCTCGACTGCGTCGGGCACCTCGAGCCGCACTTCCGCAAGGGCCCAGGGTGTGGCCAGCCACAGGGTGGCGGCCAAGGTCGCGGCCCGGCGCACGGCGCCCGCACGCAGGACACCGTCGGCCGGACCGGCAACGGAAAGGGCGTGCGGTTCACTCACTCCAGGTGGTAGCCCGTCACGCGATCGACCTCGATCTTCGAGCCCATGATGACCGGCACGCGCTGGTGCAGCCGCTCCGGCTGGACATCGAGGATGCGCTCCCGCCCGGTAGTCGCAGCGCCGCCGGCCTGCTCGACGAGCATGGCCATCGGGTTGGCTTCATACATCAGGCGCAGCTTGCCGCCCTTGCTGCGGGACTTCTCGTCCATCGGGTACATGAAGATGCCGCCTCGGGTCATGATGCGGTGGATGTCGGCGACCATCGAGGCCACCCACCGCATGTTGTAGTCCTTCCCGAGCGGACCCTCGCTGCCGGCCTGGAGTTCCCCCACGTAGCGCTGGACCGGCGGCTCCCAGTAGCGCGCGTTGGACGAGTTGATCGCGTACTCGCGCGTGTCTTCGGGAATGCGCATGTCCGGGTGGGTATAGACGAAGCTGCCCATCTCGCGGTCAAGGGTGAAGCCGTGGACGCCGCTGCCGACAGTCAGCACGAGCAGGGTCGAGGGGCCATACACCGCGTAGCCGGCGGCCTCCTGGGAGTGACCGGGCTGGAGGAAGGAGGCTTCGTTGGCCTCGATCGTGTTCTTGGGGCAGCGCAGGACCGAGAAGATCGTGCCGACCGATACGTTCACGTCGATGTTCGACGAGCCATCGAGGGGATCGAACAACAGCAGGTAGCCGCCCTTCGGATAGTCGGACGGAATCTTCCAGATGCCCTCTTCTTCTTCCGATGCCATGCCCGCCAGATGGCCGCCCCATTCGTTGGCCTGCAACAGGATCTCGTTGGCAATGACGTCGAGCTTCTTCTGCGCTTCGCCCTGGACGTTGTCCGATCCCGCTTCGCCAAGCACGCCCGCGAGCGCCCCCTTGGCCACGTTGCAACTGATCGCCTTGACCGCGCGGGCGACAACCTCGATCAGCAGCCGGAGGTCGGCGGTCACGAATGCCTTGCGCTGCTGCTCGATCAGGAACTGGGTAAGGGTGATGCGTTTCATCTCGGATCTCCGGACACCGTGTGCGTTGAGGGCGGATTATCCCCGCTTAGGCGCCTGCGCGCATCGGGCGATCCGCGAGGGGTCCGTTCCGCGCTGCGGTTAGAATCCCCTTCGCTCCCAAGAACATCGCGGCCACGACGATTGCCAACCCCTTCCCCCCCGCCCCACGTTCTGGTTCTGGGCGCCGGCCTCGCCGGCGTGACCACCGCCTGGTATCTCAGCCAGGCCGGCAGCCGCGTCACGGTCGTGGACCGACAGCCCGCCGCCGGGCTGGAAACGAGCTTTGCCAACGGGGGGCAGATCTCCGTCTCTCACCCGGAGCCCTGGGCCAACCCGTCCGCGCCAATGACCGTGCTCCGATGGCTCGGCCGCGAAGACGCGCCACTGCTCTTCCGCCCGCGGCTCGATCCCGCGCTGTGGCGGTGGACACTGGGTTTCGCGCTGGAGTGCCTGCCCCACCGGGCCGAACGGAACACCCGGGCCATTGCCAGCCTGGCGCGCTACAGCCGGCACTGCCTGAGGGCGCTGCGCGAGGCGCAGGGGCTCGACTACGAGCAGCGCACGGACGGCATCCTGCACCTGCTGCGAACGGCCCGCGAGCATGCCGACGCGGCGCGCCGGCAGGACGCACTCGGTCGCCTGGGGATACGCACGCGCCTGCTCGACCGGCACGCCTGTCTTGAGCGGGAGCCCGCACTGGCCGGTGATCGGGAGCCGCTCGCGGGCGCCCTGTATGCCGAAGACGACGAATCCGGCGATGCTCACCTGTTCGTGCGGGAGCTGTCGGCGCGTGCCCTCGCCCGGGGCGTCGAGTTTCGCTTCGGCTGCGAGGTGACCGGTCTCGACATGGCCAGCGGTCGGGTTCGTGGCGTGCATGTCCGAGCGGGCGACGGCAGCGATGGCCGGTTCGGGGCCGACGCCGTGGTGGTCTGCCTGGGCAGCTTTTCACCGCGTGTCATCCCGGCTGGAGGACGGCTGGGGATCTACCCGGTCAAGGGCTATTCAATCACGGTGCCGATCCTCGACCCCGAGCGCGCCCCGCGGACAAGCCTCACCGAGGAGAGCCGGCGCATCGTCTGCTCACGGCTCGGCAACCGCATGCGCGTTGCCGGCACCGCCGAGCTCAATGGCTACGACCTGACGCCCAACCCTGCCCGCTCCGGTGCCCTGCTCGCGTGGCTGGAGCGCCACTTCCCCGGCCTCGGCGATCTCGACGCGGCCGAACACTGGTGCGGCCTGCGACCAGCCACGGCCTCGAACCTGCCCCACATCGGTCGGTCAGGCACGCCAGGGCTGTGGCTGAACACCGGCCACGGCACGCTGGGGTGGACGCTCGCGTGCGGATCGGCGGCCAGCCTCGTCCGGCTGATGAGCGGAGCGACGCCGGACGTCGACTTTCCGTTCCGCGTCTGACGTCAGGTCGCCCTGGGCCATCACAACTCCGACGACTGCTCGAACAGGGTCTGATAGACGAAGCCCGACAGGGACACCTGCACGGGCGAGTCCATCCGGGTGAATTCGACCCCATGGTGAAAGCGATTGCCCCGGGCGTCTTCGGCCTCGGTCCGGACACTGCGGATGACCCCGGGGATCTTGAGCAACTGCTCGACGCCGTTGATCTCCACCTTGAAGCTGACCAGGATCGTGGCGTTTCGGTCACCGAGTGGCGCCTTCGACAGGATCATTGCGCCACCTACCGAGAGGTCCACCACCGTTGCGGCCTGGGTCGTGGCCGCGGGATTGGCGACCGAGCAGATGATCGACACCTTTGCCCGCGCCCCGCGTCGCACGACCAGGCCCCGCACCTCGCGCGGATACTCGAGGAATACGTGCGGGAAGGGCATTGAGGTGACGCGCTGGACACTGGTTGCGAAGGCATACACGCTCTTGCCCGCAAACAGGCGGACGACGAAGGCCTGACCTTCACGCATCATCACCAGCTGCCCCTTGTTGGTGGGCGCGCTGACGATGACGCCGCGTCCCTTGAAGAAGCCGATCAGCTTGACGTAGTGGCGACTGTCATCACCGGCAGCGCGGCTCTGCAACTGGAGGGTGTCGCCAATCGAGAGGCGGACATCCTCGAGCCGGCGGATGTCTTCCCTGGGCCCGTCGTCCTTTTCCTCTTCCTTCGGCGGCGGCGCGCTGCCCGTCTGAATGACCCGGAAGAGGCCACGCTCCATCAGGGCGATGAGCTGGCGCTCGGACTCGAGCGTGACGCCCCGCGCGAGCAAGAGCTTGCGGTTCTCGTCATACAGCGGCCACGGGACAGGCTGGCCGATGGCAATATCGCCGCTGTTCAGCTTCTGGTATTGGACACTCATCGGGGGTGATCACGAGGATAGTGTCTCGGCTATCGACCGTCGGGGAGCGATCTTGAGGGGCGAATGCGCATCAGCGTCCAGGCCACGCCCCCGGCCGTCTCAGGTGCAGCGCGGCTTCTCGGCCTCGACACCGTCGTCGCCCCCGGGGGACCAACCCTCGGGCGGGCGGCCCGTGTCGGGATCGAAGCCAATGCCGTTCAGGAAGACCGCCAGCGCGGTGTCCATTCCGGTCGCATGGGTCTCGAACCACTCGGGGATCTCGCGGACCAGCTGCCGGCCCAATGCAAGGTCGCCCCGAAGGGCGCGGGCTCGGATGTCGCGCATGACCTGCAGCACGCGATCGTGCTCCGCGCGATGGCATCCCGGGAAGGCCGTTGCCGCCATCCACGCATTCTCCATGCCGAAGTGCGCCTCGCAATGGGAAATCAGATCATCCAGCGCGGCTACGAAGTCCGCCTCGGGCGCCTCGGCCAGCGCGTTGTAGCACGCGACGAACTCGCCGTGGACCGCGTCCATGCGGTCCACTCCCACGGCCAGCGCTTCGTTCATCTGCAAGCGTGCCATCACGCGCTCTCCAGCTTACTTGATGATCCGCAGGTGGCCACCCTTGCCCCCGGGCCCTTCCGGATCGGGCGTTTCGTCATCGTCGGGCTGCGACTCGCCACTGATCGGCGATACCGTCGCCGTATCGGGCCGAGGCCGGCTCTCCTGGGTCGGCGGCTCGTCAGCGACCTCGATCTCGAAAGCCATGCCATGCCCGTTCTCACGGGCATAGATCGCCAGCACGTTGCCGGTCGGGATGGAAATACCCTGGGCAACGCCGCCAAAACGGGCCTGGAAGGTGATCCGGTCGTTGCCCATCTGCAGCCCCTGGGTCGCGTCGGCCGACACGTTGAGGACGATCTGGCCGTCGCGTGCGTAGCCGGCAGGCACCCGCGTGTTCTGGTCCACTGCCGCAGCCAGGTAGGGGGTGAAGCCCTGGTCGACGCACCACTCGTGGATGGCTCGGATCAGATAGGGCTTGGTGGAATCTGTCATCAACGCTCCAGGTGGATTCCGGTGCCCGCAACGCGGGCACCGGACAGATCACGGCTCAGCGGCGCATCACCTTTTCGGAAGGCGTCAGGGCGTCGATGAAGCCTTGCCGGCTGAAGATGCGCTCGGCGTACTTCATCAGTGGCGCCGCCGCCTTGCCCAGCTCGATGCCATAGTGCTCGAGACGCCAAAGCAGCGGCGCGATCGCCACGTCGAGCATCGAGAAGTCGTCGCCCAGCATGAACTTCTGCTTGGTGAAGATCGGAGAAAGCTGCGTCAGCTGCTCGCGAACATTCTGCTTGGCCTTGTCCACCGTCTTGCCGCCTTCTTCGAGTTCGACCACCGACGAGAAGATCTCGTTCTCGAAGGTGTGGAGAAGCTGGCGGGCTCGGGCGCGCAGGATGGGATCCGGCGGCATCAGCTGCGGATGCGGAAAGCGCTCGTCGATGTACTCGTTGATGATGTTCGATTCGTACAGCACCAAGTCGCGATCAACCAGCACGGGCACGCGGTTGTACGGGTTGATGACAGCGATGTCTTCCGGCTTGTTGTACAGGTCGACATCAATGACCTGGAAATCCATGCCCTTCTCGAAGAGCACGATCCGGCAACGGTGACTGAACGGATCCGTCGTCCCGGAATACAGATTCATCATGGTGTGGAAACTCCAGAAGCGCTCCGGGCGGCTGAACGGACCTTTTGGATCCGCACAGCCGCCCCGAGCGGAGCAGTGTCAAGGCAGCACCGACAGCGCGGCGCGTCCCGTGTCTTAGTGAATGTCCTTCCAGTACGCCTTCTTCAGCGCAAAGGAGAGGGCAAACAGGACCGCCAGGCCAGCGAGGACAAAGGCGCCAATGCTCTTGCGCGTCTCCGCCACCGGCTCACCCATCCAGACCATGAAGGAAACGAGGTCTGCCACGGCCTGGTCGTATTCGGCCTTGGACAGCTTGCCCGGCTTGACCAGCTCGAGCTCGATTTCCTTCTTCTTGCCACCGTGCCCGTCATCGACTTCCGAGATCTTGGCGACCTGCTCACCCTGCAGCTCCCACAGGATGTGCGGCATGCCGACGTTCTCGAAGACGACATTGTTCCAGCCGGTGGGCCGCTCGGGATCACGGTAGAACTGGCGCAGGTAGGTATAGATCCAGTCGGCGCCACTGCCGAACTCGGAGGCACGTGCGCGGGCGATCACCGTCAGGTCGGGCGGGGCCGCACCGAACCACTTCTTGCCGTCTTCGCGACGCAGGGCAATCGTCATCTGTTCGCCCACCTTCTCGGCGGTGAACATCAGGTTGTCCTTGATCTGCTCTTCCGTCAGGCCGATGTCGGTCAGGCGGTTGTAGCGCAGGTAGCTGGCGCCATGGCAGTTCAGGCAGTAGTTGACGAAGTACTTGGCACCGTTCTGGAGGTTGGCCGGGTCGGTGGACAGCGGCGCCTTGTCCAGGTGCAACTCGGCTCCGGCGGCGATTGCCAGGGCCGGCACCATGAGGGCCGCGCCCAGCAGTTTCTTGAGTACGTTCATTGCGCGGGTTCTCATTTGAAGTTCACCCTTTCCGGTTCGGGTTGGCACTTGTCCAGCTTGGAATACCAGGGCATCAGCAGGAAGAAGGCGAAGTACAGAACCGAGCAGATCTGGGCGGTACGGTCCTTGATGCCACCGTTGTCGGGCGGCTGGACACCGAGGTAACCCAGGATGAAGAAGGAGATCACGAAGATCACCACGGCGGCCTTGAAGATCGGGCCCTTGTAGCGGATCGACTTGACCGGGCTGCGATCGAGCCAGGGCAGGAAGGCGATGATCACCACGCCGGCACCCATCGCGATGACGCCCCAGAACTTGGCGTCAAGGCCGAAGAGCGGATACGTCACGGCCCGCAGCAGCGAATAGAACGGCGTGAAGTACCAGACCGGTGCGATGTGCGGCGGGGTCTTCAGCGGGTCGGCCGGGATGAAGTTGTTGAACTCCAGGAAGTAGCCGCCGCCTTCGGGCATGAAGAACACCACGATCGAGAACACGAACAGGAAGGCCACGACGCCGACGATGTCCTTTACCGTGTAGTACGGATGGAAGGGGATGCCGTCGAGCGGAATGCCGTTGGCGTCCTTCTTCTTCTTGATCTCGACCCCGTCCGGGTTGTTCGAGCCGACCTCGTGCAGCGCCACGATGTGGGCGGCGACCAGGCCGATCAGGACCAGCGGGACGGCAATGACGTGGAAGGAGAAGAAGCGGTTCAGCGTCGCGTCGGAGACCACGAAGTCACCGCGGATCACGACCGACAGGTCGGGACCGATCACCGGGATCGCGGAGAACAGGTTCACGATCACCTGCGCGCCCCAGTACGACATCTGTCCCCAGGGCAGCAGGTAGCCCATGAAGGCCTCGGCCATCAGCGCCAGGAAGATCAGCGTGCCGAAGATCCAGATCAGCTCGCGGGGCTTGCGGTAGGAACCGTAGATCAGGCCGCGGAACATGTGGAGGTACACCACGACGAAGAACGCCGAGGCGCCGGTCGAGTGCATGTAGCGGATCAGCCAGCCGCCCGGCACGTCGCGCATGATGTACTCGACGGAGGCGAAGGCCACCGGCACGCCAGCCGCGTTGAGGGAAGCATCCGGCTTGTAGTGCATGACCAGGAAAATGCCGGTCACGATCTGGATCACCAGCACCAGCAGGGCCAGCGAGCCAAAGAAGTACCAGAAGTTGAAGTTCTTGGGCGCGTAGTACTCGGACAGGTGCGCCTTGTAGGTCGAGGTCAGCGGGAACCGCGCGTCGACCCAGTCGAGGAGTGCTTGTGCTTTGCTCATGGATTAGGCCGTCCCGTCTTCGCCGATGAGGATGGTCGCGTCCGTCAGATACTTGTGCGGAGGCACCTCGAGGTTGGTCGGCGCCGGCTTGCTCTTGTAGACGCGGCCGGCGAGATCGAAGGTCGAACCATGGCAGGGGCAGAGGAAGCCGCCGGGCCAGTCCGCGCCAAGGCCACTTTCGGGACCGGTCTTGAACTTGTCGGACGGCGAGCAACCCAGGTGGGTACAGATACCCACCACAACGAGATACTCGGGCTTGATCGAGCGCGCTTCATTCTGCGCATACTCGGGCTGCATCGGCTCTTCGGACTTGGGATCGCTGACCTGGTCGTCGGTCGTCTTCAGCGACGCCAGCATCTCCGGCGTACGCCGCAGGATCCACACCGGCTTGCCGCGCCACTCGACGGTCATCATCTCGCCCGGTGCCAGCTTGCTGACATCGGCTTCGACCGGCGCACCGGCCGCCTTGGCGCGCTCGGACGGCGTCAGGCTGGCCACGAAGGGCACCGCCGCGGCGACGCCCATCGCCCCTCCGGCTGCAGACGTGGCGAGCAAGAGCCGCCTGCGACCGCAGTCCATTTTCTCATCTACGCTCATAGACCCGATTCCCCTTGTAGCAGGAAAAAATCATGTTGCAGGATTAAAAACCCCGGGAGTCTAGCAAAAAACCCTTGCGGATTGAAAGCATTTTGAGCGTTTTTCCATTCAGTTCAGTAACTTAGAAAGATCCGACACACCCCAAAACACCCGCCAGACGGGCCTTTCCGGCTCTTGCCATTCCGCAGCGCAACAATTCAGACGGCGCCGCAGGATCGTAGCCGCTCGATCTCGACGGCATCCCGCCCGAGGGACCGAAGGATCTCGTCGGTGTGCTCGCCCAGTGCGGGACCCGGCCAGCGGGTGCCCCCCGGCGTGCCTGTCAGGCGTGGCACGATGCCCGGCATCCGGACGCTCGTGCCGTCCGCGAGGCGCATCTGCTCGATCATGCCGCGGGCCTCAAACTGGGGATCGGCGAGCATGTCGGCGACCGAATAGGTATGCGTCGCCGGCACCTCGGCCGCCTGCAGGATCGCCAGCACCTGGGCGAGGTCGTGGCGGGCTACCCAGGCGTCGATGACACCGTAGATCTCGACAGCCCGGGCGTCGCGACCGGCGTTCGAGGCCAGGTCGGGGTCGTCGGCCAGATCGGCTCGGCCGAGTGCCCGCATCAGGCGCTTGAAGATGGCGTCGCCGTTGCCGCCGATGATCACGTGGCGGTCGTCTCGCGTGGTGTGCGTGTTCGAGGGCGTGATGCCGGGCATCACGTTGCCGGTCCGCTCGCGGACGAAGCCGAAGAGGTCGAACTCCGGTACCAGGCTCTCCATCATCGCGAAGACCGCTTCATAGAGCGCCACGTCCACCACCTGCCCTGCCCCGCCATTCACTTCCCGGTGGCGCAAGGCCATCATCGCCCCGAGGGCGGCCCACAGCGCCGCGATGGAATCGCCGATCGAGATGCCGGTCTTGACCGGCGGCCGGTCCGGATAGCCCGTGATGAAGCGCAAGCCGCCCATCGACTCACCGATGGCGCCGAATCCGGGCTGATCGCGCTTAGGGCCCGTCTGGCCGAAGCCGGACAGGCGCACCATCACGAGGCCCGGGTTGCCGGCCGACAAGGACTCCCAGCCGAGGCCCAGCTTCTCCATGACGCCAGGGCGGAAGTTCTCGATGACGATGTCGGCCTCGGCGGCCAGCTCGTGGGCGATCCCGACCGCGTCCGGATGCTTCAGGTTGAGGGTCAGGGAGCGCTTGTTGCGCGACTGGAGATACCACCACAGGGAGGTCCCCTCGTGGAGCTTGCGCCACTTGCGCAGCGGGTCTCCGCCGCCCGGGGACTCCACCTTGATCACCTCGGCGCCGAATTCCGCCAGCACCCGCGAACAGAACGGGCCAGCGATCAGCGTGCCGAATTCGAGCACGCGGACACCGGCCAAGGGTTGATCGGCCACGCTCATCGGTCCTCCTCGGCGGCCTCGGACGGGCCGCTACAGGGGCCGGCGTTCGATCAGCGCCTGGGCGATCGTGCCGGCGTCGGTATGTTCCAGTTCGCCGCCCACCGGGACGCCACGCGACAGCCGGCTGACCCGGAGCCCCCGCGCATGCATCAGCTCGCTGACGAGGTGGGCGGTGGCCTCCCCTTCATTGGTGAAGTTGGTGGCGATGATCACCTCTTCGACCACGCCGTCCATCGCCCGCGCCACGAGTCGCTCGAGCTTGAGCTCGCGCGGCCCGATGCCGTCGAGTGGCGACAGGCGCCCCATCAGGACGTAGTACAGCCCGTTGAAGCTCTGGCTCTGCTCGAGCACGGCAAGATCCGCAGGCATCTCGACGACACACAGTTGCCGGGCATCGCGCCCCGGATTGGCGCAGCGCCCGCAGATGTCCTGCTCGGAAAAGCTGTTGCAACGCTCGCAGTGCCGCAACACGCCGAGCGCGTGGGACAGGCTGTCGGCCAGCCTCCGCGCACCGGGCTGGTCCCGCTGCAGCAGATGGTAGGCCATCCGCTGCGCCGAGCGCGGCCCCACGCCGGGCAGCACCCGCAGCGCCTCGATCAGGGCCTCGAGACTTCCGGGCGCACTCATGCCATACCCCTCAGAAGGGCAGCTTCATGCCCGGCGGCAGGTTGAGGCCCGAGGTGAAGCCGGCCATCTTGTCCTGCGTGGTCGTCTCGACGCGGCGCACCGCATCGTTCACTGCCGCCGCGAGCAGGTCCTCCAGCATTTCCTTGTCGTCCAGCACCGACTCGTCGATCGACACGCGTCGCACGTCGTGCTTGCAGGTCATGACGACCTTGACCATGCCGGCACCCGACTCGCCTTCGACCTCGATCGAGCCGAGCTGCTCCTGCATCTTCTTCATGTTCTCCTGCATCTGCTGGGCCTGTTTCATCAGCCCGGCAATTCCGCCTTTCATCATGGGTTCGACTCCACTTGCAATGTTCTCAATGGCTTGACCGACGACTCGAGGAGCGTCGCGTCAAAACGTTCGATCAGTTCCTGCACGAACGGATCCCGTTCGAGCGAGGCGACGGCAGCGGCGTGCTGCTCGGCCCGCACCTGCTGATCGCGCTGGGCGGGCGTTTCGCCGGCGATCTCGCCGACCTCGATGGCGAGACGGATCTCGCGCCCCAGGTGCCGGCCCAATTCACGCTGCAGCTTGTCGCTGGCGCTTCGATTGACCTGCAGCAGATGACGATGGGTCGAGCCCAGCCGCAGGCCAACCTGGTCAGCCTGGAAGGCCACCAGCTCACAGTGCTGGGCCAGCTCGCGCACCAGGCCACCCAGTCCGGCCTCCCGGATCATGCCGTGCCAGTCCGGAAGGCCGCCGGACATGGCCCCACCGGGGAGCACGGCGCGCGCGGCGCCGACGCTGTCGCGGGACAGGGCGGCAGGCATCGCGGCGGATTCCGCCGGCGCCGACACGGCTTCGGACGCCGCGCCCGACGCACGCGGGGGCTCGGGCGCCGGACCGGGCTGTGGACGGTCCGGCGCCGCCTGCGCCTGCGGGTCGGCCGCGAAATAGGCTTCGGGCAGGTCCTCCCAGGGCGGCACGCAGTCGCCATCGGGCGGCATCGGCGAGTTGTCCGGCGGGATACTCCTGACGGGCCGGGCGGGCGCCTCCGCCGCGAATCGCGATGAGGCAGACGGCGGCGAGGCGGCTGGCGACGCCTTGGGCCCCCGGTCGCTGCCGTCCCGCGGCAGCGGTGCGGGCGCCGGGTTGGTCCTTGCAGCGGGTTCGGCTGGGACGCCGGACGATGAGGCAGGCGCAGCGCCGACGCTCGCGGCGGGGCTGGCCGGCAACGGGCGGGCCTGGTTTGCCGGCACGGGCGGCGGAGGCAACGG
>JBNLCM010000019.1:0-47768 GCA_050303815.1 Rhodocyclaceae bacterium
CGCTGGCGCTGGGTCGGCTGGTCGAGCGCGAGACCGGCGAGGGTGAGGCGGTGGGCCTGCTGCTGCCCAACCTGGCGCCGACCCTGGCGCTGGTGTTCGGCCTGCCGGCCTTCAACCGCCGCGCCGCGATGCTCAACTACACGGCCGGTGTCGACGCGATGCAGGCGGCCTGCACCGCTGCCGAGGTGCGCACCGTGCTGAGCTCGCGGGCCTTCGTCGAGCAGGCGCGGCTGGGCGACAAGCTGGCCGCCCTGACCGGCGTCCGAGTCGTCTACCTGGAGGACCTGCGCGAGACGATGACCCTCGCCGACAAGCTGTGGCTGATGCTCCTCGCGCTGCCTTTCCCGCGGGCCGTCGCCCACATCGGCTCGAGCGAGGATGCGGCGGTGATCCTGTTCACCTCCGGCTCCGAGGGCAAGCCCAAGGGGGTGGTGCTGTCGCACCGGGCGCTGCTCGCCAACATCGCCCAGATCCGCGCGGTGGTGGACTTCTCGGTGGACGACAAGGTGCTCAACGCGCTGCCGTTGTTCCATAGCTTCGGCCTCACCGCCGGCGGACTGCTGCCGCTGCTGTCCGGCTCGAGCGTGTTCCTCTACCCGAGCCCGCTCCACTACCGGGTGATACCTGAGCTCGCCTACGACCGCGGCTGCTCGGTGCTGCTTGGCACCTCGACCTTCCTCGGCAACTACGCCAAGCACGCGCATCCCTACGATTTCCACCGCCTGCGCTATGTCATCGCCGGCGCCGAGAAACTGGCCGAGCCGGTGCGCGAGCTGTGGTTCGACAAGTTCGGCATCCGGATCTTCGAAGGCTATGGCGCGACCGAGACCGCGCCGGTGATGGCGGTGAACACGCCGATGGCCTTCCGCCGCGGCACCGTCGGGCAGATGCTGCCGGGCATGCGCGCGCAGTTGCTCCCGGTGCCCGGCATCGAGACGGGCGGCATGCTCCACGTGACCGGCCCCAACCTGATGAGCGGTTACCTCAAGGCCGACCGCCCGGGCGTGCTCCAGCCGCCTGCCTCCCACGTCGGAGAGGGCTGGTACGAAACCGGTGACGTGGTCGAGATCGACCCGGACGGCTTCGTGCGCATCGTCGGCCGGGTCAAACGCTTCGCCAAGGTCGCCGGCGAGATGGTCAGCCTCGAGGTGGTCGAGAAGCTCGCCGCCGCCGCGTCGCCGGCGGCCCTGCACGCCGCCTCGACCCAGCCCGACGCGGCCAAGGGCGAGGCCTTGGTGCTGTTCACCACCGACACTGCGCTGGGCCGCGAGGCGCTGGTGGCGGCGGCCAAGGCGCAGGGGGCCGCCGAGCTGGCGGTGCCGCGCAAGATCGTGCCGGTGGCGGCTCTGCCCCTGTTGGGTAGCGGCAAGATCGACTACGTCCAGCTGAAACGGATGGCGGAGGCCGCCTGATGACCCGCCACGATCCCGCGCGCCGGCGCTGGCTGAAGTCGGGCATCGGCCTTGGCGCGCTGGTGCTCGCCGGCGCCGGCGTGGCGACCCTCGACCGCCCCCGCCTGATGAACCCGTGCCGCGCCGCGCTGCCATCGGCGCTGGCCGGGCACCCGCTGGTGCGGGCCGCATGGGAGGGGCTGGACGCCCGCCTGGTGTGGGACTGCCATGCGCACCTTGCCGGTGTCGGTGACCGCGACAGCGGCATCCGGGTGTCGGACAGGATGATGAGCCCCTGGCACCCGGCCGAGTACGTCCAGCGCATCTTCTACATGAACGCCGGCTGCGTGCATGACGCGCCGGGCCGGGTCGACGACAGCTTCGTCGAGCGCCTGCACAACCTGATGGAGGGCATGGCGCCCGGCTTCAAGCTGATGCTGTTCGCCTTCGATCATGCCCACGACGGGACGGGGCGTGCCCTGCCCGAGGTCAGTGCGTTCTACGTGCCTGACCGCTGGGCGCGCCGGGTTGCCGAGGCCGAGCCCCGCTGGTTCGAGTGGGTCTGCTCGATACACCCCTACCGGCCCGATGCGGTGGATGCCCTCGAGGCTGCCGCGGCGGCCGGGGCGCGGGCCGTGAAGTGGCTGCCGCCTGCGATGGGGATCGATCCCGCCGATCCGCGCTGCGACCGCTTCTACGACGCGCTGGCCCGTCTGGGCCTGCCCCTGATCACGCACGCCGGCGAGGAAAAGGCGGTGCACGGTGCCGGCGAGCCGGACTGGGGCAACCCCCTCCGCCTTCGGCGCGCTCTCGCGCACGGTGTGCGCGTCGTCCTTGCGCATTGCGCCAGCATCGGCGAAGACGTGGATCTGGACCGGGGGGAGGCCGGCCCCCGCGTGCCCAGCATCACGCTGTTCGAGCGTCTGATGGCGGAAAGGGATGCCAACGACCGGCTCTTCGGTGACATCTCGGCGATCGTCCTGCGCAACCGCGACCCGGCCGTGGTCCGGCGGATCATCGACCGCAGCGACTGGCACGACCGCCTGCTGTTCGGTAGCGACTACCCGCTGCCCGGCATCCTGCCGCTGACCTCGCCCGGTGCGCTGGCCCGCGCCGGGCTGCTCGACGCGGACGCCGTCGAGGTGCTGGGCGACATCCAGGAGCACAACCCGCTGCTCTTCGATTTCGTCCTCAAGCGCAGCCTGCGCAGCGGGGGGCGGGCACTGCCGGCACGGGTCTTCGAGACGCGGCGGGTATTCGATCCGGGGCTTGCGGCATGAGATGGGTATGGGCGCTGCTACTGGCCGGAATCGCCTCGGCCGCCTGGGCGACGGACCCGCCCGCGCCCTTTTCTCTGGCGCGCGAGCTGGCGCCGGACTGGCGACATGTCACGCTGCCCGGCGTTGAGCGCCCAACGCAGTTCGCGCTCGTGACACTGGATGGCGAGCGGGTGCTCGAGGCGCGGGCCGAGGCGGGGGCGTCCACCCTCGCCCATGCCCTCGACGTGGACCCGGCGCGCACGCCGATGCTGCGATGGCGATGGCGGACCGCGGCCGCCGTGCCTCGCTCGGATCTCCGCGGCCGGGCGACCGATGACTATGCCGCACGGTTGTATGTGTTTTTCGACTACGATCCTGCGAGGCTGCCCCTCGGCCAGCGGATCGCCCTTGCCCTGGGCCGCGCGCTCCATGGCGAGGCCCTGCCGGCGGCTGCGCTGTGCTACGTCTGGGGCACCGCGCAGCCAGTGGGTACCGTTGCGCCCAACCCTTACACGGATAGACTGCGGATGGTGGTGGTGGAGAGCGGAGATGCAATGGCGGGACGCTGGGTGTCCGAGGCGCGCGACGTGGCGGCCGATTTCGAGGCGGCCTTCGGTGAGCCCGCGCCCCGCGTCACCGGCATCGCCGTCGGTGCCGATACGGACAACACCGGAGCCAGCGCAATGACCTGGTTCGGCGACATCACATTCGGAAAGCGCCCATGAAGCGACTGATCCTCCTCGGCGGAGGCCATGCCCACGTGAGCGTGCTCGACGCCCTCGGCCAGCAGCCGATTCCCGACTGCGAGGTGGTACTGGTCTCGCCCTTCGAACGACAGATCTACTCCGGCATGCTGCCCGGCTGGATCTCCGGCCACTACACCATCGAGGCCTGTGGTCTGAACCTGCCCCTGCTCGCACGCAAGGCCGGGGTCCGCTTCGTTCACGCCGCGGGCGCCACCCTCGACGCCGACGGACGCAGCCTGCACTGCAATGACGGAACGCGCCTGGACTTCGACCTGCTGTCGATCGACACCGGCTCGCGTTCGAGCATCGAAGCCATCGCTGGCGCCACCGAGCATGCCTTGCCGGTTCGCCCGATCGAGACCTTCATCAGTGGCGTCGAGGCCCTGCTGGCGCGCTGCCGCGAGGCCCGGGACCAGCCGGTGGCGATCATCGGCGGCGGTGTCGCGGCAGTCGAGCTGGCCTTTGCGATCCAGTACCGGCTGGCCAGCGAGGGCCATTCGCGGGTCGCGCTGCAGGTCATCGGCGACGCTGGCCTGCCCCTCGACGGGCTGGCCTCGTCGTTGCAATGGCGGTGCCTGGAGTTGCTGAACGAGCGGGGCATCCACTGGCATGCCGGCAGCCGCGTCATCGAGCTGACCGGCCAGCACGCGGTGCTGGACGACGGTACGCGGATTCCCGCGGGCCACGCCCTGCTGGTGACTGGCGCCGGCGCGCCCGAGTGGCCCCGCGCGTCCGGGCTGGCGGTGGACGAGGGGGGGTTCATCCGCGTGGCGCGTACGCTCCAGAGCGTGTCGCACCCGGGGATCTTCGCGGCCGGCGACGTGGCCGCCTACGCCGACCCGCGCCCCAAGTCCGGCGTCTACGCCGTCCGGGCGGGGCCGCCGCTGGCCGCCAACCTGCGCCGGGCGGCACAGGGCGAGCCCCTGCGCGAGTGGACGCCCCAGCGACGTGCCCTCTACCTCATTGCCACCGGCGACCGCCATGCCCTGGGCGCCTGGGGGCCCTTTGGCTGGTGGGGCGAGTGGGTCTGGCGCTGGAAGGACCGCATCGACCGCAGCTTCATGCGCCGCTTCGGCAACCCCCACGTCGGATGACCCCGCGCAACGGACCGGAACCCGCCCCATGAGTTCGCAATTCGGGCTGCTGCGCGAACGCCGCTTCCTGCCCTTCTTCCTGACCCAGTTTCTCGGCGCCTTCAACGACAACCTGTACAAGAATGCGCTGGTGGTGCTGATCACCTTTCAGGCAGCGCGCTACACGACGCTGGCGCCGGGCGTGCTCGTGAACCTGGCCGCGGGGCTCTTCATCCTGCCCTTCTTCCTCTTCTCCGCGACCGCCGGGCAGCTCGCCGACAAGTTCGAGAAGAGCCGCCTGATCCGAATCACCAAGTTGATGGAGATCGGGATCATGGGCCTTGCGGCCTCGGCGTTCGCGCTGGAGTCCCTCGGACTGATGTTCGCCACGCTGTTCCTGATGGGGACCCAGTCGTCGCTCTTCGGGCCGGTCAAGTACGCCATCCTTCCCGTCCATCTGCGGGAGGAAGAGCTGGTCGGCGGCAACGCCCTGGTGGAGTCGGGCACCTTCGTCTCGATCCTGCTCGGCACGATCGCCGGCGGCGTCATGATCGGGCTCGATGGCGGCGCGCTGTGGGTGTCCTGCGCCGCGCTGCTGGTGGCCACACTCGGCTACCTCGCCAGCCGCTCGATACCGGCCGCCCGCATTGCCGACGCGGGCCTGCGGATCAACTGGAACCCCCTCACCGAAACCTGGCGCAACATCCGCTTTACTCGTGGCAATCGCACGGTCTTCCTGTCGATCCTCGGGATCTCGTGGTTCTGGTTCTACGGCGCCCTCTTCCTGTCCCAGTTTCCGGGCTATGCCCGCGAGGTGCTGGGAGGCGACGAGCACGCCGTGACGCTGCTGCTGGCGGTGTTTTCGGTGGGCATCGGGATCGGATCCCTGCTGTGCGAGAAGCTGTCCGGTCCGCATATCGAGATCGGCCTCGTGCCCTTCGGCTCGATCGGGCTGTCGGTCTTCGCCCTGGACCTGTGGTGGGCCAGTCCTGCGGTGGCCCACCTCGGCGAGCCACTCGCGATCGGGGTCGTCCTGTCCAGCGGGCTGGCGTGGCGGGTGATCGTCGACCTGGTGATGATCGGGGCCTTCGGCGGCTTCTTCATCGTGCCGCTGTATGCCCTGATCCAGAGCCGTTCGGAGCCCTCGCACCGGTCTCGGATCATCGCCGGCAACAACATCCTGAACGCCGCCTTCATGGTCGTCGCGGCCGGGCTCGGGGCGGGCCTGCTGGCGGCCGGCGCCACGATCCCGCAGCTGATCCTCGTGACGGCGATCCTCAATGCGCTGGTGGCGGTCTACATCTACACGCTGGTGCCGGAGTTCCTGCTGCGCTTCATCGTCTGGATGCTGGTGCACACCGTGTACCGCCTGGAGGTGGAGGGCGAGTCGCACGTGCCGGACACCGGCCCGGCCCTGGTCGTCGCCAACCACGTCAGCTTCGTCGACGCGCTGGTGATCATGGCGGCAAGCCGTCGGCCGATCCGCTTTGTGATGGACCACCAGATCTTCCGCTGGCCGATCCTGTCCTTCGCGTTCCGGACGAGCCGGGCCATCCCGATCGCCTCGGCCCGGGTCGATCCGGATGCGACCCGACGCGCCTTCGAGGAAGTCGGGCGCGCGCTCGACGCGGGCGAAGTCGTCGGCATCTTTCCGGAGGGGCACATCACCGACGATGGCGAGATTCATCGCTTCCGGCCCGGCGTACGGACCATCCTCAAGCGCAATCCGGTGCCGGTGGTGCCCATGGCCCTGCGTGGCCTGTGGGGCAGCTTCTTCAGCCGGAAGGGCGGGCGGGCGATGTCGAGGCCATTCCGGCGTGGCATGTTCAACCGCATCGCGCTGGTCGCGGGCGCCCCGCTGCCGCCCCACGAGGCGACCCCCGAAGCCCTGGAGGCGCGCGTAACCGCATTGCGCGCCGGGCAGCGCTAGTGCCCGGCCTGCCGTCGTGCAGGGGCTGTCGGGCTCGCCCGCAAGCCGTGCCGACGGGCCGTCGATCGACCGCCACGACGAAGACGGGCTGGACAGCGGCCGGTCATCTGGACATCATCGCTGCGCTGCCCGACCGGCATATGCCGGTCGCGGCGGCGCAACGATAGCCATGTCCATGGAGACGCCCCCAACGATGAAATCGTACCTCGCCATCGCCCTGCTCGGGCTCGCACCCTGTCTTGCCCAGGCCGACTGCTCGCCGGTCAGCGGGAGCGTCCAGCTGGCGGCTGACCCTCAATGCCAGGTGGCCGACCACTTCCCGACCACCTATTTCCCGGGCCAATGCTTCACAGTCAGCCTGTCCATCTTCGGACTGCCGCCTGGCCGGGGCTTCGCCGGGGTCTCCATTGAGCCCACGCTGGGGGGCGACGGCCACGTGACGACGACGCCCCTGGCGATCCCGGAGGACGCCGCGCCATCGGTTCCGCGCCAGCTGGTGCAGACGGCCCGGAGCGCGATCGCGGTCGGCTGGGGGCCATTCAGGACCACCCTCTACTCAAGCGACGTGACGGTCGTCCGGCCGAGTTTCGATGCCGCCGGCGGCATCGGTGCGGACAGCATCGTGACCGAGCAGATCGTCATCACCGGCACCGACGGCAAGGGCCTGTTCGCCAATACCACCGGCCATCTGGTCGTGCTCGGCAACAGCATCGGGCAGTCGGCCCGCGTGGTCGGGGAGCTGTGTTCCCGGTGAGCCGGCGCGCGCCACGCCGCTCCGGCGTCGTCGCGTCGGACCGCAACCGACCGCCGGGTCGCCGGGGGCGGTCATGACCGACATGCTGGTCCGCCTCTACGACCTGCCCGACCCCGCCAAGGAGCCACCCGCGCAAGCCGCCATCCGGCGGCCTCTGGTGTCGGATGCGCGCCACGTCCTCGCTTTCATCGAGCAGCATTTCGGCGCGACGGCGCCGGGCTGGGTCGATGAGTGTCGCTGCGCCCTGGGCGGTCGGCCACCGACCTGTTTCGTGGCCGTCGAGGGCGGCGAGCTGCTGGGCTTCGCCTGCTTTGACGCGACGGCGCGGGGCCTCTTCGGCCCGGTCGGCGTCGCCCCGGTGGCCCGTGGCCGCGGCCTCGGCAGGGCGCTGCTGCTGGCCTGCCTCCGGCAGATGGCCGCGGACGGCTACGCCTATGCGGTGATCGGCTGGGTGCATTCCGAGGCCTACTACCGACGGGCAGTCGGCGCCGAGTCGATTTCGGGGTCCGAGCCCGGCCTGTACGCCAGCCGACTGCGCGGCTGACCGCGTGCCGATCGGTGACCGGCGCCGATGGTTGCCCTGTCGGCGGCGGGGCACACCGCGTCGGCACTGGTGCGCTGCGACTTGATCCTGTAAGGCGAATCGCCCAAAGTCGGTCCACTTCCCATTGCAACCAACAGATCGTCCGCGCCATGTCCCAGTCTCTGCTGACCCGTACGCCCCTGCTCGCCGGCAACGACCCTGAAGCCAAGCGCGAAGAGATCCTGCGCTACTTCCACGATACCTACGATCGCTACGAGTCCCTCTTCGAGACGCTCAGCTGTGACGAGGCCTACTACGAAAAGTCGATCCCGCTGCGTCATCCGCTGATCTTCTACCTGGGCCACACGGCGACCTTCTTCTCGAACAAGTTCGTGCTGGCCGGCTTGCTGCCTCAGCGTATCGATCCCCAGCTGGAGTCGATCTTCGCGGTCGGGGTCGATGAGATGAGCTGGGACGACCTCGACGAGGCCCACTATGACTGGCCCGCGGTGGATGCGGTGTGGGCCTACCGCCGCAAGGTTCGCGAGATGGTGGACCGGGTCATCCGCGGGACGCCCCTGTCCCTGCCCATCGGTTGGGACGATCCGT
Source organism: Rhodocyclaceae bacterium (assembly GCA_050303815.1). GTDB lineage: Bacteria > Pseudomonadota > Gammaproteobacteria > Burkholderiales > Rhodocyclaceae > Cognatazoarcus. Next base: position 8,286 of record JBNLCM010000019.1, read on the forward strand.
TCTGGGCAGTGCTGATGGGGATCGAGCACGAGCGGATCCATCTCGAGACCTCATCGGTGCTGATGCGCCAGCATCCCCTTCGCTATGTCCGGCCGACCGCGGCCTGGCAACCCTGCCGTGATCACGGCGAGCCGTGCGAGAACGCGCTGGTGAGGATTCCGGCGGGGACCGTGAGGCTCGGCCGTGAGTTCGACGACCCGGTCTACGGCTGGGACAACGAATACGGCACCCACGAGCACCGTCTCGAGGCCTTCGAGGCGTCGAAGACCCTGGTCAGCAACCGGGAATTCCTGGCCTTCGTCGAGGCCGGCGGCTATGCCGACGACAGCCTCTGGGACGAGGAGGGGCTCGAATGGCGTCGCTTCGTGCGCGCCGAGGCGCCAAGCTTCTGGGTGCCGGATTCCGGCGGATGGCGCCTGCGCCTGATGGCCGAGGAGGTACCGATGCCCTGGAACTGGCCGGTCGAGACCAACTGCCACGAGGCCCGGGCCTTCTGCAACTGGAAGGCCCGCGAAACGGGACTGCCGGTGCGCCTGCCGACCGAGGACGAGTGGCATCGGATCTACGACCACGTTGGTCTTTCCGATGTACCGGCAGGGCAGCAGGCGAATGCGAACCTGCATCTGGACCACTTTGCATCCAGCTGCCCGGTCGACCGGTTCGCCCAGGGCGAGCTCTTCGACGTGGTTGGCAATGTCTGGCAATGGTGCGAGACGCCGACCTATCCCTTCGATGGCTTTCGCGTCCATCCGCTGTACGACGACTTCACGACGCCGACCTTCGATGATCGCCACAACATGATCAAGGGCGGCTCCTGGATCTCGGCCGGAAACGAAGCGCGGCATGTCTCCCGCTATGCCTTCCGGCGGCACTTCTTCCAGCATGCCGGCTTCCGCTACGTCGTCACCGATGCGCCAACCGCGTACGTGTCCTCGCAGTACGAGACGGACACGCTGCTGTCGCAGTATGCCGAGTTTCACTACGGCGACACCTATTTCGACGTGCCGAACTTTCCGCAGGCCCTGGCCCGCCTGGCCATCGAGGCCATGGGGCGGCGACCGGCCCGCCGGGCCCTCGACCTCGGTTGCGCGACCGGACGGGCGAGCTTCGAGCTGGCACGCCACTTCGAGCGGGTCGTGGGCGTGGATTTCTCGGCTCGCTTCATCAACGCCGGCGTCAAACTCGCCGAGCAGGGCGTGCTGCGCTACACGATCCCCGACGAAGGCGAGCTCGTCCTGTACCGCGAGGTTCGTCTCGAGGATCTCGGGCTGGCCGACGTGCGGAACAAGGTGTCGTTCTGGCAGGGCGACGCGTGCAACCTCAAGCCGGTGCTGAGTGGCTACGACCTGGTGCTCGCGGCCAACCTGATCGACCGGCTCTACAGTCCGCGCAAGTTCCTCGGTGCGATCCACGCGCGCATCAACGAGGGCGGCCTGCTGATGATTGCCTCGCCCTATACCTGGCTGGAGGAGCACACCCGGAAGGAGGAGTGGATTGGTGGCGTCAAGAAGGATGGCGAGAGCTACTTCACGCTCGATGGGCTGAAGGATCTGCTGGGCGTGCATTTCCGGCTCGTGGCGGGGCCACGCGAGGTGCCCTTCGTCATTAGGGAGACCCGCCGGAAGTTCCAGCACACCCTGTCGGAGGTGACGATCTGGGAGCGGTTGCCGGACTAGGTCCGTGGTGGCCCGTTCCGCCATCGGACGCAAGATCGGGGGCTTGCGCCAGCGGGGAAGGCTGTATAAATTGTCACTGTACAAAATGACAGCTTTGCCCGGGAGAGACCGTATGGAACGCCTGATCCCCGCCGCCATCGCCAGCGCTGGCACGCTCGCTGGCCTGTTGATCGCCGCTGGCCGCCCCGCCGACGTGGTCGTACCCCTGCTGATCGCCCTGGCCGGCGCGCTCGCCCTCCGCCTGCAGGGCGGCCGATCACGTACGGGCCACTGAACCGGCTGGCGCGGCTCGCTTAGCGGGGCCGCATCTTCTATCATCGGGGGCCGCGTGCGCCTTCCGGCCCCGATGACATCCTCCGACGCTTCGCCTGACCAGACCCCGTTTGCCAGTCTGACGCCTGAACGTATCCTCGATGCGGTCGAGTCGATCGGACTGGAATGCGACGGCAGCTTGCTGGCGCTCAACAGCTTTGAGAACCGGGTCTGGCAGCTGGGCGTGTATGACGACGCGCCGGTTGTCGCCAAGTTCTACCGTGCGGCCCGCTGGTCGGATGCGCAGATCCGGGAGGAGCACGCCTTCACGCATGAACTGGCCGACGCCGAGGTGCCGGTCGTCGCTCCGCTCGAACGCGCTGGCGAAACCCTCCACCACTGGCAGGACCTGCGCTTTGCCGTCTTCCCGCGGCGCGGTGGTCGGCCCCCCGAGCTGGAAGATCCCGAGGTGCTCGCCTGGACCGGCCGTTTCCTCGGACGCATCCATGCCCGCGGCGCGGTAAAGGCGTTCGCGGTCCGGCCGGCCCTCGACATCGATACCTTCGGGCGCGAGCCACTCGCCGTGATTCTGGCCAGCGATTTCCTGCCCGCGGAACTGCGCACGCCGTGGCGGGCCATCGCGGAACAGGCCCTGACTGGCATCGAGGCCTGCTTTGAGCGGGCGGGCGCCCAGCCGGCCATCCGTCTGCACGGGGACTGCCATGCCGGCAACCTGCTGTGGACACCGGACGGTCCGCATTTCGTCGATTTCGACGACGCCCGCCGCGGCCCTGCGATGCAGGACCTGTGGATGCTGCTGTCGGGCGACGAGCAGGCCATGGCGCGCCAGTTCGACCATGTCCTTGAGGGCTACGAGACCTTCGCCACGCTGCCGTCCGGACAATTGCACCTGGTGGAGGCGCTGCGCACGCTTCGCCTGCTGCACTTCGCCGCCTGGCTGGCCCGGCGCTGGCCCGACCCCGCCTTCCCGGCCGCCTTTCCGTGGTTTGAAGGGGCACGTTACTGGCAGGACCACATCCTGGCGCTGCGCGAGCAGGTGGGGCTGATGGCCGAGTCGCCGCTGGTGCGATTGTGCGGGTGACCCCGCGCCAGGCCGATGGTGTGCGTCCTTTGGCATGGGCGGGGCATTCCGCCACGGACCCTGTTCGCCACAGACCGTAGAGTGAGGGCGGACCGTTTCAATTCCTCTGAACCACGATCGGAGATGCCATGACAGTCAGTCTTGCCCAGGCGGCCCTGCAGTTTGCCAAGGCCTGCACGACGCTCGGCCCGGACAACCAGGGCACCGGGCAGCTGTCCGCCCCCAAGGGCTGGAACCCGGGGCGCGACCCCATGACACGCCATGCGGCCAGCGTGGCGACCAAGGCCACCAAGGCGATGGCGCCCGCCCAAGGCTGCAGCATGGACGAGCTGGTCGACTACGGCCGACAGGTCATGAAGGGGCAGGCGGGCAATTGCCTGGAGCAGTGCGCCGCGGTCTGCCTCTACCTGGCCGGGCGGCGGGAGAACCCGGTGTTTCATGTGGTCCGCCTCCAGCCGCCGGCAGACCACGTATTCGTCGTCATCGGGCAGGCGCCTGCGGGCGATGGCTCGTTTCCAGACGATTTCGCCCAGTGGAGTGCCCAGGCCGTTATCGTCGATCCGTGGGTGTCGATCTGCTGCAAGGCGCAGGACTACCCCTTCGTCTGGAAGCTCAAGCTCGACGTCATGGGCGCTTCCGGCGAAGAGGTGGCGGGCAGCTCCGGGTGGGCCAAGGCCGACTCCGCCTCGTGGAAGAACGCACCGACCTCCCATGCCAAGCAGAGCTATACCCGCTGAACGGTTGCCCCACGACGGCCCTGCACGTGGGCATCCGCGCCTCGCTGCGCTTCTCCGGCGGGCCGGCCTGCTGTTCCTGCTGAATGGCGCACCGGCATTTTCCGAAGGGCTGGACCTGCACTGGCTGTGGGACGACCGGTGCGCCGAGTGCCACGGTCACAGTGCGGACTTCGCCCGCCGGCTGACCTGGGCTAACGGCGAACTCGTGGTGTCCCACCCGGTGCGGGATCCCCTGCGCTTCCTGCGCAATCACTACCCCCCGACCGGGGAGGTCGAGGCGCTGTACAGAATGCTGCAAGCCCAGGCGACGACGCCTCCAAGCTTCCGTGCCGCCTGCGGCGACTGCCACGATTCGGCGGCGGGGCTGGTCCGCGCGTCGGTCGAGTTCCGCAACGGCGAGGCGATGATCGTCGGCACGGACCGCACGCTGATCGATGCGCTGGCCGCACACCGGGGCCTCGACGCGGTGCAACGCGCGTTCTTCGGGCCGCTCCTGACGCGTGTCGCGCGGGAGGTCCACAGGCCTTAGGTGACGTGTGCGCCCGCGAGTATCCGCGCCATGGCGCGCGCACGGCGTGGGGCGGCGGTGTGCCCGTGGTGTCTAGGTCTCGCCGAAAACGAGCCGTAGCCGCTCCCGCTGCGAATCCAGGTCGGCCTGGGGGTCGGCGTAGCGCCGGGCGATCTCGCGGAAGGTGTCCGACAGTGCGAGGAAGGCATCGGTCACGTCCGGATCGAACTGGGTGCCACGACCGGACCGGATCAGCTCCACGGCCGATTCATGGCTGAACGCCTTCTTGTAGACACGCTCGCTGATCAGCGCATCGTACACGTCGGCGATGGCCATCAGCCGCGCCGCGACCGGAATCTCGTTGCCCCGGAGCCCTTTCGGATAGCCGGTCCCGTCCCACTTCTCGTGGTGGCAGCCGGCGATCTCCTTGGCGAATCGCAGGAAGGTCACGGACAGACCGAGCATGCGCTCGGCGGCCACGATTGCGTCGTGTCCGAGCTGGGGGTGCCGCTTGATGATCTCGAACTCGTCCTCCGTGAGCCGGCCGGGCTTGAGGAGGACCCGGTCGGGAATGCCGACCTTGCCGATGTCGTGCAGGGGGGCGGACTTGTAGATCAGGTGGATGTTCTCGTCCGACAGCAGAGGGCCGAAGCGGGGATGGCCGCGCAGCGCCTCGGCCAGCGCGTGGACATACTTCTGGGTGCGGCGGATGTGGTTGCCGGTTTCCGCGTCGCGCGTTTCGGCGAGCGACGCCATGGCCATGATCGTCGCATCCTGGATGACACCGACCTCCCGCGTGCGACGGTCCACCTCGCGCTCCAGGTAGGCGTTGCGGTCGCGCAGGAAGTTGCTGGCATGCCGCATCGTCAGGTGCGTGCGAATGCGGGTCAGGACGATGGGTGGACTGATCGGCTTGGCGATGTAGTCGACCGCGCCGACGTCGAAGCCACGCTGTTCATCGCACTCGTCATTGCGGACCGTCAGGAAGATCACCGGTATGTCCCGGGTGTCCGGGTCGGCCTTCAGCCGCTCGCACACGGCATAGCCGTCAAGCCCGGGCATCATCACGTCGAGCAGGATCAGGTCGGGCTGGGGCAGGGCGCGCGCCAGCGCCAGCGCACGCTCGCCGGTGTTCGCGATGCGGGTGCGGTAGCTGTCCTTGTGCAGGCACTGAACGATGGGTTCGATGGACTCCGGCGCGTCGTCCACGACGAGGATCGTCGGAACGCCGCTCTCCTGGGCGATCGTAGGGGTCATGGGGTGTCTCCAGGCGGCCGGACATCGGTCCCGAGCAGGGGCGTGAGGGCGTCGAGGGCGGCTGCGAAGTCGTAGTTTTGCATATGCTCTGCGATACGGCCCACGCTGTCCGTGTCAAATGCCTTCACCATATCCGAACGGAGATCGGCAAACAGTCGGGGCGCGCTGCCGTCGCTGCTCGCGAGCAGCTCGGCCAGGCGCTGCAGCTCGTCGTGGAGCGCCGCTGGCTCACGCTGCGGCGGGTCCCCGGCGACCACCTCACCGGCACGTCGTGACAGGGCCGAGAACAAGGGTTCGAGTTCCTGCCGCACCTCGGCCAGGTCTCCATCGTCGGCCCGCCCGGTCCGGACGCGCTGCTCGAGCTGCGCCAGGGCGTCGGCCAGCCGGGTTGCGCCGACGTTGCCGGCAGCGCCCCGCAACTCATGGGTGAGGTGCCGCGCGCGGTCCCAGCGGCCTTCGGTCAGCGCTGCCCCGATGGCTTCCAGCGTACCGGCATGGGCACGCTGGAAGCGGCCGAGCAGATCCGCGAGGACCGATCGGTCCCCGCCCATCCGGCGCAGCGCTGCCGCCAGGTTCAGGCCCGGGATGCGGTCGATGGCGTCGGCCTGAAGGGCGCCAGCGCGTCGCGCCCCGGCAACGCGCGATAGGGCGGCGAACAGCTGGGGCGGATCGATCGGTTTGGCGACATGGTCGTTCATGCCGGTGTCGAGACAGCGCTGTCGCTCGTCGGCCATGGCGTGCGCGGTCATGGCGATGATCGGGAGGTCCGCGAATCGAGGGTCGGCTCGCAGGCGGCGGGTGGCCTCGAAGCCGTCCATCTCGGGCATCTGGAGATCCATCAGCACGACCTGATCGAAGTCCGGGTCGGCGGACAGCAGCGCCAGCGCTTCGCGGCCATTGGCAGCGCACCTTACCTCGACGCCCGCGCGCGTGAGGGTCTCGCGCGCCACCTGCCGATTGACCTCGTTGTCCTCGACCAGCAGGACCCGCATGCCAGCCAGTTCCGGCGGCTGGACGACCGGCGCCGGCAGGCTGTCGACCATCGCGCTGGCGCCGAATACATCCATGATGCAGTCGAGCAGGCTGGACGCCGTCAGCGGTTTGTGTACGAATCCATCCGCGCCGGCCTCGGTGGCCTGCTGGATCGAGCTGCCGTCGCCGAACGCCGAGACGACGATGACTGCCGGCACGTTCTCGAGCGATCGATCGCGCTTGAGGCGCTGTGTGGCAACAATGCCGTCCATGTCCGGCATGCGCATGTCCATCAGCACCAGCCCGAAGGGGTCGCTGGACGCGACGGCGCGAACGGCCGCCAGGGCCTCGCTGCCGGAAGCGACCGCATCCGCGCGCAGGGGCAGTGCGCCCAGCAGGGACAGCAGCACTTCGCGTGCGCTCGGGTGGTCGTCGACGACCAGTACGCGCAGGCGCGACAGCACACCCGGCAGGCGGCGCTGCGGATCGGGGTCGCCAGCGCGCTCGAACCGGGCCTCGAACCGGAAGATGCTGCCGACGCCCGGTTCGCTCTCGACCGAGATCTTTCCGCCCATCATCTCGACAAGCTGGCGGGCGATCGACAGTCCCAGCCCGCTGCCTCCGAAACGCCGCGTGGTGGAACTGTCGCCCTGCGAGAAGGCCTCGAACAGCCGGCTCTTCTGCTCGCCGTCCATCCCGATGCCGGTGTCCCGCACCTCGAAGGACAGTGCGGTCTGGCCGCCGGTCTGGCCCGCGACCGCCACCGCAAGCCGGACCTCGCCGCGCTCGGTGAACTTGATCGCATTGCCGACCAGGTTGGTCAGCACCTGGCCCAGCCGCAGGGGATCGCCGACGAGCTGCGCGGGCACGTCCGGTGCGACCTCGAGCAGGAACTCGAGGCCCTTCTCGTCGGCCCGCTGCCCGACAAAGGTGATGACGGTCTCCAGCACCTCGTCAAGCGGGAAGGGACGCCGCTCCAGCGGCAGCTTGCCGGCCTCCATGCGCGAGAAGTCGAGGATGTCGTTGATCAGCGAGAGCAGGCTGCAGCCGGCCGCGTGGATCTTGGCGACGTAGTCCTCCTGCTGGCCGTCGAGTCCGGCGCCGAGGGCCAGCCGCGACAGGCCGATGATCGCGTTCATCGGAGTCCGGATCTCGTGGCTCATGTTGGCCAGGAAGCGCGCCTTGGCCTGGGCTGCGTCCTCGGCGAGCTGCTTGGCCCGGGCAAGCGCCTCGGTGGCTGCGCGACGGGCTGAAATGTCCTCGAGGATCCAGACGAACTGGCGCAAGGCACCGCGGGTGTCCTGCAGGCCGCTGACCGAGACGGCAACCCAGGGCGCGTCCTCGCCTGCCCGCTGAAGCCGGCACTCGTGTCGCCAGATCGCACCCTCGGCCACGACACCGCGCAGGGGCGCCAGAAGGGATGCCGCGTCCCCGCCGTCGTCGACCAGGCCGGGCAGACTGCCGAGCAGCGCGGGCAGGGCCCGCCCGCTGATGCGGCAGAACTCCGGATTGGCGTACTCGATATGACCATCGGGATCGGTGATGACTACCATGGCCGGACTCTGTTCGACGGCCCGCGAGAGCTTGCGCAGCTCCTGTTCGGCCTGTCGCCGCTCGGTGATGTCGTAGGTCCAGCTGATGACGGCGGGCGCCCCGTTGACGTCGATCAGCGCCATCGAGAGGAGTGTCCAGAAGGTCTCGCCGCGGCAATCGATCAGCTCGACTTCCCGGTCGCGGACCGGATGGCCGTCTCGCAGCCGTGCCAGCAGGCGCGCAGCCAGCTGCGGGTCCCGGAACCAGTCGATGACGGAGCGGCGCATGTAGTCGGCGTGCTCGACGCCGGCCAGCTCGCAGGCGCGCTGATTGGCAAACAGCGCGGTGCCGTCCGGACGATTGATGACCACGGCGATGGGGCTCGACTCGAGCATCCGGCTGGCGCGCTCCTCGGCCTCCCGCGCGGTGCGCTCCGCGTTCTTCTGTTCGCTGATGTCGACGATCACGCCGAGCAGGCCGCCCGGGTCGCCATTGGCGAGGCGGAAGCCGCTGACCCAGTAGAGCGCATCGTGCTCCCGGCCGTCGGCGAAGGGCAGGCGTGCCTCGCGGTGGATGGTTGCGGCCTCGGCGATGGTGAGGACATCCTCGTCGTGGTAGGCGACGCGGGCGTCGGCCGGGAGATAGGGCAGGTCGAGCACCGTCTTGCCGACCAGGAAGGCGCGGGTGGTCCCGAAGGCGGCCTCGTAGGCCCGGTTGCACCCCAGGAAACGGGCGTCCGGTCCCTTGTAGAAGATCGGGTTCGGTACGGCGTCGATCAGCACCTGGACGAACAGCAGCTGGTCGGCCAGTTCGGCCTGCTTGGCGGACAGCGCGGCGGTGCGCTCGCTGACCTGCGCCTCGAGCCGAAGGCGGGCGCGCTCCAGCCCATCGGTCGCCGCCCTGAGCTGGTCGCGCATCTGCTCTTGCGCGAGGGCCAGCCGCTCGATCTCGGTCCAGTGGGCATTCACCGGGTCGGATGGCGCGAGGTCGAGCCGGCCGATGCGCTCGCTGCGCTCGGCCAGCTGTTGCAGCGGGAGGCTGACCCGCCGGGCAAACCGCCTCACGGCGATGCTGCCGAGGACCCCGACGGCGAGCATCATCGCGGCGATTGGCGCCAGCGCGCGCAGCGTGGCCGGCACGAAGTCGGCTTCGCGGACGTACGCGCCGATCCACAGGTTCTGGTTGCCGAGGCGGAGGGGCGCATAGCGGCCAACCCAGGTCTGGTTGGCGAGGTCGAACCGGAAGGCGGCTTCTGCCGGGCGGCCGTTGTCCACCCAGGCCCGGTGCCCCGCCTGGAGGAAGGGGATGTCCGCCTCGGCGACGGGCATCAGGATGAGTTCGCGCCGCACCGCGTCGCCCTGCAGCCGGGTATCCCGGGGCAGTCCGAGCAGGCGCTCGTCCTCGGACAGCACCGCCGCGCCGCCCGTGTCGCCGACGGCCAGTCCGAGGGTGATGCTCGACAGGTCGGCGAGCAGGATGTCGAAGGCGAGAATGCGCATGCGCCCATCAGCGCCCTGCCATCGAGCTGACACGGTGATGCCCGGCTCGCGCGCCGTGAAGAAGGTGTAGTAGGGCGTCCAGTACACCGCGTCGTCACCGCGCAGGCGCTGCGCGCCGCGGAACCAGGGGCGGGAGCGGGGATCGTAGTCGCGCGTCTGCCACGCGGTGCCGAGGGGCGCATAGCGACTGTCCCAGCGCTGCCAGCGGCTCGACAGGCCGTCCGCGCCGGGCCGCGTCAGGCGGCTGCGCCAGCCCTCGCCTTCGCGGTCCCGGAGCACGAACAGCTCGCTGCCATCTTCCTCGGCGAGCAGCACGCCGGAGATGCGCGGATGTGCCTCCAGCATCGGCGCCATCATCTGCAGGAAGCGGGTGGCGTCATCCACGGCGAGCTGGCCATTGCGGCCCCACGCGCGTGCCGTGGCCAGCAGGGCCTCGGCATCGCGGAAGTCGCGGGTGACCACATCGATGACATGGAGGCTGCTGCGCTCGAGCGAACGGGCCGCAAGCGAGCGCGCCGCCGGCTCGAGGATGCCGAACTGGACGCCGATGGCAAACCCCAGCAGGCACAGGGCGAGCAGGGCGGACATCCGGACCAGCAGGCTGCGGGCCAGCGTCGGGCGATTGCGACCGGCTGAAGGCGGGCGGGAAGCCTCGGGAGAACGCATTCGGCAGGCATACCCCTGACGCGCGAAAGGGCTCAGTTTAGCGTCAGGACGGCGCTCGCGATACCGTCATGACAAATGCGTGGGTGCACGCCGGGCGGTTCGCTCAGCGAGACGCGCGCTCCATCTGCTCGAGCTGTTCGCGGCGCGCGCGCATGCTGGCGTCGAGGTCCTGCTGGAGCTGCTGCTGGATCGCCCTGGCCTGCTCGAGCTCCTTCTTCTTGGCGGCGGCCACGGTGGCGGTGGCGGTCGCCGTGTCCGCGACGCCGCAGCCGCCGACCAGCAGCGCGGCGACCAGGTGAATGGCGAAAGTCCTCATGGCACCCTCCAATGACAAAGCGGTGATACGGCAGTGTCCGAGTCGCCCCGGGCGGAGGCAAGACGGACCTTCCGGTCGCGACGATTGCCGCGACGGCCGGCCGGACGTTCGTCCGGCCCGGTTGCCACTGTCGGCAAGCTCGGGTAAAAGGGCGAGTTTTCCGCGGTACCGGCCAGGCACCCGGCCGCACTTCTCTTGTCGGCGGCACTGATGAACACCCCCTTCCCCCCCGAACTCCTCCGCGACGTCGAGAAACGGCGGACCTTCGCGATCATTTCCCACCCGGACGCGGGCAAGACCACGCTGACCGAGAAGCTGCTGCTGTTCGGCGGTGCGATCCAGCTCGCCGGCACCGTCAAGGCGCGCAAGAGTGCCCGCCACGCCACCTCGGACTGGATGGAGGTCGAGAAGCAGCGCGGCATTTCGGTCAGCAGCTCGGTGATGCAGTTCGACTACGAAGGGCACACGGTGAACCTGCTCGACACGCCGGGTCACGAGGACTTCTCGGAAGATACCTACCGGGTCCTGACCGCCGTCGATGCGGCGGTGATGGTGATCGACGCCGCCAAGGGCGTCGAGGCCCAGACGATCAAGCTGCTGGACGTCTGCCGCTTGCGGGATACGCCCATCATCACCTTCGTGAACAAGTTCGACCGGGAAGTCCGCGAACCCTTCGAACTGCTCTCCGAGATCGAAGATACCCTCAACATCGAGTGTGCGCCGATCACTTGGCCGCTGGGCATGGGCAAGACCTTCCGTGGCGTCTATCACCTGCTCGACGACCAGCTGCTCCGTTTTACGCCGGGCGAGGAGCGGCGCAGTGTCGCCCAGGTCATCAAGGGCCTCGACAATGCCGATTTGGACAGCCAGTTCCCGGGCGAAATCGGACAGCTGCGTGACGAGGTCGAGCTGATCCAGGGCGCGAGCAGCCCGTTCAGCCTCGACGACTTCCTGGCGGGCCGCCAGACACCGGTCTTCTTCGGCTCCGGGATCAACAACTTCGGCGTCCAGGAGATCCTCGAGGCCCTGATTCGCTGGGCGCCCCAGCCGCAGCCGCGGGACGCAGGCAGTCGCATGGTGGCGCCGGCCGAGGCGCCATTCTCGGGTTTCGTGTTCAAGATCCAGGCCAACATGGATCCCAAGCACCGCGACCGGATCGCCTTCTTCCGGATCTGCTCGGGTCGCTACAGTTCGGGCATGAAGGTGCGCCACGTCCGCGCGGGGCGCGAGATGAAGCTGGCCAACGCATTGACCTTCATGGCCAACGAGCGGGTTCACAAGGAAGACGGCGTGGCCGGCGACATCATCGGCATCCACAACCACGGCCAGTTGCAGATCGGCGATACCCTGACCGAGGGCGAGGCCCTGGGCTTCAAGGGCATCCCCTACTTCTCGCCGGAGCTATTCCGCGCCGCGCGGCTGCGTGACCCGTTGAAGGCCAAGCAGTTGCAGAAGGGCCTGCAGGAACTGGGCGAGGAGGGGGCCATCCAGGTCTTCGAAGCCATCGGCGGCAACATGCTCCTCGGTGCCGTCGGCCAGCTCCAGTTCGAGGTCGTCGCCCAGCGTCTGAAGGACGAGTACAAGGTGGATGCGATCTTCGAATCCTCGGAGATCTACACCGCTCGCTGGCTCACCTTCCCCGACGACCTCACGCGACGCAACTTCGAACGCGAGCAGTCGATGCGCGTGGGGACCGATGTGGACGGGAACCTGGTCTACCTGGCCAGCTCCCGCTACAACCTCGAGGTGACGATGGAGAAGTGGCCCAAGGTGGGCTTCCACGCCACGCGCGAACACGGCCAGAAGCTCTAGGGCCCGTGGCGGCCAAGGATGGCATCGAGCTGAAGTTCCAGCAGGCGGTCGCCGCCCATGGGGCGGGGCGTCTCGACGAGGCAATGGTCGGCTATCGTGGCGTCCTGAAGAAGGATCCACGCCACGCCTTCGCACGCCACTACCTGGGCGTCGCCTGCCATCAGTCGGGCCGCCTGGCGGAAGCCCTGCCCCTGCTGGAGAGCAGCACCGAACGGCTGGCGGACAACGCAGGCTGTCGTCTCAACCTCGCCAATCTGCTCAAGGACATGGGCCGCCTGCCACAGGCTGAGCAGCACTACCTGGCGGCGGCGCGACTCGACCCGGGGCTGGCGCTGGTCGGCTTCAACCTGGGCCAGCTGCGCGAGATGGCCGGCGATCTGATGGGCGCCGTCGAGGCGTATCGGGGTGCGGCTGCACTGGCCCAGTCCCGGGCGCGTCTTGCCGTCCTGACGGCCGACGAGGGCGCACCGGCCGCCGCGGGCGGTGGCGACGCGTCGGCGGTGGCAGAGCGGCTGCGGGAATTGCTTGTCCTGTGCGGACATGCCGGCGATGCCATTCGCGCGGCGCGTGTCGTGGACCGCCTCGTCGCCCTTCGCGCGGACCAGGCACTCGCCGAGGCGGGTGCCACCCTGGCCCGCCATGGCCACCTGGCAGCTGCCCGCGGGGCGCTCGAGGGGGCGCTGGCGCTGGCGCCCGGGGCGGTCCGCCCGCGGGTCGCCCTGGTGACGGTGCTGAACGACCTTGGCCAGTTCGGCGACGCCCTGGGGCAGGCCCAAGCGGGTCTCGCGGAGACCGAATCGAATGCCCTGCTTTGGATCGGCGCGGCCGACGCTGCCAAGGAGCTCGGCGACCTGTCCGGGGCCGTGGCTGCCCTGCGCCGGGCGGTCGACCTGGCGCCCGAGCGGCTCGATGTGCTGGGCAGCCTGCAGCAGTTGCAGCTTTGCCTGCCAGGCGCGCCGGCCGGCGACTACGAATCCGCGCTGGCCTACGGCGAAGCGGTCAAGCAGTACGCGCCGCGACCGGCCTCGCTGCCCGCGCGGGTGGCGCGCCGCACGGGCCAGGGGCGCCTGCGTCTCGGCCTGCTCAGCGGAGAGCTGGCATGGACACCGATCGGCCGCTTTCTTGCCGGCTTCATCGACCATTATCCCAGGGATCGAATCGAGCTCTGGCTGTTCTCCGACCGCGCGGCCCCACCCGATCCGCTCGCCGAGCGATTGCGCAAGCGGGCGCACCGGGTCGTCGATTGCGCCGGCTGGCCGGACGTCCGTCTGGCCGAGGCGATCCAGTCGGCGCAGCTGGATGTCCTGCTCGAGCTGACCGGCCATGCCGGTGCCAGCCGGCTGCCGATGCTGTCCTGGCGGCTCGCGCCACGCCAGGGCAGCTTCCTTGGCTACGCGGGGACCACCGGTGCGCCGGCGCTGGATTTCCGTGTGGCCGACGCCTTCACCGAACCGCCCGGCAGCGAGGCCCACAGCAGCGAGCGCCTCCTGCGGCTCGACGGAAGCTATTTCTGCTTTGATCCGGCCTGCCCCCTGCCGGAGATCTCGCCAGCGCCGATGGCCCATCGCGGGCACGTCACCTTCGGCTGCTTCGTGCAGCGCCCGAAGGTCGCGGACGACGCCTTGCGAGCCTGGTCGCGGGTGCTGGCCGCAGTGCCGGCGTCGCGCTTCGTGTTGCGCTGCCGGTCCTTCACCGATGCCGCCGCCGTCGCTGCAACCGCCGCGCGGATCGAGGCCCTGGGCGGTGATCCGTCCCGCTTTGATCTGATGCCGTGGGGCGCTGCGGATGGGTTTCTGGCGAACTACGCCGACCTCGACATTGCCCTCAATACGACCCCATTCCATCAGGCGACCAACCTGTGCGATGCCCTGTGGATGGGGGTGCCGACCCTCAGCCTGACCGGCACGCGCCATTGCAGCCGCATGGCCGACAGCCTGTGCGCGGCCGCTGGAATCGAGGGGTGGTGCCTGCCCGACGAGGCGGCCTGGCTTACCGCCGCAGCGCGGCTGGCCGCGGACGGCGCAGGCCTCGACCGGCTGCGCCGTGGGCTGCGGGCCCGGGTCCAGGCGTCGGCGCTGGCGGACGGCAGGGCCTTCTCTGCCCGCCTCGTGGCGGCCTTGCGCGGACTGTAACGACCCGCCCGGGTCTGCGGACCGATGGGCGGGACGATTCGCCAAACACCGGCCACAGACGCGGGTCACCGCTCAGTCGTGGTGGCCGATCTCGCCGTCCTTGAACAGGGTGTCCTTGAGCTCCTTGTCGAAGCTCGGGTCGCGCCGGCGGATCCACTCCAACACCATCGCCGCGTGCTCCTTCTCCTCGTCCCGGTTGTGGGCGAGGATGTGGGCCAGCTCCTTGTCCTTGCAGGCGTCGATGCGCTGGTTGTACCAGTCGACCGCTTCCAGCTCCTCCATCAGCGAGGTGATAGCGCGGTGCATGTCGCGGGTGTCGTCGCTCAGCTCATCGATCGGCTCGTGATAGCCCTCATTGGCCATGGTCATAGCTCCGGTGGTGATTGAAATCGTGCCGCGCCGGGCAATGGCCCGGCCGGCGGGTGGTGTTCAGCAGGCCTCGCGTTGCCAGGGCACGCAAACATGCGACTGTTCGCCCAGGCCCTCGATGCCGGCCCGCACCTGGTCGCCCTCGCCCAGCCAGCGCTGGGGCTTGAGGCCCATGCCGACGCCGGGTGGCGTGCCGGTCGCAATGATGTCGCCGGCGTGCAAGGGCATGAAGTGCGAGATGTCGCTGATCAGCCGCGGAACGCGGAAGATCATCTCGGCCGTCCGACTGTCCTGCAGCCGCTCCCCATTGACCTCGAGCCAGAGGGACAGTTCGTGGGGATCGGCGACGGCGTCTGCCGTCACCAGCCAGGGCCCGACGGGAGCGAAGGACGGGAAGCTCTTGCCCTTGACCCACTGGCCCGAGCCCTCGAGCTGCCAGGCCCGTTCGGAGAAATCGATGAGCGTTGCATAGCCGGCGACATACGCCATGGCGTCCGCCTCGGCCACGCACAGGGCGTCCCGGCCGAGCACGACGGCCAGCTCGATCTCCCAGTCGACCTTGCTGTGGCCGGGCGGCAGCCACAGCGGGTCGTTCGGCCCGTTCGGGCGGCAGCACTTCATGAACACGAGAGGCTCCGCCGGGACGGCCATGCCGGCCTCCTTCACATGGTCGGCGTAGTTGAGACCCACGGCGACGATCTTGCCGTGGCCACCGACGCAGGCGCCCAGGCGCGTCCCGGGCGGCAGGACGGGCAGCGTGGCCGGGTCGATGCGTCCGATGGCGGCAAGCACCTCCGGGTCGAGCTGGCCGCCGCCCAGCTCGGGCAGCACCGCGGACAGGTCGCGCAGCCCGCCCGAGGCGTCGATCAGTCCCGGCCTCTCCTGTCCGGCCGCGCCCCAGCGCACGAGTTTCATGATGGTCTCCTGGTCTGTTGCGCGGCGTCAGCGCGTGGTTCTGGCGGACGCCCGCTTGACAGCGGCCGGCCGCGTCCCCATTTTGCAGAGGAAACGGGCGCAGGGGAACGCTTCGCGGAGAGCCCCGGTCCATTGCGTACTACAGGAGACCACGAAACCATGAAGATCGCTCGCTCAGCCCTTGTCGCCAGTGCGTGTGCCGTCGCGTTTGCGGCGGGCGTGACCCACACCGCGGCGATCCCGGAGGCCGCCGCCAGCCCCGCGGCGCCTGCCGTCGCGGCAGCGTCCGTGGCCCTCGCGCCCGGCCGTTATGGCTTGCCCGACTTCGCCGATCTCGTCGAGAAGGTTGGCCCGGCTGTCGTCAACATCAGCACCACCCAGCAGGTCTCCATGGGCATGCGGGGCATCAACCCGAACGACCCCCTGTACGACTTCCTGCGCCGCTTCGGCGTGCCGGTCCCGGGCATGCCGGGCAACCGGCCGAACCCACATGGCGAGGATGGCCCGCAACGGCGTGGCATCGGCTCGGGTTTCATCGTCTCGACGGATGGCTACGTGCTGACCAACGCCCATGTCGTCGCCGAGGCGAACACCGTCACGGTCAAGCTCAGCGACAAGCGCGAGTTCCAGGCCAAGGTGGTCGGTTCCGACGAGCGAACCGACGTGGCGCTGCTGAAGATTGACGCCGACGACCTGCCGGCCGTGAAGATCGGCGATGCCGAGGAGAGCCGCGTGGGCGAGTGGGTCGTGGCACTGGGCTCGCCGTTCGGCTTCGAGAGTACCGTGACGGCAGGGATCATCTCGGCCAAAGCGCGGCGGCTGCCCGACGAGACCTATGTGCCCTTCATCCAGACCGACGTCGCGATCAATCCCGGCAACTCGGGCGGGCCGCTCTTCAATCTGGCGGGCGAGGTCATCGGCATCAATTCGCAGATCTATTCGCGCTCGGGCGGCTTCATGGGGATCTCCTTCGCCATCCCGATCGATGTGGCCATGAAGGTGAAGGAACAGCTGCAGGAGTTCGGCAAGGTCCGGCGCGGGCGGCTGGGCGTGCTGATCCAGGGGGTTGACCAGGATCTGGCCCAGTCCTTCGGCCTGCCGGACGCCACCGGTGCGCTGGTGGCGCGCGTCGAGCCCGATAGCGCCGCCGAGAAGGCCGGCATTCAGCCGGGCGACGTCATCCTCGAGGTCAATGGCAACAAGGTGAGCGAAAGTGGCGAGTTGCCACGGCTGATCGGCGAGTTGCGCCCGGGCACTCAGGTGACCCTCAAGGTCTGGCGGGACGAGCGCGCGCGGACGGTCAAGGTGACGCTCGGCACGATGGGCGATGACGGTGGGCCCGGCGGCGTCGGACAGCGCGAGGAAGCGGGCAAACTCGGGCTGACCGGCCGCGCGCTGGCGGAAGACGAAGCCGATGACATGGGCGTCAAGGGGGGCATCGTCGTCGAGGCCGTCAGTGGGCCGGCGGAAAAGGCCGGCCTGCGCGAAGGCGATGTCGTGCTGGCGCTGAACAACCAGCCGGTGACCACCGTGCGCGAGTTCCGCGACCTGCTGGACAAGGCGGGCAAGCGCTTTGCACTCCTCGTGCAGCGGGGCGAAGCGCGAATCTTCGTGCCGGTCCGGATCGAGTAATCCGTCGGCTGCACCGATCACCGCCGGCTCCGCCCCGAGCAGGGTCGGCGCCGTACGGATGGGATCGGGCGGCAGGGCGTGATCGAGACGGAGGGCCGTGGGCGCCTCCAACTCGGCCTGTTCTTCCGGCACGTGGCGCGATCGGCGGGCGATCAAGCCGTGGCAGGCGCCCTGGTCTCCTTTGGGCCGGCCCGTGGCATCCGCCGGTTGCCGCGGGCCTGGGTTCGCCTGGCAGGCGGTGCGTTCTTCCTGTTGCAGGGCGACGCCCTGCTCAAGGGTGGGCGGCCTCTGGCCGCCGGCGTCGCGACGGTCTTGGACCAACTTGTGGCGGGCCTCCAGGCGGCCTGTCGGGCGCCACTGCGCGAGCCGGTCCGGTTCCGGGCACCTGGCGGCCGGCCTGAGACCCGGCGCCGCAGGTCCTATTGGCCACCGAACTGAAACCCCCGGGTGCATCGATTGTCCAGGCACTGGAGCGGCAGGAGGTTCACCGTGACGGTGCATGAGGGTATGGCGGTCGGATCGGGCGGATGGATGTCGGCAGCCCGTGCCCGCGCTGCGTCATAGTCGGCTGCTGCCTGGCGAGCGGCCGCCGCCGACCCGGAGGCGAGGGAGTAGTCTGTCGGCGCGGGCCGGTCGCAGTCATTCTGGCCGCTGGTGAAGACGATCGTGCCGCACTCGCTGGCCTCCGTGCACGGGCTGGGGGAGACCAGGGTCTGGAACGCCTCGAGCTTGACTCGCGCCAGCTCGATTTCGTCCTCGTAGCTGGCCTCGCGGGGCTCAGCCGAACCACCGCCACCACAGCCGGCGAGCATCAGGCACGACAGCGCAATCCACCCTCGCAAGCGGGATTCCGGATCCATTCGACGCTCCCTGAATCGATGTCGCGATCGGGCGACGCGCGATTCTCCCCGGGCCGGACATTTATTGCCAGCGGCATGCGATCGGCTGTGGCGCTACAGCCACTGCGCCAGCGACACGCCGACGCCGAGGACGGTCTGACGATGGTTGTAGTCGATCAGCGTCTCGCCATAGCCGGTGAAGAGCTGAAGATGGCCCATCAGGTAGCCCCGAATCGGAAAGGACCAGTCGAAGGTCGCGGCGCCGCGGCTGGGGTGGGTGCGCAGGGAGTGGCGCAGACCCAGCGAGAGCACGTGCCCGCCCCGCTTCCAGATACCGAGCACTTCGCCCCGGCCGATGTAGTCCTGGATGTCGCGGTTGTCGTCGTTGCCCGCTTCTTCCGGGACGCGGAACCAGGGCTTTACGAGCAGCGCGAAGTCCTTGCCCTCAAGCCCGAACTCCGCGTAGACCCGGTTCCAGCTGCGCGATGCCGGCTCCGATTTGCCATTGGACTGATGGTTGAGGCCGATGTTGAGCAGGCGCCAGCGCAGGCCGAGGACATTGATGTCGGTACGCCAGACCGCCATGATCTCGGGCTCATAGACGCTTTCCCGGAAGGGGGCCGAATCGCCCTTGTCATAGACCTGCCAGTTGGATTGCTGGGTGTAGCCGAACCACAGATCGCCGTTGTCGCCGAACACGCTCTGCAGGATCTTGGCCTTGAAGCTGAGCTGGAACTTGGCCTCGACGGGCTTCAGGCCCTGACCTTCCGGCGTGTTGCGCTCCGTGTAGCCGCGCGGCGAGGCGTTGGGCGAGTCGGACCAGCGCAGGGGCAACAGGTAGACCGGCTTGTAGGGCCGGAACAGGAAGGTGCCGCGCTTGTCCTCCGTGGCCAGCTCCCAGCGCTGCGACAGGCTGCCGCCAATGCTGTCGCGGGCCTTGACGCGGTCCATGGCGACTGGCCCGGACTGCTCCATCGTGACGTCGTCGGCTGGCGGCGCAACGCGCTCCAGCACGGTGTCGTAGCAGGCCAGGCGGCGTCGGTCGTCGGCGATGCGCTTGCAGTCCGACAGGTCGGCGGCCTGGGCCGTGGTCAGCGCGAAGAGGGTGGCGAGAGCGAGGGGCTTCATGGTGGCTCCGGAAGGCGATTCCGACCGGATTTTCCCATGAAGCCGCCACAACGGATTCAGCCAGGTCGGCCGTCGACCCGAGGATTCACCAACATCGGCGCGTAGCGCCACAGGTAGAGTGCGAAGGTCAGGCACCAGGCGAAGGCGGCCAGGTGCAGACCGGCCATGTACAGACCCGGCGCGAAGACCAGTGGCACGACGCGGGCAAGGACGGCCACGTGGAGCGACACGTAGGCGGCCGATTCGATGCGCCCGGCCTCCAGCAGGCGGCCGGTGTGGCCGAGGGCGGTCCGCGTGATCATGCCGATGATCAGGCCCGACATGGTGCCGAGGGCGAGGCCGTGGATCGCCGCGCTCTGCGGCAGGACGCCCCATTGCACCAGCGCCAGCAGGAGCAGGCCGACGGGAATCCAGCCATGGGAGAGGTGCAGGATCCACAGCAGGGGAACCCGGATGGTGCGCCAGGGCGCCCAGCGCAGCACGCGGTTGAGCTGGGCGGCCGCGGCCGCGATGGCGAGTGCGCCGACCACCGGCGCCGCCAGGCCCAGGGCCCAGCCCAGCAGAGACACCGCAGTCAGGGCGATGGCGACCTTGTCGTGGCGGCTGTTCTGGGCGATGTAGAGATCCCCGCGCAGGGCATTGATGGTGAACATCGGGATCACGCGGCCACCGATGACGGTGGTCAGGACAATGATCAGCGCCAGCGCGATGTAGGGGCCCTGCAGCGGGTCGCCCTCGAGCGTGCCGAGGGCGCGCAGGTGGAACAGGCCGTTGGCCGTTGTCAGGGCGGCAAGCATGACCAGCACGAAGTAGTTGCGCCGGCTCTTGGCCTTGACGAGCACGCGTCCGAGCGCAATGGCGACGACCGGCAGGAAAGCCAGGTCGACCGCGGCGCCGGCCATCGAGGGGCCCGTCAGCATCGCGACGCGACCGGCCAGCCACAGGGCGGCGATGGCGGCCAGCGGACCCCCGGTCGGGGTGTCGATCCCCGTCCAGTTGCGACCGGCCGTGAACAGGAAGCCCGCGATCACGGCACAGCCGAAGCCGAACAGCATCTCGTGGGCGTGCCAGGCCATCGGCGACAGCGTCGTGGGCAGGCTCAGGTGACCGGCGAAGGCCGCCAGCCACAGCGGCACGACGATGATCGCCAGCAGCGCGGCGAGCAGGTAGAAGGGGCGGAAGCCGAGCGCGAACAGCGCAAAGCCACGGGGGGGGGTCTTCGGGCGCAGCGTGGGCTCGCCGAGGGGGATCAGCACGGTCGGATTCTCTCTTTTCTGGGGCAGTGGATGACAGCGTGGACGCGCGCGGGGGCCTCTTCCTTGCGTGGGATCAATTTCCGCCCGACCTTGGGGAGCATGCGGGCCGGGTCGGATAGAATCGGGCCTTTCCCGTTCGGCCCCATTCCCCGTGATCCAGTTCCGGAAGCTGCGCCTTGCCCGTGGCGCAAAGATACTCGTCGACGAGGTCGACCTCCAGATTCATCCCGGCTGGAAGGTCGGCGTGGCCGGCGCAAACGGCTGCGGCAAGTCCAGCCTGTTCGGCCTGCTGCGCGGCGAGTTGCACCAGGACCAGGGCGACCTGGAGATTCCGCCCGGCTGGGAGATCGCCCATGTCGCCCAGGAGACACCCGCCCTCGATTGCCCGGCCATCGACTATGCGCTCGACGGCGATCGCGAGCTGAGGCGCATCGAACAGGACCTGGTGCAGGCTGAGGCCGCCCACGATGGCGAGCGGATCGGGCTGCTGCACGGGCGCCTGCAGGAGATCGGCGGCTACGCCGCGCGGGCGCGGGCCGCAGCCCTTCTCGATGGGCTCGGCTTTGCCGAGGCCGACACCGCGAAACCCGTGGCGTCCTTCTCGGGCGGCTGGCGGATGCGGCTCAACCTGGCCCAGGCGTTGATGTGCCGATCGGATCTGCTGCTGCTGGACGAGCCGACCAACCACCTGGACCTGGATGCGGTGTTCTGGCTCGAGCAGTGGCTGCGCGACTACCCCGGTACCCTGCTGCTGATCTCCCATGACCGAGACTTCCTCGACGCGGTGGTTGGCCATGTGGCGCACATCGAGCAGCAGCGCATGAGCCTTTACCCGGGTGGCTATTCCGCGTTTGAACGGGTCCGCGGCGAACGGTTGGCCCAGCAACAGGTGGTGTTCGAGAAGCAGCAGCGCGAGCGGGCCCATCTGCACCGCTTCGTCGAGCGCTTCCGGGCCAAGGCCACCAAGGCGCGCCAGGCGCAGAGCCGGATCAAGGCGCTGGAGCGGATGGAGCAGGTCAGCGCGGCCCACGTCGATACGCCCTTCACGTTCTCCTTCCGGGCACCCGAGGCGGCGCCCGATCCGCTGCTGCAACTTGAAGACGCGGCGGTCGGCTACGGCGACACCCCGGTGCTGTCCGACGTGGCGCTGAGCCTGCGCCCGGGCGAGCGCATCGGCCTGCTGGGCCGCAATGGGGCTGGCAAGTCCACGCTGATCAAGCTGCTGGCCGGGGGCCTCGACCTGCTGGCGGGCGAGCGCCGCGCCGGGAAGGGCCTGGCGTTGGGTTATTTCGCGCAGCACCAGCTTGAGTCGCTGCGGCCCGAGGAATCGCCGCTGCAGCACCTGCAGCGGCTGGACCCGGCGACCCGTGAGCAGGAGCTGCGCGACTATCTGGGCGGCTTCGATTTTCGCGGCGACGCGGCGACCACGCCCTGCGGCCCGTTCTCGGGGGGCGAGAAGTCCCGTCTCGCGCTGGCCCTGCTGATCTGGCGTCGCCCCAACCTGCTCCTGCTAGACGAACCGACCAACCACCTCGACCTGGAGATGCGCCATGCCCTGACGCTGGCGCTGCAGGCCTTCGACGGGGCGATGCTGGTCGTCTCCCACGACCGGGCCCTGCTGCGGGCCACCTGTGACCGCTTTCTGCTCGTCGATGGCGGCCGCGCGCTGCCCTTCGACGGCGATCTCGACGACTACCGCGACTGGCTCGCCCGCCAGCGCGCGGACGCGTCGGCACAGGCGCGCTGCCCTGACCGGGAGGCCGACCGGCAGAGCCGCCAGCAGGACCGGGCGAGGGCGGCCGCCGACCGGCAGGCCCGCCTGGCCGCACGGCGGCCCCTGAACAAGGAGCTGGGTGAGATCGAGAAGCGGCTCGAGGCCTGGCACCGAGAGAAGGCGGAGATCGATGCGCAGGTGGCCGAGCCGTCCCTTTACCAGCAGGGCGATGGCGAGCAGGTCCAGGCCCTGCTCAAGCGCCAGGCGGAACTGGGCGCGCGGATCGAGGCGGCCGAGACGCGCTGGCTGGAACTCCACGAGGCGCTGGAAGCCCTCGCCGACTGATCAGCCCTCGGACGCCTTTTTCGGGACCTGCAGCGGGAGCTCGATCCGGAAACTGCATCCGTTGCCGGGGGCCGTGTCGAGGTGGATCTGACCGCCCAGCAGGCCGGCGACGAGCGTATAGGCGATGTACAGGCCCAGACCGCTGCCGCCCTTGCCCAGGCGGGTCGTGAAGAAGGGGTCGAAGGCCCGCTCCGCCACGTCCGCCGGCATGCCGCGCCCGTCATCCTTCACCTCGATCCAGACGCCCTCATGGCCATCGAGATCGGCCCGGATGCGGATCGTCCCCGAGTGGCCGGACTCGAAGGCGTGGGTGAGCGCGTTGTCGACCAGATTGCCGATGACCTGCTCGAGTGGCCCCGGATAGCTGTCGAGGACGATCCCTGCCGGGATCTCGAGCTCGACCGCGTGGCGACACAGCTTGAGCCGTGGCGACAGGGCGGAGACGACCTCGTCCAGCGTCCCGGCCAGGTCGAACTGGCGTCGCCGCTCGCTGGTCTGGTCGACCGCCACCTGCTTGAACTGCGCCACCTGGCGGGCCGCGCGCGCCACGTTGCGTTCGAGCAGGTCAGCCGCCTCGACGCAGCCCGCCACGAAGGCATCGAGGGTCGAGCGGCGCATGGCACCCTCCGCGAGCACGGCCCCGAACTGGTCGATCCGCCCCTTAAGCGCACCGACCACGGTCACGGCGTTGCCGAGCGGCGTGTTCAGCTCGTGGGCGACGCCGGCCACCAGGCCGCCCAGCGAGGCCAGCTTCTCGGACTGGACCAGCTGGGTCATCGCCCGCGCCAGGTGCTCGTTGGCCGATTCGAGTTCGGCCGTGCGCGCCTGCACCCGTTCCTCGAGGCTGCTGTTGAGCGCCTCGATCTCGAACCGGATGCGTCGCGACTCGCTCACATCGACAAAGGACGTCAGCAGCAGATCCGTGTCGTCCACGCAGACCGTTCGGCCCGACAGCTCGAACATTGCCACGTGACCGTCGCTTCTCGTCAGCCTGGCCTCGAATCCCTCGACCCGACCGGTCTCCTGCAGACGGCTGAGCAGGCGGCGCCAGGCGCCGGGTTCGCGCCAGATCCCGATCGAGCTGACCGAGCGGCCGACCGGATTGTCGGACTCCCTGACGAAGGCCTGGCGCCAGGCCCGGTTGGTCAGGCTCAGGGTCTCGTTGTCGAGGCGGACCAGCGCCAGTGGCAACGGGCCCTCCTCGAATATCGTGGACAACATGGCGCTGCTCGATTGCAGCGCGGCCTCCGCCGTCCGCAATGCCGTCATGTCCTGGACGATCCCGGCATAGCCGATGACGGCGCCGTCCGCATCGTGCCGGGGCTCGGCAATCAGGCGCATATGCGTATGCTGGCCGCGGGTGAGGCGGCAGATCCGGTCGAGTCGACGGCCTTCGGACAGCAACTGGCGGATCGCCAGTACCAGCGCCTTGCGGTCGCGGCGATCGACTCGCACCAGCAACTGGCGCAGCCCGCGCCGGGGCTGGGTGGCGTCGGCCCGGATCAACCGCAGCATCTCCGTCGAGCATTCGGGCTGGCTCGCATCGAGGGGCCAGTGCCAGCTGCCGATGTGTCCGATGCGCTGGGCCGATTCGAGATCCGCGTGCTGGCGTTCCAGCAGCGCTTCGCTCCGGCGCCTTTCGGTGATGTCGGTATAGGTGGTCACGAAGCCGGCGATGCGGCCGTCAACGAACATCGGTCGGCCCTCGACCAGATGGGCCTTGCCGCCGGCGCGGACCCGCTCGATGCGGTGCGCCTCGAAGCGTAGTGCCAGGTCGCGCCGCATGGCGACCTGGGTGTCCGGATCTCCCTCGCCGTATTCACCGCGCAGGGCGGGGATGCGGACGATGTCCTCGAAGCGGGCGTCGGCGTGAAGCACGTGGGCCGGCAGTTCGAGAATCTCGGCCAGGCGGGCGTTCCAGTGCTTCAGCCGCAGGTGCTGGTCGAAGACGCTGATGCCCTGGGGCAGGTGGTCGATGACGGCCGAGAGATACGCGGTCTTGATCCGCAGCGAGGCCTCGGCGGCCTTGCGAGCCGTGATGTCGGTGTAGATCGTGACGAAGCCGCCGCCGGGGATCGGCGTGCCCCGGATCTCGAGCACCGTGCCGTCGGGCCGCTCGCGCTCGATGGTATGCGCGACATTGCGTGCGGCCCGCTCGAGTAGCTGCGTCACGATTTCCTCGGGGTCGCCCTCGCCATACTCGCCGCGCCGGGCGTTGAAACGGAACACCGTCTCTAGGGATACCGGGCCTTCCTCGAACAGCTCCGGCGGCAGATCCAGCAATCGCAGGAAGGCGTGATTCCAGATCGCGACGTTGCGGTGGGCGTCGATCAGCGAAATGCCGCTGGGCATGTTCTCGACGAGGGCGCGCAGTGTGACGCTCTGGTCGGCGGCGGCCGCCTCGGCGAGCTTGCGCTCGGTGACATCCTGCAGGGTCTCGATCGCGCCGATGATCTGCCCCTCGCCGTTGCGCATCGGCGCCGCGACGAAGGCCAGCCAGCGGTCCCGTCCGGCCATGGCGGGAAAGAAGCCCTCGGCCTCGAGGGCGCCGGGGATGGACTCTGAAGGCTGGACCCGGTCGCCATAGAGCGCGATGGCGCTCCGCTGCGCATCGTCCTGCATCACGCAGTTGGCGAGCACCGGTCGGGCGGAAGGGTAGAACGCGCGCCAGGCATCACGACGACCCAGCATTTCGCGTGCCGGCACCCCGAGCACCACCTCGCAACCCCGGTTCCAGAGGATCACGCGACCGGCCGCGTCGAGCGCGAACATCGGGACCGGCGACCCGGCAGCGATGGCGCTCAGTTGTTGCTCGCTGCGCTGAAGTGCCTGTTTGGTCAGGTGGCCGGCGGTGTCCTCGCGGGCCACCCCGCGATAGCCGACCAGGCGGCGCCGCGAGTCGAACACCGGATAGCCGCTGGCGACGAAGAAGCGGGCGTGGCCGTCGGCAAAGCGCAGGCCGTAGCGAAAGTCACGGAAGGGCTCGTGGCGTTCGCAGGTAGCGCGATGGCTGGCCATCGCGTCCGGGTCGAGCACCACGTGGCCGGAATCCCAGCATGTGCGGCCAATCATTGCGTGGAGTCCCGCGGTGTCGCGCATGCCGACGCCACCGCGAAACCGCACGAAGCGAAACTGGTCATCCTGTTCCCAGCTCCAGTCGGCCGAGAACGCGTCGAAGGAAGACAGGTCGGCTTCGTCCTCGGCGAGGCGCCTGCGCAGGCCGACGATCTGCATGATCGCCAGGGCGAGCGCTACCAGGAGGCACAAGGAGATGACGGTGATTCCCAGCATGCATGGCTCCGCGGCCGACCTGCCTCGTCCTTGCTGGGCCGGCCCGTGATCGAATCCTCCATAACGGAAGCGCTTGCGGCGACTTGAATTGCGGCTGGCGCGGCTTGTTGTCCGGCGTCGCGGCATCCAGAATGGAAATGGCGTCCCATGGTGGGGCGTGACAGGAGGATCGCCTTGGATGTGCCACCCGAGTGTCCGCTCGATATCGACAAACTTCGCGCCGTGCGGCGGTCTTTGCAGGGGCTGGTTCTGCATACGGCGCAGTGGACCAATGACCCGCTTTCCGAGCTGTTCGGCGTGCCCCTCCAGCTCAAGCTTGAGAATCTCCAGCGCACGGGCTCGTTCAAGATCCGCGGGGCGACCTGCAAGATCGCTTCCCTGCTCGAGCGGGCGGAGGCCCGCGCCGGCGTCGTCGCCGCCTCGGCGGGCAATCACGCCCAAGGGGTGGCGCGGGCCGCCCGGCTGGCTGGCCTGCCCTGTACGGTCGTGATGCCGGTTTCCGCGCCGCTGACCAAGATCGACGCGTGCCGCAGCCTGGGCGCGCGCGTGGTCCTCGAAGGGGAGACGCTGGAGGCCGCCGCACTCCGGGCCCGCGAAATCGGGGCAGCCGAGGATCTTGCATTCCTCCACCCCTACGACGACTGGGATGTGATCGCCGGGCAGGCGAGTTGCGGGCTCGAGATGTTCGAGGACGCGCCCGACATGACCGTGGCGATCGTCCCGCTGGGCGGGGGGGGGCTGATCTCGGGCATCGGGCTTGCCCTGAAGGCCCAGAACCCTGCGATCCGCCTGGTTGGCGTGCAGACCGAGGCCGTTGCGCCCTATCGCCGCTTCCTGAGCGAGGGTGTCCTCGAGGCCGTGCCGCCCGGTGCCCACACGATTGCCGACGGCATCCGCGTCAAGCAAGCCGGGCACCTCACCCGCCAGGTCATCGCGAGCCACGTGGACCAGATCGTGACGGTCGACGACAACGCCATCGCCGAGGCGATGGTGCTGTTGCTCGAACGCACCCGAACGATTGGCGAAGGCGCCGGGGTGGTGGGGCTGGCGGCGCTGATGCAGCGACGGATTCCGCTGGCGCCGGACGACCGGGTCGTCTGCGTGATCTCGGGTGGCAACGTGGACATGGGCCTCGTGGGTCGGTCGATCGACTACGGGCTGGCCTCTTCGGGGCGCCTGGCCAGCATCGCGGTCACCATTCCGGATGTCCCTGGCCATCTGCTCGGACTGCTCCGGGAGGTGGCCGGCCTGGGCATGAACGTTCGCCACGTCGAGCACCGCCGGGGCGAGCTGCACGTCCCGGTCGGCATGACCGAGGTCATCCTTCAGGTCGAAACGCGGGATGCGTCCCACCAGCAGGAGCTGCTCCGCCATTTTGCCCAGCAGGGCCTCGCCGCGCGCAATCTGCTGGACGGGTAGGGTCTGTGGCCCTGTGTCTGGCGGTCGCGCCGGGGCCTGCCGGGGGTGAGGGCAAGGCGCGCCGACGCAGCCTCGGTCGCCCCCAGGAAAAGCGGCGCAACGGAGTCATCGGGCCCGCCAGACAAATGTCCGCAGGCCCTAGGCCGACTGATCGGTGGCACGGCTATAATCGCGGGTTTGGTGCGTTGATAGGAATTCCGCCGTGCAGATCGTCTGTCTTGACCTCGAAGGGGTGCTGATCCCCGAAATCTGGATCGAATTCGCCCACAAGACCGGCATCGACGAGTTGCGCCGTACGACGCGGGACGAGCCCGACTACGACATCCTGATGAAGTACCGGCTCGACATCCTGGCGAAGAACCGCCTCGGGCTGCCCGATATCCAGGAAGTGATCGGCACCCTCAGCCCGATGCCGGGCGCGCGCGAGTTCCTGGATGCCCTGCGCGACCAGTACCAGGTGATCATCCTGTCCGACACCTTCTATGAGTTCGCCAAGCCCCTGATGCGCCAGCTCGGCCTGCCGACCCTGTTCTGCCACAGCCTCGAGGCGAATGCGGAGGGCGTGCTGGTGGATTACCACCTGCGCATGGCCGACCAGAAGCGCGAAGCGGTGAAGCGTTTCAAGGAACTGAATTTCCAGGTCGTGGCGGCGGGCGACTCCTACAACGACACAGCAATGCTCGGTGAAGCCCACGGCGGCATCCTGTTCCGCCCGCCCGAGAACGTGATCCGCGAGTTTCCGCAGTATCCGGTCGTGCGCGAGTACGACGCCCTGCGCAGCGAGATCGACAAGGCCTTCGCCCGCGCCGCGAGCTGATACCGACATGCACCGCGAACGCTTCTACACGCTGTCGGCGTCCTGTCCGGACCAGGTGGGCATTGTCGCCCGGGTGTCCGGCTTCATCGCCGAGCACAAGGGCTGGATTCTCGAGACCGCACTGCATGCCGAGCTGCCCCGCGAGGGCGAGACGGTCGGACGCTACTTCATGCGGATCGAGATCCGGGCTGATTCGCTGCCCTTCATGCTGAGCGAGTTCCGGGAGCGCTTCCAGCCCCTGGCCGACGAGCTGGCCATGGACTGGAAGATTACCGACAGCGCGGTCAAGAAGCGCGTCGTGGTGATGGTCTCGAAGCAGGAGCATTGTCTCTACGACCTGCTCGCCCGCTGGCAGTCGAAGGAACTCGACATCGAGATCCCGTGCGTGATCTCGAACCACGACACCTTCCGGGGCTTCGTCGAGTGGCATGGCATTCCGTTTCACCATGTGCCGGTGACCCCGGACACCAAGGCGCGCGCCTATACCGAGGTGCAGCGAATCTTCGAGGAGGTGCGCGGCGACACGATGGTGCTGGCGCGCTACATGCAGATCCTCTCGCCCGAGCTGTGCTCCGCCTACCCGGGCCGGATCATCAATATCCACCACAGCTTCCTGCCCAGCTTCGTCGGTGCCAAGCCTTACCACCAGGCCTGGGCAAAGGGGGTCAAGCTGATCGGGGCGACCTGCCACTATGTCACGGCCGATCTCGACCAGGGACCGATCATCGAGCAGGACGTGAACCGCATCGATCACTCCGATTCCGTGGAAGACATGGTCCGTTACGGCAAGGACATCGAGAAGTCGGTGCTGGCCCGAGGCCTGCGCTACCACCTCGAGGACCGGGTGCTGGTCCACGGCAACAAGACGGTGGTGTTCCGCTAGGGGCTGCGAGGGGGCCGAGGATGGCGACGCAGGCCTCGGTCACGCCGTCCATCGGCTGGTCCTCTGGCGCGATCGAGGCGCCGACGACGGCGATGAAGGTCGGCGCCCCCACCGCCAGGCCGCGTAGCCACGAAGTGGTCCGTCTCGTGGCAGAACGGCAGGGCGATGCAGCCTGCCCCGTCGGGTGCGCCGAAGACCAGTCCGCCAGTCACCAGGGAGACCCGCAGGCTGTCCGTGGTGGCGAGCAGCCTGCCGAACGGCCCGCTGCCCGGCAGCCGCAACCGCATGGCCCTCATGGCGACCGAGTCAGGGCGCCGGCTGCGGCCAACAGACCCAGCCTGCCGACCGTGGCGAGCGATGCCCCGATCACGGCCAGCGATCCTGCCGGCGGACCCAGTCAAGTCGCCGTAGCGCTTGCCCGCGTCGAAC
This sequence comes from Rhodocyclaceae bacterium, assembly GCA_050303815.1. Taxonomy (GTDB): domain Bacteria; phylum Pseudomonadota; class Gammaproteobacteria; order Burkholderiales; family Rhodocyclaceae; genus Cognatazoarcus. Next base: position 37,785 of record JBNLCM010000019.1, read on the forward strand.
GGCAGCGCCCCCAGCAGTTGCCGCGCCCTCGGCTTGGCGGCGTCAACGAAAAACGGGGCACCCGAAGGTGCCCCGCAAGACCCCGCCTGAGCGGAGGTCCGGAGGACGCTTAGCGGACGTACGCGGTCTCGCCGTGGGACGTGATGTCGAGACCTTCGCGCTCCTCGTCTTCCGGCACGCGCAGGCCGATGATCATGTCGACCAGCTTGTAGGCGATGAAGGCGACGATGGCGGACCAGGCGATCGTGATCAGCACGCCTTCGGCCTGGATCCACACCTGGCTGGCGATCGAGAAGTCGTCGCCACCCGTGCCGCCGAGCGACGGGGCGGTGAAGACGCCGGTCAGGATGGCGCCCAGGATGCCGCCGACGCCATGGACGCCGAACACGTCGAGGGAGTCGTCCGCGCCGAGGACGCGCTTCAGGCCGGTCACACCCCACAGGCAGACGAAGCCAGCCAGCAGGCCGAGGACGATCGAGCCCATCGGGCCGACGCTACCGCAGGCCGGGGTGATGGCCACCAGGCCGGCGACGGCACCCGACGCAGCACCCAGCATGGAGGGCTTGCCCTTGAACATGCCCTCGCCCAGCGTCCAGCCGAGGGTGGCAGCGGCGGTGGCGAGCAGCGTGTTGATGAAGGCCAGCGTGGCACCCGAGGTGGCTTCCAGGTTGGAGCCGGCATTGAAGCCGAACCAGCCCACCCACAGCATCGAGGCACCGACCATGGTCAGCGTCAGCGAGTGCGGCGCCATGGCCTCCTTGCCGTAACCGATCCGCGGGCCGAGCACGTAGGCACCGACCAGGCCGGCGACACCGGCGTTGATGTGCACCACGGTGCCGCCTGCGAAGTCGAGCGCTCCGGCGTCGAGCAGGTAGCCGCCCGCACCCCAGACCATGTGGGCGATCGGCAGGTAGCAGAAGGTGAACCAGATCACGCAGAACAGCAGCACGGCGCTGAACTTGATGCGCTCGGCGAAGGAGCCGACGATCAGCGCGCAGGTGATGCCCGCGAACGTGCACTGGAAGGCGATGAACAGGTACTCGGGCAGCTTCACGTTATCGGTGAAGGTGTCGGCCAGCGAGTCCATCGTGATGCCCTTGAGGAACATCTTGTCGAGGCCTGCGATGATCGTGCCCTCGCCACCGAACGCGAGACTGTAGCCATACACGGCCCACAACACGCTGATCAGGGAAAACACCACCATCACCTGCATCAGCACCGACAGCATGTTCTTGGAGCGGACCAGGCCACCGTAGAACAGGGCCAGGCCGGGCAGGGCCATGAACAGCACGAGCAGCGTGGAGGTCATCATCCAGGCGACGTCGCCCTTGTTGACCTCGATGGCCGCCTCCTGTGCCCAGGTCGCCCCGGACAGGCCGACCGCTCCCGCGGCCAGCAGCATCGTAATGAGTTTCTTCATTGGATTCCCCTTTACTCGAAAATGCGTTCTCAGAGCGCGTCTTCGTCGGTTTCGCCGGTGCGAATGCGAACCACTTGTTCGAGATCGAAGACAAACACCTTGCCGTCACCGATCTTGCCGGTGCGGGCGGACTTCTCGATGGCCTCCACCGCCTGCTCGACCTGGTCGCCGCGGACGGCGGCCTCGATCTTGACCTTGGGCAGAAAGTCGACGACGTATTCGGCACCGCGATACAGCTCGGTGTGGCCCTTCTGGCGACCGAATCCCTTGACCTCGGTGACGGTGATGCCCTGCACGCCGATCTCGGAAAGGGCTTCACGCACCTCGTCCAGCTTGAAGGGCTTGATGACTGCAATAAGGAATTTCATGATCCTGTCCTCCGTATGGCGGCGGGGTCGTGGCCCCGCCGGAATTCATGCAACTCAGAAGGATTTGCCGACCGAGAGGATGACGCGCTGGTCGGCGATATCGACCGAGGAGTCGATGTCGGTATCGACGTACGCCAGGCCGACGTCGAAGCCCATCACGCTCGTGCCAACGCCCAGTTTCCAGTCGTTGTAGGAGCAGCCGTCGCAGTTCTCGATCTTCTGGCGACCGAAGTGGGCGTCGATCGTGAAGCCGGCGATCTCGTGCGATGCCGACAGGTCGTAGTACTGCGAACCGTCGGAATCCTCGACACCGAAGAGGTCGGTGAACGAGTGGGACACTTTCAGCGAAACCGGGCCGTAGGAGACGCCGACGTAGCCTTCGAGGGTGTCGGCGCTGTTGTAGCCGGCGGGATAGTTGCCCGGGTACAGGTACTGGAGCAGGCCCACGTCGACGCCCACGCCGGCGAACTCGGTGGCGTAGCCGCCGTAGACGTCAATCTCAAGGCTGCTGCTGACGTCGGCGTTGCCGTCCGACAGCCAGGACACGTTCGAACCCCAGGTGCCGGCGTAGAAGCCGCTCTCGTGGGCGTAGTCGAAACCACCCTGCAGCGCCATGTTCTCGTTGGTCTGCGAGATGCCGCGATACTGGTAGTCGGACACCAGGGCAACGTTGGCGCTGATCGGCGAGTCCTCGGCGAGGGCCTGGGAGCTGAGCAGCGGAAGTGCGGCCAACAAGGACATCGAAAGCAGGGACTTGCGCATGTTGTTTCTCCTTGAGAAGTTGTGATGCAGTGGAGCCCACATGGCAGGAACCGTGCCAGCTCAATAAGTTGTGGGAAAACAGCATGTTATGGAAATTTGTTACGCGAGGGACACATTTCATGCACTGCAACACCGCAACGCCCCAAGTTGACGCACCAATTTGGTGCATGCACTGTTTCCGTGCATCTGAGCCGGGGAGGCCGCGTGCTAGAATCGCGCCCCAGACGCCCCCGGAGACCACTATGGCTACCCCTCGACTGCTCGACGAAATTGGATCCCGCCTGGCCGAACTGGCCGCCAACAGCCCGGCGAAAGACCTCGAGAAGAACGTCAAGGCCCTGCTCTCGAGCGGGTTTTCCCGGCTCGATCTCGTGACGCGAGAGGAATTCGAGGTCCAGGGCGCGCTGCTGGCCAGGGCGGAGGAGCGCCTGGCCGAGCTGGAGCGTCGCGTGGCCGTGCTGGAGACCGCCGGCCGTACCACGGGCAACGCAGGCTGACGCCGGTGGCTGCGCTGCCGCCCCGCCGCCTGGCGGTGGCGCCGATGCTCGACTGGACCGATCGCTTCTACCGATACTTCGCACGGTTGATCACGCGGCACACCTGGCTGACGACCGAGATGGTCACTACCGGCGCCCTGATCCATGGGGACCGCCAGCGCTTCCTGCGATTCGATCCGGCCGAGCAGCCGCTGGCCCTGCAACTGGGTGGCAGCGACCCGAAGGATCTCGCGCGCTGCACCCGGATGGCGGCGGACTGGGGCTACGACGAGGTGAACCTCAACGTTGGCTGCCCGTCCGAGCGTGTCCAGTCCGGTGCCTTTGGCGCGTGCCTGATGGCCGAACCGGGCCTCGTGGCAGACTGCCTGGCGGCAATGCAGGACGCGGCCGATGTCCCTGTCACGGTCAAGCATCGAATCGGCATCGATCAGGTCGAGGCCTACGACTACCTGCGGGATTTCGTCGGCGAGGTGAGCCGCCGTTCCGCCTGCCGGATCTTCACCGTTCACGCGCGCAACGCGATTCTCAAGGGGCTCTCACCCAAGGAGAACCGGGACATCCCGCCGCTGAAGTACCCCTACGTGTACCGGCTCAAGCAGGACTTCCCCGAGCTCACCATCCTGATCAATGGCGGCATCACCGACTGGGCCGCGATCGACGCCCATCTGGCCGAGGTGGACGGGGTGATGATCGGCCGCGAGGCCTATCACAATCCCTGGCTGCTGGTGGACGCGGACCGGCGCCTGTTTGGCGACGACCATCCGCTGCCGACCCGGCGCGAGATCATCGAGCAGCTGATCCCCTTTGTGCAGCACCAGCTCGATGAGGGCGTTCCCCTGAAGCACATGACCCGCCATGTGCTGGGCCTGTACCAGGGTGTGCCCGGGGCCAAGTCCTGGCGGCGGACCCTGTCGGATCCGGTGGCGCTCAAGGGCAATGACCCGGGCCTGCTGCTGAAGGCGGCCGACGACCTCGAACGCCGCCTGCCCCGGGCCGCCTGATCAGCGTGGGCAATCGGGAAGATCGGGCAGCCGCTTGACGATGAAGTCGGCGATGGCCGCGTGGTCGTTGAGGTCGAGCAGGGGCAGGTCGGTTTCGCAGGGGGCGTCGGTCGCGACGGCGATGACGCTGGGGAACTCCGGAAACAGTGGCGGCTTGCCGTGGCTCGGTCGGTGCACCTCGATTTTCGGAATCGGGGTCGACTTGAAGCCTTCCACCAGCACCAGGTCGCAGGGCGACAGCCGGGCGAGGAGGTTGTGCAGGTTCTCCTCGGGGTCGCGTCGCAGCTCCCGCATCAGCACCCAGCGTTCCGGGCTGGCCAGCATCACCTCCTGGGCGCCGGCCTGTCGGTGCCGCCAGGAGTCCTTGCCGGGTTTGTCCACGTCAAAGCCGTGGTGGGCGCGCTTGATGACGGAAACGACGAGGCCGTGGAGGCCGAGCAGCGGAATCAGCGATTCCAGCAAGGTGGTCTTTCCGGAGCCGGAGTAGCCGGCGATGCCAAGGATCTTCATGCGCGGATTGTATTGAGCGCCGCGGCCTCTGGCAAAATCGACGGCCTGCGGCCCAGGGTGGGGACAAGGAATTGCAGCAGAACACCTCGAAGGCGGAAGAGTTCGGCAACTGGCAGGGCTTCTCGGTCCTGATCGTGGACGACGAGGCCGGCATGCGCAGCTTTCTCGAGCGCGCCCTGACGAGCCGATGCGGTCTGGTGGAGTCGGTTGGCAGCGTCGAGGCGGCGGCCGGCCTGCAGGCGCGTGTGCATTTCGACCTGATCATTCTCGACATCGCTCTGCCCGGAAAGTCGGGCATCGAATGGCTCAACGAGCTGCGCGAGAACGGCTTTGCGGGCGACGTGGTCCTGATCACGGCCTTCGCCGACATGGAGATGGCGATCAACGCGCTGCGGGGCGGCGCCTCGGATTTCATCCTGAAGCCCTTCCGGCTCGACCAGATGCTCAACTCCATCAAGCGCTGCTTCGAGCGCTCGCGTCTGACCCGCGAGAACTTCGTCCTGCGGCGGGCGCTGGCGGGACATGGCGCCCAGGTCACCGGGCTGATCGGGCACTCGGAGCCGGTGCGGCAGCTGCGCGCGATGATCCAGCGCATCGCGCCGATGCCGTCGACCGTCCTGCTGACGGGGGAGTCAGGCACAGGCAAGGAGGTGCTGGCCCGGGCGCTTCACCAGACGAGCCCGCGGGCACAGCGGCCGTTCGTCCCGGTCAACTGTGCGGCGATCTCGGCCGATCTGATCGAGAGCGAGCTGTTCGGCCACGTCAAGGGGGCCTTCACCGGTGCCACCGAGGGGCGCAACGGCCTCTTCTACTATGCCCACGGTGGCACGCTGTTCCTCGACGAAATCAGCGAACTGCCCCTGCCCATGCAGACCAAGCTGCTGCGTGTGCTCGAGGAGCGCAAGGTACGACCGCTTGGCTCCGAACAGGAAGTGCCCGTTGACGTGCGCATCATCGCCGCCACCAACCGCGACCTGCCCGCCGAAGTCACGGCGGGACGCTTCCGGCAGGACCTGTTCTTCCGACTCGCGGTGGTCGAACTTCCGTTGCCGCCCCTGCGGCAGCGCCTTGAGGACATCCCCGACCTCGCCCAGCATTTCATGGCCGCCCTGTGCAGCCAGCTCGGCGTGGCGCCCCTGCCCGTGACCCACGCCGAGGTCCAGCGGCTGTCGGCCTACGCCTGGCCGGGCAATGTCCGGGAGCTCAAGAATTACGTGGAACGCTCGCTGATCCTGGGCAGCTTTCCGGCCCTGGGCAGCCTGCCGGCCGTGCCCGCCAGCTTCCTGCCCGACGGGGAGCTCACGCTGGCCGAGGTCGAGAAGCGACATGCCCTGGCCATGCTCGAACGCACGGAAGGCAACAAGTCCGAGGCGGCGCGCCGCCTCGGAATCTCGCGCAAGACGCTCGAGCGGAAGTGCGCGGATTGGGCGCGGGGTGGCCCGGAGGCCTGATCAGAGACAGCTGAAACGGAAGCTGTTGTCGAGATCGAGGGGCAGGACCAGTGTGCTGAAACCCCGGTTCCGGGCATCCGCGCACATCGCGTCGCGGGCGTTGGCATCCGTGACGAAGGTCGACAGATACTCGGCACCGAGCACCGGCTTGCCGGCCGCGATGAACGGCGCGAGCGCGTCACACTCGTCGAACTCGAAGCACTGCTCGTTCACCGCGAAGTCATAGGCGTCGACCAGGTCGGGAATCTGTCCGAGCGCATTCTTCAGGCCGACAGCGAGGCCGCGGGCGTGGCTCTCGCTGGCCAGCATCCGGTTGAAGCTCAGCTGCGTCTCGCGCGTGATGGAGAAGCCGGTGTCGTTGTCCCAGCCATCGACGTTGTCCGGTTCGACGCCATCGCAGCCCTTCTGGACGGCCAGATCAAGCCGATCCTTCATGATCGCCGCCACATTGGCGGAGCTCACGTCGAGCCAGCGCTCGTCGGCAAAGCCGTCGAGGGTCTTGCCCAGTTCGGCGGCCTGGAAGCGGTTGGCATCGGGCCGCCAGCCCTCGTAGGATCCGGCCGAAAAGTAGCAGATGACGCGGCGGCCGGCGGCCTGGAGCGACGCGATCTGTGCCGCGTCCACGTCGAACAGGTCGATGTCGTAGATCTCGGCGGCGACGCTCGCGTCGATGCTGCCGGACAGCTGCCACTGCCAGGTCGTGCCGGCGACTGGCTGGTACCAGCTGGTCGCCGCGCCTCCGGTATCGCCCGTGCCGCCGGCGTCTCCGGTGCCGCCACTGTCGCCGCCGCCCGAGTCCTGGACCGTCCCGCTATCGTCGGTGCCCCCGTCGGCGTCGTCACCGCCTCCACCACCGCCACCGCAAGCGGCCAGGCAGAGCATGGCGCACCACAGGATCCATTGTGTCTTCACAGGGTCTTCTCCAGGTCAGGGGGTTACCAGGCCCTGCATGCGAACGACCTCGAAGTCGCTGCCGCGCACGCTGCCCAGTTCGGCGTTCAGCCGATCGTTGTCCCAGCGCGGGTCGGGTGCGCCGCTGACATACCAGTTGCTTCCATTGTCGGCGACGAACATGCCATATGTCTTCATGGCCTGGAGGATAGCCCGGCTTTCCGTGCCGAAACCGGGCGGAATCGGGAAGCTGGCCTTCAGGCGCACGCGCATGCCCATCGGCGGCAGCGTGATGTCGTCAGTCGAGGCTGCCCAGTGCGTGGCCGGCGGCACATAGGCCCGGCGCGTGCGCGATACCGTGAAGCGCAGCGCGTGGTGGATCTGCCCCCGGCTCGCTTCGTCGTAGCGAACCAGGCCCGGAAAGATGGGCAGGCCGGCGGCGTCGGCGCTGGTCCAGCCGGGTTGGGCACCCGGACGCGCCACGCCGCCATCCAGATGAAAAACGGCGCCGCTGCTGGCCTGCCAGCTGCCGTCGGGCAGGGGATGCGCATTGAACAGCTCGTAGAGCCGGTTGGCGTCACGGTCGATCACGAGAACGTGGCGATCACCGCCGAAAGCCGAACCGTCCGCCGGCTGGCCCTCGATCGGCGCATCGGGCGGGATCGGGTACGGCCCCGGATCGCTCTCGTCCCCGTAGTCGGTGAAGTCGATGCTGACCTGGGGCTGGGCCGAGGAGACGACGACGTAGGGGATGCCGATCGGCGCGCCGAGCCAGAGACCGCTGCCAAAGTCGGGATGCAGGCCGGTCTCGAGTCCGATCGAGGCGAGGATCGTCGCCGAGTCCGGGTCGGGTGCTTCGCCGGAGATGACCCGGTTCCAAAGGTTGTCCCGGGTAAAGGGCTGCGCCCCGTTCAGGTCGGCGCCCGGTCCCAGCGCCGCCGGACCCAGGTCGGCGAAAGTCGTGGAGGGCGTTGCGGTGCCGCCTGTGCCGGGGGCCTCCGTCGTGCCACCGTCCGCGCTGCCGGCGTCGGGCACGGATGCACCGCCGCCGCCGCCGCATCCGGCCACGGCGGCGGCCATCGCGATCGCCGCCAGCCGTTCGATCAGAAGCCAGGTGCGCATCGTCGTCTCCCCGGAGCCTGGATGGTCGGCCGGCCGAAGGGCCCCGCCCTCGTACGCAGATCCGTGTCTTCAGGCAGCGTAGTGCAGGACCGGCAGGGCGATGGCAAGGACTTGTGTCAGCGGGGGGGGCATCCCGCGCGCGGGACCGATCAGCCGGCCAGTGCTTCGGCCAGCAGGCGCCGGATCGATTTCTGCTCGAAGGGCTTGTCAAAGATCGCGGAGACGCCGGAGCGTTCGACGGCGGCCAGACGCTGCTGATTGTGCTCGCTGGTCACCATCAGGATGGGCACCGAACTCTGCCAGCTCTGCTCGCGTATGTATTCGACCAGCTGCTGGCCGTCCATTTCCGGCATGTTGTAGTCGGTGATGACCAGATCGACCATCGTGTCGGCCAGCAAGTCAATCGCCTCCAGCCCGTCGCCGGCCTCGAGGATGTCCTGGACGCCTTGCTCCTCGAGCATCCGCCGATAGTGGCGACGGGTCACGCCGGAGTCGTCGACCAGCAGGATCCGCAGGCGCTCGGGTTCCAGCCCCTCGAGGCTGACTTCCGGAGAGAGATAGTCCACTGCGCCGCCTAGGGCGCGATAGAGCTGCCCTTCGTCGAAGGGCTTCGGGAGGATCGAGCAGGCACCGGCCTGCCGGATCGGGTCGAGCACCTGGGGCCGCGTCTCGCTCGAGATCAGGATGAAGGGCACGCGCTCGAGCACCGGGTCCTGGCGCATCGCCGACACCAGCTCCGTCCCCTGCATGTCGGGCAGGTACAGGCTGCTGATGACGAGGCTGGGAACCTGTGCGCGAATGACCTCGAGTGCCGCCTGCCCGCTGGTCTGCACGTCCAGGCCGGCGAGCCCCAACTGCTCGAGCATGCGGGTCACGAGGGCAGCTTGCATTCGGGACGGCTCGACGAGGATGACCTTGAGGTCGCGAATGCTGAGCTGTGCGTGCATGGGCAATTCTCCGGGCGTCGCCCGCGAGGGGCGGTCAGGGTGGACCACTTTAGAACGGAGAATCCGCGCGGGTCTTTAGCCACTGGTGGCGGGCACCCGGCTGCTTCCGGGCGTGCCCCGGCGCGTTCAAGGCTTCAGAAAGCGGCGCCGCCTGCCGTTGAACCGGTTCCATCCGGACCGACCGAGCATCCTTGCCTGCTACCGCGTACGATTTCGCGCCGCCTGATGATCTCCTCGCCGAGCTGGGCATCCGTCGCTGGCGCTGCGAGCTGCCGACCGGGCGCCTGGAGGTCGATGGCGAGCCGGCGGGCCCGCTCGATGCGTGGCTCGACCGCCTCCGGGCGCAGGACCGGGAACGGCTCCGTGCCGCGCTGATGGGCGCAGCGCGGATCGATCAGCAGATCGGCCTGCGCGAGGGCAATGCCTGGCGTCCGTACCGACTGCGCTGCGTGGTCTCGGGCGAATCGCCGCGGGTCGCACGCGGCCTGCTCGAGCCGCAGGACGAGCCGCTGGCCGAGCTCCCGAGCGGGCTCGCAGGGAACGACCTGAGTTACTTGGGCAAGCTCTTCGCGCTGCTGCCCGACCTGATCTGGCTGAAGGATGTCAACGGGGTCTATCTGGCCTGCAATCCTGCCTTCGAGCGCTACCTTGGCATGCCCGGGAGCGAGATCATCGGCCGTACCGACTACGATTTCGTCTCGACCGAAGAGGCCGACCGGTTCCGGGCCAGCGACCGGGCCGCGCTGGCCGCCACCGCACCGCTCCACGACGAAACCTGGCTGATCTTCGCAGACCGCGGTGACCGGGTGCGTTTCGACATCGTCAAGGTCGCCGTGCGCGACGCCAAGGGGCAGACCTACGCGGTGCTCGGCGTCGCGCGAGATATCACCGCCGCTCGCGATGCGCAGCAGCGCTGGCGTCAGCTGATGGATGCGTCGCGAGACGGCATCGCGATCCTCAACGAGCAGCACGAGCTGGTCGAGGGCAACCGCCGGTTCGCCGAGATGCTGGGCCG
>JBNLCM010000020.1:0-21231 GCA_050303815.1 Rhodocyclaceae bacterium
CCGATGCCCCGGCAGACAAGAAACGACCGTCTCGTCGCGCTGGCGACGCTCCACTGGGGCCGTCGGGTGCGTCGCCGGCCGGACGGCGGGAAGGCTGCCGCGGGGCATCGGCCGCAGCCCGATCGGTCGTCCGGGACGGCCCGAGTCTCGCAGCTCGAGGTTGCGGCCTCATGACGTCGATCGCGACGCCGGGTCGGCCCGTCCGCAGTCACCGAACGGCAATGTTGTAGACCATGGGTATTGCCGGCCGACACCGAGGGGAATCGTTGTCGTCGGTCTCGTCGTCGCTCAGCTTGCCGACGTCCAGGTGCGGCGTGCCACTGCCGACATCAACGGCCTGGGCCGAGCGGCTTCCGGTCCGACTGCCGGACGCAGCCCGGCCGGAGCGCATCTGTCGATCCTTCGACTCTGGCGACCTGCTCTCGCTCCATATGCTCGATACGCGCAGCATCGGGCGCGACCGCCAGATCGACTACGCCGACTATGTCGACGCCAGTGGCAACTTCGACGCGGTCGGATCTGCGGCCGCGCTCGGCGACACCAGTCGCTCGCTGCTGGGTACGCCGCAACACGACTGGCGGCCGCCCAGATGACCGCGTCCAAGGCGACCTGGCCGCTACTGGGGCAGCGGGTGCTGATGGGGCGCATGGAGCCCCCTGCGCCCGTCGCCCTGCAGACCATCGGCTTCGGCGACTACGCCGCCTTGCTGGTCAAGGCGGCTGCGGCCCCGCAAGCCCTGACCTCGGAAGAGGCGGCGATCCTGGCCCAGCCTGCCATTCCCGACACCCTCGACGCCTCGGATGGCGATCCGGTCGATCGGGAACAGGTGCTCGGCACGGCGCGGGCGCTCGGTCGCAGTCTGGTCGTTCTGGCCGGCGACACCCCCAATGCCTGGGCCAGCGACCTGCGGGATGGCAGCGGCAACCCGGTGCGCGTCGAGTTCGCCACCGCTTCGGTGTCTTCGCCCGGGCTCGAGGCGGTCCTCCCGACCGAGCAGCCTGCGGTGTTGGCCGCCGGTCTCGTCCAGCTGATCGCCCTCCTCCGCTATGCCGAGACCTCGCTGCGCGGATTCCTGTCACTCACCGTCACGGCGGCAGAATGCCGCGGCGAGTCGTGCTGTGTCGATACGGTCAAATCGAAGCAATACCGCACGGTGGCGGGCGCAAGCTGGCGGGTGGCGGCGGTAGGACTGAGGTCTGCGGGCAGGTGTTTGGCGGATCGCGTTGAGGCGGTGGGTCTTCGCGCGGCAGCGCGGGAGGAACGGACCCCGGCGATGCGATGTACGTCCTCGCCGTCGGTCAGGCAGAGATTGAACACGCCACCGGCCAGGTGGAGCGGATTTCGCCGGGCGGCGTTGTCGGCGAAACGGGCATGCTGGAGAGCGGAAGCCGCGTGGCGCGCGTGGTCGCACGGGAAGATTCCGGGTTCGTCCGGGTCGACAGCCACCGTTTCACGGAGCTGGTTGCGCGCATGCCCGAGTTTGCCCTTGAGGTGCTCCGGGTCACGGCCAGCCGGCTTGCGGCAGGGCACTCCCCCGCCCACAGCTGAGACCGCCCACGCGGGGCGGCCGCCCCGCGCGGATGACGGCCAGCGGCTCAGGCAGCCGCAACGCGTCTCCTCGTCGATGGGCGTGGAGCGGAAATCATCCATGACCGCGGCATCCCGGCTGTCTCGGTCTGCGCCGCACACGCTCGAGGTCATCGCGATGATCCGATCGCCCTGCCCGTCCGCCATCGCGCGAATCTGGCGGGTCGCTTCGGCGCCGTCCATCCTCGTCATCTGCCGGTCCATCGGGATCACGCCGAAGGGATCGGGCGACGCCTGCCGCAGGCAATCCCGCACCGCCACCCGTTCCCGCGTGACCGCACAGACCCGCGTCGGTGACCCTGTGTAGGGCGGACCGCGTCGGGGCGGTGAACCTGCGCGACGCGGCGCGGGAAAGCCAGGACCGGGGCGGACGACTACCGACACGCCCCGATCGATCACGCCCCGCCGTGCCCCTGCCCACCAAGGAATCGTGCCTCGAACGCGTCCGCCGGCATCGGCTTCCCGATCCGGTAGCCCTGCAGGAAATCGCAACCTGCCGCTGCCAGCAGCTCGGCCTGGGCAGGCTCTTCCACCCCTTCCGCGATCACCTCGATACCCAGCTTGTGGGACATGACGATGATGGCCTCGGCGATCGCGCGATCCTTCTCGGAGTGCTCGAGATGACTGACGAAGGAGCGATCGATCTTGATGAAGTCGATCTCGTAGCGTTGCAGGTAGGCCATCGCCGAATAGCCGGTGCCGAAATCGTCCAGCGCAAACCGCACGCCATGGCGCCGCATGTCCGCCATGCGATCCATGACCGCAGACCGGTCGTCGAGCAGGACGCCTTCGGTGATCTCGACAATGATCAGCGAGGCGTCCAGGCCGGCCTCGCGCAGCACGCCCATCCAGCCTTGCTGGCCGCAGCCGCTCAGGAACTGCCGTGGAGACTTGTTGACCGAGATGGCCACCGGCTCCCTCCCGTCCCGCCGGCACAGTGCGGCCCACCGCACGATGCGTTCCGCCGCCTGCTGGAAGACCCATTCGCCGAGTTCACCGATCAGGCCGGACTCTTCCGCGATCGGGATGAAGACGTCGGGCGATACGAGACCGCGCGCCGGGTGGTGCCAGCGCAGCAGGGCCTCGGCCTTCACGACGGCGCCGGTCCGGACGCAGGCGATCGGCTGGTAGTGGACTTCCATCTGGCCCTCGAGCAGCGCCCGCCGCAGGTCGTTGGCAAGGGTCCGGCGCAGTTGGGCTCCGTGTTGCATCTCCGGCGTAAACCAGCAGAAATGATTGCGTCCGGCGTTCTTCGCCGCATACATGGCCTGGTCCGCCTGCTTGAAGAGGGCCTCGGTGCTGTCCCCGTCCTGCGGGTACATCGTGATGCCGATGCTGCTGGTCACGTAGGCCGTCTCTTCGCCCAGCTCGAAGGCCTCGGCCATGCGATCGACGATGGCCTGCGCAATGCGCTCGGCCGGGCTCGGCCCGACGACACCGGGCAGCAGCACCGTAAACTCGTCGCCCCCGAGGCGGGCGACCGAGTCGGTCCCCCGCACGCAGTGCAGGATACGCTCGGAGGCGAGCTTGAGCAGCCGGTCGCCGGCCTCATGGCCGAGGGTGTCGTTCACGTCCTTGAAATGATCGAGGTCGATGAACAGCAGGGCAACCGACGTGCCATCGCGGGTCGCGCCGTCGATGGCCTGCTGCATCCGGTCCAGGAACAGCTGCCGGTTCGGCAGGCCCGTGACCGAGTCGAAATTGGCCTGCTTCCAGATCAGTTCCTCGGCCGCCTTGCGCGCCGAGACATCGCTGAACACCGCGACGCGCCGCAGGACCTTGCCGGCGTCGTCGTGGACGGTGTTGATGCTGAGCCACTCGATGTACTCTTCGCCGCTCTTGCGGCGATTCCAGATTTCGCCCTGCCAGGCGCCGGTCGAGGTCACCGATGCCCACATGGCACGGTAGAAGCTGGCGTCATGGCGGCCGGACGAGAGCAGACTCGGATCCCTGCCCTGAACTTCCCCGCTCGAGTAGCCCGTGGTGGCCGTAAAGGCCGGATTGACGGCGACAATCCGGTTGTCGGCGTCGACCACCATCACCGCCTCGCTGCTCGCCTCGTAGACCGAGGCGGCGAGCCGAAGGGCGTCATCGCTTTCGCGCTTCTGAATGGCGATGCCGAGCAGGGCCGCGCTCTGCTGCAGCTCGACCAGGTCGGGCGGCGCGTAGTCTTCGCCGTCCCCGCACATGGCCACCAACGCCCCCATCCGCCGGTGCCCGACGACGAGCGGTTCCGACCAGCAGACGCGATGCCCCCGCGCGACGGCAAGCGCCTCCAGCTGGCGCCAGTAGTCCGAGTCTTCCGCATCACACTCGAGCGCTTCACCCATGCAGATGCTGCTTCCGGCCGCGATGATCTGCCCGGAAAAGCTGAACCGCGCCGCGAGCAGCTTCCGGTTGGCGGTCGATGATGCGGCACTGGCCACCAGCGCCCCGGATTCGCTGGCCGAGAGGAGCAGGAACGACAGGCCGAAGTTGTTCCTCTCGAGCCCGTTGAGCGTCATGTCGAGCACGCTGTCGAGGCTCTTGCCCCGAGTCAACGCCTCCATCACGCGTGCCCGCAGCCGCGCCTGGTCTGCCTCCCGCCGAACCGTGTCCACGTCACGGAAGGTCCCGACAAGGCGCAGGGGCTTGCCGTCGCGCACGCGCCGCACCAGCGCGCCCCGCGACTCGACCCACTTCCAGATCTGGCCACGCACGCGATAGCGGTATTCGCAACAATAGCTGTCGGAGTCGCCGCGCAGGCAGTCGTCGAGGGCCCTCAGGCGCGACCCTGCATCCATGGGATGCACGCGCGCCTCCCAATCCGAGATGTGCCGTACCGGCCGCCCCGGGTCGAGGTCGAGGATCGCATTGGCGGAATCGGAGAAACTCAACACGCCCGTCTCGAGATCCCAGTCGTAAACGCCCGCGCCCGATCCGTCGAGGGCAAACTTCCAGCGCTGCTCGCTCTCCGCCAGCGCGTCCACCAGCCGCCGACGCTCGGTGACATCGCGGAAGGACAGGAAGACCAGCGCATCGTCGCCGAGGCGCGCCAGGCTGGCGTAAACCTCCACGTCCAGCGTCCGGCCATCCCGGTGCCGGTAGCGCGTGGCGATGGCGGCGCGATCTCCATCGTCGGCGGCATCGAGACGGAGGGCCGCGAGCATCGCGTCCCGATCCAGGCCCGTGTCGATGTCGAAGAGGCTCATGCACAGGAGGCGGTCACGCGGATAGCCGAGATCGCGCTCGCACGCGTTGCTGGCTTCAACGATCCGGCCTTCGAGGTCCACGATCAGGATGCCGTCGCCGGCCATCCGCAACAGCTGCTGACTGCGCTCGCTCTCGCGGGTCAGCTGCCGCTCGGCGGCCTTGCGATCGGTGATGTCGAGCTTGACCCCGACATAGTGCGTTGTGACGCCGCGCTCGTCCGGCACCGGTGCAATGATCAGCTCCTCGACGTAGGTCGAGCCATCCTTGCGCCGATTGACCAGTTCGCCCTTCCACGAGTGGCCGGCCAGCAGGGTCTGCCACATGGCGGCATAGAAGGCCGGCGATTGCATGCCGGACTTCACCAGTGCCGCCGGACGTTGACCGAGGAATTCCCCTGACTGATAACCGGTCAGCTTGCCGAATGCCGCGTTGGCCCACTCGATACGCGCCTCTGAATCGGTCACGACGATGCCGCTCGGGGCCGCCTCGAGGGCCGCCACCAGGATGCGGTCGCGGTCGCGCGCCCGCGTCAGCGCTTCGGCCGCCATGCCCCGCTCGACCAGGTGCCTGAGCACCGTATAGGCGAATGCGACAACTGCCGCCGTGGCGAGCAGGCCGGCCAGCCACAGGGCGCCCTGATGACCCTCGTAGGTGGCCCGGATATCCGCCTCTGCGATCCCCACGGCCACGGACAGGTCGAGCCCCTCGAGCGCCCGCACGCCGTAGAGTCGGTCCACGCCATCGACGCCCGATCGGGCGGACAGCACCGTGACGCCGCCGCCATTCACGTTCGCCGGCAGGTAGCGCAGCGCGTCCACGCCAATCGCGTCCTCGAGGGGCGGCGCGCGCGCGAGGATCTCGCCGCCACCGCGGTAAACATCGACTGCGGCCCCCTTGCCAAGGGAGACGCGCTCGTAGAAGCGCGAGAAATAGTCGGGCGTGACAGACATCACGATCACACCGTTGAACCGCCCGTCCCGGTCCAGGATCGGACGCGTGAACTGGATGCTCCATCGACCCGAAACGCGGCCGAGGACCGGTTTGCTGACAAACAGGGCGTCCCGGTTGCGATCCCGATGAACGCGGAAGTGTTCGCGGTCGGCCAGCGATATCGGCGCTGCATCGGGATTGAGGTTGCTGTAGGCGAGGCGCCCATCCCGATCGATCACGGCGATCTGGATGGTGTACTCCATGTGGGCGTCGGCGCCGTGTCGAATTACCGCCAGATGGAACCGTTCCTTGCCCTCCGCCCAGTATTCGCGCAACGCAAGCAGGGACAGGTCCAGGCCCTGAGCGAGCGCGCGAATGTGCTCGGCAAACGCCAGCGAGAGGTTGGTGACATCCCGCCGCGCATCGCTCTCGGCCTCACGGGCCAGGTGCCCGCCCTGATGGACGATCACCAGCCAGATCGCCGCGATCACGCCCACGAAGAAACCCAGCAGCGCCAGTGTGGGCGACAGCCTCGGTCCGGGCTTGCGGCCGTCAGCCGACGTCATGGCGGCATCTGCAGGACGATCCCGCTGCTCGGACGGCTGGCTGGAAACGCGTGTATCCATTGGCGCAATCGGGGCCGGTTAACAGTCCGGGCCGCGGTTCGGCCTCACCGGCATGTTTGGGGGGAAACGGGGCAAGTGTAACCGAGCCCCAATGGCGGGACATCGAAATTCACCCCTACGGGCGACCTTGCTGCCGCACCGTAACCCGGCGCGTGACCGCCCCGCTGCAGGCCTTCATCCCGCCTCGAACGCCGCCAACCCCGGCGACACTGGCCGCGTGCGCCGCGGGCTTGGTGCTGCGCAGTGCCACGCGCGTCGCCAGGTAGTCCCCGCCACAGCGAACGCGGCTCGCCCACGTGGTTCATGCCCACCTGCAGCAGGTACCGATCCTGGTGGCTCAGCTGGGCTTTGACGCCAACCGGCTGCGCGGCCGCAACCGGACCTTGATCGAGTACGAGCGCCCGGGCACTCAGACGACCCGGCAGCGAGGCGCGCGGCCTCGCCGGCGGTGGGTGGTCGCCCTAGCTGGCCGTCGGCAGGAGGATGCGACCCTCCTTGCTGAACTGATAGTCGCGGAAGATGTGCTCGGCGCTCAGCAGTTCATAGTTGCCGTCGTCATGCTTGCGGCTGGTGTCCTTCAGCCGGTAGGTGTAGTGGCCACAGGTCCAGCAGTCGAAGTTGCGCATGTGGGTGCACAGGCAGGTCTTCTCCATGACGGACACGCGTCGCGCCTCGGGCTGAGCCGCCACAGCCTTGTTATAGGCCTCGATGTACTGGCAGCTGCCCTTGCTGTCGAGGAGGTAGCCGTAGGCCTCGCAATTCGGGCGGATACCCGAGCCGATCGCCGGACTGCTCTTCAGCATCCGCATCGGATAACCCGTCGGCGAGATCTGGTTGACCTCGATCTCGTCCTCGCTCGCCTTGAAATAGTGCTGCTTCACGTCGTCGGGCAGACCGCACTCGTTCGACACCGTGAAGCGGGTCGCGACCTGCACCGCCGCGCAACCGGTTTCGAGGAAATTGACCGCATCCGTGCCGGTAAAGATGCCACCGGCCGGAATCAGCGGGATGTCTATCGCGTTCTCCGCCATCCATTGCTGGATCTCGGTCACGATCGTAGCGAGGTCGTACTGGGACCAGTCCATGCCGAAGCCCAGGTGACCACCGGCCAGCGGCCCCTCGACCACCACGTAGTCAGGCAGGCGATTGGTACGTGCGCTCTTCTTCAGGAACAGTTGCAGCGCGCGCAGCGAGGACACGATGATGCCCAGCTTCACGTCACGGAAACGGGGATGGTCCTCGATCAGCGCGAATGAGCCCAGGTGCAGGCCAGCTGCCAGCGTGACGCCGTCGATGCCCGCATCCAGTGCCGACCGCAGGCGCACCCGCAAGGTCTCCTTGGGCGCGTTCATCGTCAGCTTTTCCATGCAGTTGATGAACACCAGGCCGTCGCCGGTCTTGCGCGACATGGTGCCCTCGACGTGCAGGCGAGTCGCCTCGGCGATCTCACCCAGGTCGAACTGCACCACCGACTTGTCGGAATTGGCGACGTTGAACTTGTAGCGCTTGAGCTTCTCGCGGACGTACTTGGTCTTGTAGCGGCGGTCGGCCACCGTCTTGATCATGGCATCCGAGATGTGGCCGACTCCGCCCAGTCGCGCGGCCTCGAGAGCCAGATCGGAGGTGGAGATGTCCACTCCCATGCCACCGATCATGATGGGCACGACCTCCTTGTCGCCAAGGGTCAGACGGAAATCATCAACACACTTCATAGGTTGTCCTTCGACCGTCGGTCCCTGCCCCGGTCCGAGAGTTATGTCGACGACTCGCGGGGTCGCCGGTGAGTCATCGGCAGCGCCGTCAAGGCCGAACGGATCCACCCTCCCGCAGATCGTCGGCAACACGACCGATGAAAAAGCCCGTCATTGTACAGCCAATGGCCGGACTGTAAGGATTTGTCCAACCGGACCGGGAGGCACATTTCGAAGGAACGCCCGGCCCTGGCACGCGCCAGACCAGGGCAACCCGGCCGTCGCGCCCAGCCTGACGCCAGCGCTATTGGCGCGAAGCGGGGGCGCGAAGACACCGCCATGGCGCCGCCGGCAACCGCGCAGGCCGGCACCACACGCCGAGCGGGACCTGCGGCGCCCTGCTCCGTTGCGAACGGGGCTGGTTACGGGATTCGAGGCCGACCCGGCGAAACATCCGGGCCAGCCCGGACGTTTCGTCGGGGGGCGGGATGCGGGCGAGTGCGATGGCGGATGGATGCGTGCATCGCGCGCCAAGCCAATAGCCAGCGCTATTGGCGCGAAGCGGGGGCGCGAAGACGCCGCCATGGCGCCGCCGGCAACCGCGCAGGCCGGCACCACACGCCGAGCGGGACCTGCGGCGCCCTGCACCATTGCGAACGGGGCTGGTTACGGGATTCGAGGCCGACCCGGCGAAACATCCGGGCTAGAATGCGCCCCTGCGGCATAGGCGACCCCTGCCGGACACGCCTCTTCTCCCAAACGATCGTGACCGAGTCCATGCACAACGAACTGAAGATCTTCTCCTGCAGCTCCAATCCGCGGCTGGCCGCGGAGATCTGCGGCCACCTGGGCGTGTCGCTCAGCCCGCTGCGCATCTCGCGCTTCTCCAACGACAACCTCTTCGTCCAGGTGGAGGAAAACGTGCGCGAGCGAGACGTCTTCGTCGTGCAGTCCTTCACCCAGCCGGTCAGCGACAACATCATGGAGTTGCTGATCACGCTGGACGCACTGCGCAGCGCATCGGCCGGCCGCGTCACCGCAGTGATCCCCTACTACTCGTACGCCCGCTCGGACAAGAAGGACGCGCCGCGCATCTCGATCGCCGGCCGACTGATGGCCGATCTGCTGCGCACCGCCGGCGCCGACCGGGTCCTCACCATGGACCTGCATGCGGACCAGGTGCATGGCTTCTTCAGCATGCCCGTGGATCACCTGACCGCGATCCCGGCGCTGGCCGAGTACTTCCGCACCAACCACGACCTCTCCCGCATGGTTGCCGTTGCGACGGATGCCGGTGGCGCCAAGCGGGCCGGCCGCTTCGCAGAGAAACTGGAAATCCCGATGGCGATCATCGACAAACGCCGCGTCAGCGACACCCAGGTTCGCCAGGGCCATGTCGTGGGCGACGTAGCGGATCGAGACGCCGTGATCTTCGAGGACGAGATCGCCACCGGCGGGACCCTCGTATCGACCGTCCGCACCTTGCGCGAAGCGGGCGCGCGCAGTGTGATGGCCGGCGCGGTGCATCCGGTGCTGTGTGGTCCGGCCGTCGAGAAGCTGGCCGGCTCGGGGCTCGACTCGATCATCGTCACGAACACCGTGGCCGTGCCCGATGCCAAGTGCACCGATCTGCCGCAGATGCGGGTCCTGTCGGTCGCTCAGCTGTTCGCAGCAGCGATCGAACGCATCCACAGTGGCGCGAGCGTCGGCGCCCTGTTCAACTGATCCGCCCAATCAGGCATCGAGGCCGCGCAGGGCCTCGAGGGCCTGATCGAGTCGATCGAGGGCGATCACTTCGAGCCCATCGATGGACTGCTTGGGCGCATTCGCTCGGGGAATCAGCGCCCGCGTGAAGCCGAGCTTCCGGGCTTCGCGAAGACGCTCCTGGCCGCGGGGCGCCGGCCGGATCTCGCCGGCCAGACCGATTTCGCCGAATACGGCCAACCCCCCCGGCCGGGGGCGATCCCGGAGCGACGAGACGATCGCGAGCAGCACCGCGAGATCAGCCGCCGGCTCGCCGATACGCACCCCACCCACCGCATTGACGAAGACGTCCTGGTCCGAACACACGATGCCCGCGTGCCGATGCAGGACCGCCAGCAGCATCGCGAGCCGGTTCTGGTCGAGACCGACCGACAGGCGCCTGGGGCTGGGACTGTGGGCCGAATCCACCAGCGCCTGGACTTCCACCAGCAGGGGGCGCGTCCCTTCCTGCGTGACCAGAATGCAGGCGCCGGCCACCTCGGCCTCGTGCCGCGAAAGGAACAGCGCGGACGGATTGCTGACCCCTCTCAGGCCGCGATCGGTCATGCCGAACACGCCCAGCTCGTTGACGGCCCCGAAGCGGTTCTTGATGGCCCGGACGAGGCGGTAGGCCGAATGGGTGTCGCCCTCGAAGTAGAGGACGGTGTCGACGATGTGCTCGAGGACCCGCGGCCCCGCGAGGGCCCCATCCTTGGTGACATGCCCCACCAGGATCACGCTCGCGCCACTTTGCTTGGCAAAGCGCGTGAGCTGGGCGGCACATTCGCGCACCTGCCCGACCGAGCCGGGCGCGGACGTGAGGGCATCCGAGTAGAGGGTCTGGATCGAATCGATCACGACCAGTTGCGGGCGGACCTCGCGCAGGCAGGCGAGGATGCGCTCGAGGCTGATCTCGGGCAGCAACTGGAGCGCGCCCGGCTCCAGTTGCAGCCGCTGGGCGCGCAGGGCGATCTGCTCGGCGCTCTCCTCGCCACTGACGTAGAGCGCACGCTGCTCGCGCACCATCAGCGTGAGGGCCTGCAGCAGCAGCGTGGACTTGCCGATGCCCGGGTCGCCACCGATCAGCACGACCCCGCCGGGGACCAGCCCGCCCCCCAGCACCCGGTCGAACTCGTCGATTCCGGTCGACATGCGCACCGTCTCCCTCGGCCGGATCTCGGCGAGGGCCTGCAGGCCGCCGCTCGCGCCGGAGAATGGGGAATAACGATGCGCCGCGGGCGCTACGGCCGATTCGGCCGACTGCTCCGAGAGGGTGTTCCACGCCTGGCAGTGGGGACACTGGCCCTGCCAGCGCGGGACCTGCCCGCCGCAGTCGCTGCAGACAAAGACGCTCTTGCTACGTGCCACGTACCAGCTCCTTCTCTGCCCGCTCGCGGCTCAGGCGGGCAATCTCCGCGGAAGCAAAGTCCGCGAAGGTGGTGATCAGGCGCGACCGGAAGCGGTCGCGCGGGAAGATGACCTCGAGGGGCGTGTAGAGCGTGGGCTCAAGCGGCACGGCGACCAGGGCCCCCTCCCGCACGTCCCTCAGCAAGGCCGCGCGCGAGGCGATGCCGAAACCGCAGCCGGCCCGGACCAGGTGCTTGACGGCCGCCAGACTGCCGATCTCGCCGCAGACCCGGAGCGATTCCGGCGCGACCCCCGCAGCCGCGAAGAAGTCATCGGCGAGTTCGCGGATTGCGTTGCCTGGCTCGCGCGTGATGAAGTCGTGGCCGACCAGTTCCTCGGCGAGCAGTCGGTCGTGGCGCGCCAGGGGATGACGAGGCGAACAGACCACCATGAGCTCGTCCTGCCCGGCCGAACGGCGCTCGAGCGAGGGGTCGTCCGTGATGATCTCGATCAGACCGAGATCCAGCTCGCGGCGGGCCACCCGGCTTTCGATGTATGCCGAATTGCCCACCATCACGCGGGGCACCACCCGAGGGTTGGCCCGCTTGAAGCCTTCGAGCAGCTGCGGCAGCCAGTAGGCCGCGATCGTCGTGCTGGTGCCGATGTTCAGCGTGCCGGTCAGCTCGTCGGTGAGCTCCGAGATGCGTGTCCCCATCTCCTCGTTCAGCTCGAGAATGCGCTCGGCGTAGGCGATCACGATCTCGCCGGCCGGGGTCAGCGTGACACCGGCATGTCCGCGCTCGACCAGCATCGTGTTGAGCTGGTCCTCGAGCTGCTTGATCTGGAACGTGACGGCCGGCTGCGTCATGTGCAGGTGTTCCGCGGCGCGGGTGAACGAGCCGTGCTTCGCCACTGCGCGGAATACCTGAAGCCTCCTGTCGGCCATGGGATGGTTCTCCGTGGGTCGGGGCGGCCTTCGCAGCTGGGGCGGCCTGCCCCAGGGCGAATGCCCGGCCGGAAAGTCATTAGTTCTGTTTATGGACCAATTGCATCACATCTGCACCAAATTTTCAGGTGCCGTGAGCCCATGCCCCCGGAGATGCCGCAGGTTCCCGCAACCGGTTCATGTTATAAACCGCGCTCCGCCCAGCCAACAGGCCGCGCCGATCCGATGCCGCTCGGTTTTTACATCATCATGGCGGCGCAGTTCTTTTCTGCGCTCGCCGACAACGCACTGCTCATCGCGGCAATTGCGTTGTTGCGGGACATGCAGGCGCCGGCCGAGCAGGAGCCACTGCTCAAGCTCTTCTTCACGATTTCCTACGTCGCACTGGCCGCGTTTGTCGGTGCCTTCGCCGACTCGATGCCGAAGTGGCGGGTGATGCTGATCAGCAACGGCATCAAGGTCGTGGGCTGCCTGATGATGCTGTTCGGTGCGCATCCGCTGCTCGCCTATGCGGTCGTCGGACTGGGCGCGGCGGCCTACTCGCCGGCCAAGTACGGCATCCTCACCGAATACCTCCCCCACCGCCTGCTGGTCGTCGCCAACGGCTGGATCGAAGGCCTGACCGTCGGCGCAATCATCCTCGGGACCGTTCTCGGTGGCGTTCTGATCCGACCCGACTGGCTGGCGCCGCTGGTTGACTCCGTGCCCTTCGTGAGCACCCATTTCCAGCTCAGCATCTTGCTGGTCGGCCTGCTCTACCTGATAGCGGCAGGGTTCAACCTCTACATTCCCGACACCGGCGTCGATCACAAGCCGCTGAAGAACAACCCACTCTACCTGATCCACGACTTCAACCACTGCCTGAAGCTGCTCTGGCGGGACAAGCTGGGCCAGATCTCCCTCGCCGTCACGACGCTGTTCTGGGGTGCGGGGGCCACGCTGCAGTTCATCGTCATCAAGTGGGCCGAGCACGCCCTCGACTTTGATCTGTCGAAGGCCTCCATGCTCCAGGGGGTCGTGGCGATCGGGGTTGCCCTCGGCGCCGTCCTCGCGGCCAAGCTGATCAGTCTGAAACGTGCCGTCAAGGTGATCCCGATGGGCATCGCGATGGGCCTGATCGTGATGGTCATGACGGTGGTCACCGACGTCACGATCTCGATGATCCTGATGGTTCTGATCGGCGCCTGCGCGGGCTTCTTCGTCGTCCCTATGAACGCCCTGTTGCAGCATCGTGGTCACATCCTGATGGGCGCCGGCCACAGCATCGCGGTCCAGAATTTCAACGAGAATCTGTCCATCCTGGTGATGACCGGCCTCTACGCCCTGCTGATCGCGATGGATCTCTCCGTCAATACGGTGATCATCGCCTTCGGGTCCTTCGTGGCGATCACGATGCTGCTCATCAAGCGCATCCACGAGGCCAACCAGCGCCAGTTCGACTCGGTCGCCCTGCTCGACGACCTCAAGCACTGAGGCGGGGGCGGCCGGCGCGTGGCCGAGGACCGCGGGGTCAGATCAGCATCGGTCGGTCCGGCAGCTCGTTCGGATTGCGCGGATACGCCGGGAAGTGGGCCTCGAGTACCTCGCCGATCCGCTGAACCGCCTCGACCGATCCGTGTTCATACGCGCCGCCGGCAAAGGCCTGCTCGACGTCGGCGCAGATGGCACGCCACACGGCATCGTCGGTCACCCGCGCAATGCCCCGATCGACCACGATCTCGACGCGCCGATCAACGAGCTGCACGAAGAGCAGCACCCCGCTGTTCTCTTCGGTATCCCAGACGCCGAGATGGCCAAAGGCCTCGATCGCCCGCTCGCGCGGGGTGACGCCCTGCCAGAGGGCTGGGAATTCGATCTCCGACTCGACCGCGAAACGGATCTCGCCCCGATGGCGCGTCTCGGAGTCGACGATGGCCGCCTCGATGGCGTCGAGTACGGGCGGCGTGAAGTGACGCCTGGCGACCCAGTCGGGCATCGCCAGGTGACGCAAGATCCGTTTCCATCTCCCGACCATCGGCCCGACGCGCCTCCTTCGCGGAATCAGCCAACCTGTTCCTCCCACCGGCCATCATCCCACGTCTGGCGCCGTGAAACAGGGTCTGGGCGCCGCAGTCACGTCATCACGCAGGCGCCCGCCACAGCGATGACCCGCCACGGCGCGAGGCCGGACTCCCGCCGGGGACCAACCGTCAGCGCGCCGCCGGGCCGCCGAAATCGACTGGAGGCGAGTTGCCGTCGCGGGCGTCGCCGTCCAGCTGAGGTCTCGGTTTCGGCTCGTAGTCGAGGACCATCGCAAGGAGATTGCCCGGGAAGGACTGCACCACGGCGTTGTAGCGCTCGATCGACTGGAGACACCTGGCGCGTGCAGCCGAGAGACGGCTTTCGGCGCCGTCGAGCTGGGCCTGCAGGTCGCGAAAGCTGGCGTCGGCCCCGAGATCCGGGTGGCGGTCGACAACCGTCACGAGGCGTGCGAGCGCGCCCGAGAGTTCGCCCTGTGCGGCGCGAAAGGCGGCGAGCGCCTGCGGATCCCCTGTCAGCGCCGGCCCCGTGGTCACGCGGCTGACGCGCGCGCGCGCCTCGGCCAGTTGCGCCAGGACCTCATTGTCCTGTCCGGCGTAAGCCTGAGCCGTGCGGATCAGGCCCGGAACAAGCTCGGCCCGCAGCGCGTAGTGATCGAGGACCTCTGCCCAGCATGACCGCGTGTTCTCTTCGGCAATCTGGATCTCGTTGTACCCACATCCCGGCAGGAACTGCACCAGGATCACGCTCAGCAACAGGGCGCGCAAGCTCATCGCAGGCTCCAGGCCCACAGGCCTCTTGGCATCTGCGCGATCTTATGGCAGTGCAACAAACGACGCCTTGCGCCAGATCAACCGGCCTTCGATAGTTGACGTGCGCGGCACAAGTCTTCCCAGGCCTTGCCCTTGTCCTGGGGATTTCGCAACAGATAGGCCGGGTGATAGGTGACGATCACCGGGATGCCTGCGAACTCGTAGGTCTGCCCGCGGGCTTCGGCGATGCGGACCTGACGGTCCAGCAGCGACTGGGCCGCCGGCCTGCCCAGGGCCACGATCAGCCGGGGTTCAAGCAACTCGACCTGCCGGCGCAGGTAGGGGAAGCAGGTGGCGATCTCGTCGGCCTCGGGCGTCCGGTTGCCCGGCGGCCGGCACTTGACCGAGTTCGCGATGAACGCGCCGTCCTGGCGCGACAGTCCGGCGGCCGCGAGCATGGCGTCGAGCAATCGCCCCGCAGGACCGACAAACGGTTCTCCGCGGCGGTCTTCTTCCGCCCCCGGCCCCTCTCCGACCAGTAACCACCGCGGCCGCCGGTCGCCCACCCCCGGCACCGCCTGTTTGCGTCGGCGATGAAGGACGCAGGCGGTGCACGCCCGAATCTGCTGCTCGAGCGCATCCCAGTCGGTGTCGCGGGCAACGGCCACCGGCGTTCCCGCCGATGGCTGCGCCGCCGCTGGCACGCCCGGCTCGGCGCGGTCCGGTTCGAGCGGCCGTTCGCGCATGCGCGGCCGGGCCGTCGGGAGGGGCGTCGCCGGCCGGTGCGCCTCGGCCGGCGACGCCGCCAGGTCGGAGCCTGGCGTGTCTTCGTCCCTCGCCGCGGGCCGGTCTCGCAGGCGCCAGATCGGCCCAAGACCCAGCTGGCCGACGACCATCTCCTGCCACGGGCTCACAGGAAGCACCTCATCACGATCGCATCCTCGCGGGCCTCGCGTCCCGGGTAGTACCCCTTGCGTCGACCGATCGCCTCGAACCCTCGCGAACGATACAGGCCGGCGGCAGCCTGGTTGGATTCGCGGACCTCGAGAAAGAACTGCGACGCACCGTTGCGGCGGACCTCATCGAACAGGAAGGCCAGGACGGCCCCACCGACGCCGCGTCCCTGGTGAGCGCCGGCCACGGTGATGTCGAGCAGATGTGCCTCGTCCAGCACGTGCATGACAATCGCATAGGCAACCGGCTCGACGCCTTCCCAGAACGTCCAGCAGGCATGACCGGCCGCCAGTGAATCGCGAAAATTGACCGCACTCCAGGGGCTGGCATGGAGGGCCGCCTCGACGGGCACGACCCAGGCCAGATCGGCCTCGCCCATCGGCCGGCATTCGAGCCGGACCGTAGTCAAACGCGCCCTCCGCGCTCGAGCCGCTCGCGGGTCGTCAGCGCGACCTTGTTGCGCACGTAGCGGGGCACGATGTCCGACAGCGGGCTGGTCTCGCCCCGCGCCAGTCGCCGGTGAGCGATGTGCAGGACATCGCGGGCATGCGGACGGGTGCTCGACGAGACGACATCCACGCCCGCGGAGAACGCCTTGGCAAAGCGCTCGCGATAGACCTCGAAGGCATTGCCGACCCCCGACCAGGTGACCGAGGCATTCGGCACGACGAGCGATTCGGGCGGCAGGCAGGACGGCTCGGCACAAGGCTCGAACTCCTCGCCGGTTCGGATGAAGCACTGGCTGTATACCTCCCCCATCCGGGCATCGGTCGCGGCAATGACGTGCTCGCCACCGCACTGGTGGGCCAGCGCCTCGAGCGACGACACCGCCACAACCGGTCGTACCAGGCCGATCGCCAATCCCTGGGCAAGGCCGCAGCCAAGACGAAGTCCGGTGAACATGCCCGGTCCACTGCCGAATGCAATCGCGTCGATGTCGCGCACGGCCAGGCCTCGCGCCTCGAGCAGCGCCCGCAGCTTGGCCAGCGCAGTCGTGGATTGCGCGGGCCCGGCATCCAGGTCCACACAGTCGATGTCACCGCGATCGGCGAGCGCCAGGCTGCCGCGATCGGAGGAGGTCTCGATGGCGAGGATTCTCATGGGGCAATTGTAACCGGCAAAGCGCTGTCGTCACCCCCGCGGCATGGGGTTTCGGCACCAGACCTGCACGCTTGCACGCGTGGCGGGCCGGAGGCTGCTTCAGGGATGGAGGGCGAGCCGGCTCGGGTGATGGATACGGCTTGTCAGGCGGTCCCGTCAGAGCGACCTGGCACGCCGGCGAGCCTAGCGCCGCGGATGGCCGGCGCCAGCCCGCTCGCGAGTCTCGTAGATGTCCCGATTGGCGCGGATGTCCTCGCGCAGCCGCAGCAACTCCTCGCGGCTGATGCTTCGCCGCCGGCCGGCCGAACTGGCGGGCAGGTAGCCCTCGCCCTCGTTCCCGATCATGCGCCGGATGTCGGCACGCAGGCCATCGGGGTGCTTGCCCGCTGCCGGCGCCTCCACGGCCGCCCCGTCCGCATCGTCGGCGAGGATCGGGGCGCTGGCGAGCCATGCGACACAGGCGGTCGTCGCAAGGATCGTCTCGCGCAAAAGGCTTCGACGTGGCATTCTCGGCTTCGGCATTCGGTCGCAGTCACCCATTGGGAGTTGCAAGGTTAGCTGCAAATTCTCTGCGCTGGCGCGATTTGCATCACGAAAGGTGACGACTTCTGTAAGGGCGTGTAAGGAGTCGGCAAGCGGCTTACGAAGCGTTACCCGGCCCGCACGGCGCCGTCGGGCAACCGCTAGAATCGCCGAAAAACAACGACGAGATACCTCATGGCCAAGAATCGCAACCGAATCCTGATCGTGGACGACGACGCCCGACTCAGGGAACTGCTCAATCGCTACCTCAGCGAGCAAGGCTTCTCCGTCAAGGCGGTTGCCGACTCCGTCGCGATGGATCGGGCACTGCACCGCGAGCACTACGATCTGATGGTTCTCGACCTGATGCTCCCGGGCGAAGACGGTCTGGCGATCTGCCGCCGCCTGCGCGCCGCGGAGAACACGCTGCCGATCGTCATGCTCACCGCCAAGGGCGACGACGTGGACCGCATCGTCGGCCTCGAGATGGGCGCCGACGACTACCTGCCCAAGCCCTTCAATCCACGTGAGCTGGTGGCCCGGGTCAATGCCGTGCTGCGACGCCAGCCCCAGCTTCCGCCGGGCGCCCCGGCCGCCGAAGACGAGGTCATCACCTTCGGCAAGGTCAGCGTCAATCTCGGTACGCGCACCCTGTCCCGCGATGACGAGGAACTCCCCCTGACGACGGGCGAATTCTCCCTGCTCAAGGTGCTGCTGCAGCACCCGCGCCAGCCCCTGTCGCGGGACAAGCTGATGGAACTGGCGCGCGGCCGCGAATACGAGGTGTTCGACCGCGCCATCGACGTACAGGTCTCGCGACTGCGCAAACTGGTCGAGGATGATCCGGCCAAGCCGCGCTACATCCAGACCGTCTGGGGCTTCGGCTACGTGTTCGTCCCGGACGGTGTCAAGAACAGCTGAGCCGGCCCGCGACGCCGCGCCGGTCCCGGCCGACGCGGGCGCCCACGGCTGGAACTGGCGTTCCCTCTGGCCACGCACGCTGTTGTGGCAGATCTTCGTCGTCGTCACCATCGTGATGGTGATCTCGTCGGCGGTCTGGTATCAGATCTTCCGCCACTTCGAGCAGGAGCCCCGTGCCCGCGACCTCGCCCAGATGGTTGTCAGCGTGGTCAATCTCACCCGAACGGCCCTGATCAACGCCGAGGCCTCGCGGCGCCGCGAGTTGCTGATCGACTTGGCGGCCCTCGAGGGCATCCGCATCTACCCGGCGGAATCCAGCGATGTCCTGACCCCCCTGCCCCAGACCCGCCCGATGTCACTGCTGACCCGGCGGGTGCGCAAGGATCTCGGCGAAGGGACACGCTTCGCCGCGTCCTGGGAAGGCCTGGAAGGGTTCTGGGTCAGTTTCCGGCTCGACCCGCAGGATCCCGACGAGTTCTGGGTCATGCTGCCCACCGACCGTGTGGTGCGCCCGCGAGCGGTCGACTGGCTGGGCTGGGCCGGCGTGGCCCTCGGCCTGTCCCTCGCCGCTGCCTACGTGATCGTGTCCCGGGTTAACCGACCGCTGCGCAATATCGCCGCCGCGGCGCGCGCCGTGGGGCGCGGCGAGACGCTGGCGCCCCTGACGGAGGACGGCCCCGCCGACGTTGCGGAGGTGGCGCGCGCCTTCAACCAGATGGCTGGCGACCTGGCCAGCCTGGATGCCGACCGCCGCCTGATCCTGGCCGGCGTGTCCCACGACCTGCGAACGCCACTCGCCCGGTTGCGCCTCGGCGTGGAGCTGTCCTCGTCGAGCGACGAGGACCGGGACGCCATGAGTACCGACATCGACGAGATGGACCGGATCATCGGCCAATTCGTCGATTTCGCGCGGGATGGCCAGAGCGAGGTACGCAAGACGGTCGATCTCGCCGAGATGCTGGCCGAACTGGACGCCCACTACGACCGCCTCGGCAAACCCGTGCACTTCGCCCTCCATGAATCCGTCGAGGTCGCCGGACGTCCGCTGGGCCTGCGCCGGGCGGTCACCAACCTGATCGACAACGCGCTTCGCTACGCCCCCGGCGAACAGCCGGTGGACGTCGTCCTGACGCGCACGCCCGAGCATGCCCTGATCGAGGTGCTCGACCGGGGACCCGGCATCCCGGACGATCAGGTCGAACGTCTCAAGCGCCCCTTCACGCGCCTCGAGACCGCCCGAACCGACGTCAAGGGCTCCGGCCTCGGTCTGGCCATCGTGGACCGGATTGCCCGCTCGCACGAGGGCGGGCTGTCCCTGCTGGCGCGAGAGGGTGGTGGCCTGCGCGCCGTGCTGCGGCTGGCCGCCAGGCCGAAAGCGCCCGACCACCCCAGCAAGATGCCGCTCTCGACCTGACACCGGCAGGGGCACCTTGCGCGCTTTCCGAGGTCAAGTCCGGAACCCCGATATAATCCCGCAGCCATGAAGTTCTTCTTCGACCTGCTCCCCGTCATCCTCTTCTTCGCCGCCTACAAGGTTGCCGGCGCGAACGAAGCGGGTGCGCTCGACCTCGCCAATTCGGTCCTCGGCGGCGGCATTCAGGCCACCCAGGCGCCGATCCTGATCGCCACGGCGATCGCGATCGTGGCGACGTGCGCGCAGATCGCCTGGGTCTGGTTCCGGCACGGCAAGGTCGAGACCATGCTGTGGATCAGCCTGGCCATCGTCACGGTATTCGGCGGGGCCACCCTGTTCTTTCACGACCCCACCTTCATCAAGTGGAAGCCGACCGCGCTCTACTGGCTCTTCGCCGGCACGCTGGCGGGCTCTGCGCTCATTCTGAAGCGCAACCTGATCCGCAAGCTGCTCGAGGCCCAGCTGAGCCTGCCTGACGCGGTATGGGAACGGCTCAACCTGGCCTGGGCCGGATTCTTCGCGCTGATGGGCGTGCTCAACCTGGTCGTGGCCTACCAGTTCTCGGAATCGACCTGGGTCAATTTCAAGCTCTTTGGCGGCATGGGCCTGATGCTGCTTTTCGTGGTGGCGCAGGGGGCCTACCTGTCCCGCTACCTGGAGGATGAGAAGACATGATGCTGTATGCCATCGTTGGCGAAGACAAGCCGGATTCCCTCGAAGCCCGGATGGCCGTCCGCGCGGAGCATCTGGCGCGCCTCAATGCGCTGAAAGACGAGGGGCGCCTGCTGATGGCCGGCCCCTTCCCGGCTATCGACTCGCCCGACCCCGGTCCCGCCGGTTTCACGGGCAGCCTCGTCGTGGCTGAATTCGACTCGCTCGAAGCGGCCGAGGCGTGGGCGGCGGACGATCCCTACACACGCACCGGCGTGTTCGTGAAGACCCTGGTCAAGCCCTACAAGAAGGTGCTGCCTTGAGCGAATCAACCATGGCGAAGATGCGGGAGCGCCTCTCTGCGCTCTCCCCGTCGCGCATCGAGATCGGCGACGACAGCGCCCTCCATGCCGGCCATGCCGGCGCGCGGGATGGAGGCGGGCACTATCGGCTGACCATTGTCGCGAGCGCCTTCGCCGGGAAGAACACCTTGCAGCGCCACCGCATCGTCTACGACGCCCTCGGCGACATGATGAAGAAAGAAATCCACGCATTGGCTATCAAAGCGCTCCCTGAAACCGACTAACCAGAACACAGACAGACACCAAGGAATTCAGATGAAACACGTATCCGCAACGCTGGCCCTCGCGCTGGCAACCGCCTTCGGCGCCCAGCTGGCCACCGCTGCCGGCACCGTCGTCACGGTCAATGGCAAGGCCATCCCCCAGGCGCGTGCAGACGCCCTGATCAATGAGCAGAAAGCCCAGGGGCAGGAGCTGACGCCGCAGATGGAAAGCGCCGTCAAGGAAGAGCTGGTGCGCCGCGAGGTGCTTGC
>JBNLCM010000021.1:0-12752 GCA_050303815.1 Rhodocyclaceae bacterium
CGTCGGACGCCAGCTCGACCGCCAGCCCCGCGCCGGTCAGCAGCCCGCTGACGACCTCCTGGTTGATCGGTTCGTCCTCGGCCACCAGGACATTCAGGCCGGCAAAACGCTGCTGAAGTCGCCGCTCCGGACCGTGGCCGACGGCCGTTCCGGCGGTGGACGGCGCGTCGGGCGCCACGTCGAAGCGCGCCGTGAACGAGAACACGCTGCCCTCGCCGGGATGGCTGGTGACGTGGATCTCGCCTTGCATGAGGTCCACCAGGCGCTTGCAGATCGCCAGGCCGAGTCCGGTGCCCCCGTACATGCGGGTAATCGATCCGTCGGCCTGTTCGAATGGAGAGAACAGGCGCGCCTGATCGTCTGGCCGGATTCCGATGCCGGCGTCCTCCACCTCGAAGTGCAGGGTTGCCTGGGCGTCGGCTTCGGCTTCCAGGCGGACGCGCACCTGGATGTCGCCCTGGTCGCTGAACTTGATGGCGTTCGAGACCAGGTTGGTGAGCACCTGGCTCAATCGCAGCGGATCGCCCAGCAGGCCGCGGGCGCGTAGCTCGGCCGGGAGCTCGATCTGCAAGTGCAGGCCGCTGCGCTCGGCTTCGGGACGAAGGACAACGACCACGCTGTCGAGGACCGAGGCCAGCGTGAAGCGGGTGTGCTCCAGCACCAGGCGGTCCGCTTCGATCTTGCTCAGGTCGAGGATGTCGTTCAGCACGGACAGCAGGCGCTCGGCGGAGAGCTTGGCCTTGTCGAGCTGGGACAGGCCCTTCGGGTCGGCCATGCGCCGCCGCGCCAGGGCGATCATGCCCAGCACCCCATTCATCGGCGTACGCAGCTCGTGGCTCATGTTGGCCAGGAACATCGACTTGGCGCGGCTGGCGGCCTCTGCGGCGTCCCGGGCCGTGGTCAGATCCGTCACGTCGAACGCCATGACGAAGAAGCCGATGACGGCGTCGCCCTGCCGGTCGGGCACGTAGTGCACCTCGGCAAACCCTCCGCGACCGTCGTGATGTGTGGCGGGGAGGGGGACAACGAAATGCTGCGCGTCGCCCGCGAAGACGCCGTCCAGATGGGGCTGCACCGCGGCGAGCAGCGGCGCGGGGAGCACATCTTCCATGCGTCGCCCCTCAAGGGATCCGGCCGGACGCCCCACCCAGGTCTCGTAGGTCGGGTTGGCGAAGCGGTTGATGGACTCCCGGTCCCAGTAAGCGACCGCGCCCGGGATGTTGTCCAGGATGATCTCGAACTGCTGCCGCTGGCGAGCAAGCTCCGCCGTGCGTGTCTCGACGAGCGCCTCGAGCGAGTGCCGGTAGGCCGACAGCTCCTGCTGCGCGCGGGTCTCTTCGGTGATGTCGCGCCACTGGCAGTGGATCACGCGCTTGCCCCGCAATCCCATCGCCGACAGGGTGACTTCGGCGATGAAGGTGCTGCCGTCGTAGCGGGTGTGCTCCCACGCGAAGCGGTGGGCCCCGCGTTCGAAGGCCAGGTTCATCATGCGCTGGGCCTTGGCAAAGGACTCCTCACCGTCGGGCTGTACCGGGGGTGACAGTTGCGACGGGTGGGCACCGAGCAGCTCCGACTTGCCGGGATAGCCCAGCAGCGCGACCGCGGCGTGGTTGCACTCCACGAACTGGTAGTCGTCGATGATCCAGACCGGGTCGGGCGAGGACTCGAAGAGGGTCCGGAAGCGCTGTTCGGACTCTTGCAGGTCGCGGGCATCGCGCAGCTTCTGCGAGATGTCGCGGGCGGAATAGAACATCAGCCGGCGCCCCTGCAACTGCAGCGAATTGCCACTGATCTCGACATCGAAGGGGCGGCCATCGGCGCCTTGATGGCGCGTCTCGAACTGGACGGTGCCCGGCGCGACGAGGTCGGTCGGGAGGCGGGCTTCGGCCTCGCGAAGGGCATCGCGCGCGATCCACGTCGACAGGTGGCGGCCGATCAGGTCGGCGCGCGATGCGCCCAGCATGCGGCAGAACGCGTCGCTGGCATCCACCAGCCGGCCGTCGGCGTCGACGATGTGGATGCCGTCGCTCGCATTCCTGAGTACGGAACGGCTGCGTTCGGTCTCGAACTTCACGCGCTCTGCAGCCCGCCACAGCAGCCACAGGGCGAGGCCGGTGGCCACGATGAAGCAGACCAGCCCCGCCAGTGCCTGGGCCCGAACCAATCGCCAGGGCGCCAGATAGTCGTTCGCGCCACGGCCCGCGACCAGATGGAACGGCACGTTGCGCAGGCGTCGGTAGCTGTTGGTCCGCTCGACGGCATCCGCCGCCGCGGTGGCGTGGTACGTCACCGCGTCTTCGCCGGAAGCGATGGCGCTGGCGAGCTCACCGGAAATGCGGGTGGCGCCCAGCTGTTCATTCGGGTGGTCCGAATCGGGATAGCGGGCGATCAGTCGCGTCCGGGAGTCACGCAGCACGACGACACCATGGGGACCCGGGTCGAACTGGGCCAGGAGGCGGCGGAAATAGTCCACCGGGATCGCAACGGAGACCACGCCAGCAAAGCTGCCGTCGGGGTTCCGGTAGCGGCGTGCAAAGGAGATGACCCAGATGCGGGAGACCCGCCCGTAGATCGGATCGGTCACGGTCATGCCGACCTCGGGGTCGGTCCGCTGCCGAAGGAAGAAGTCCCGGTCGCCCCAGTTGGCCTTCGAATCGGGACCGACATCCCGACCGAACACGACGCGGCCGGTGTCATCGGCCACGCGGATGCCGGCGGAGTGGGCAAGCGCATCCTCCTGTGCGATCAGCAAGGCATTGATCTTGTCGGCGTCGAGCCGACCGTCGCGACTCAGGTCGCTCTCGAGTAGGTAGACGACGGTCTGGAGGACCAGGTCGAAGGCGTCGACGCTGCGGGAAATGCTCTGATCTGCGAGCCGGGCGAGATTGCTGGCGTCGAGGGTCGCTCGCGTTTCCACCGTGTTGCGGCCCTGGTTCAGCAGGAGGCTGGTTGCCAGCACGGCGCCTGTCGTGAACAGCAGGAAGAGCAGGCTGATGGCGCGCTTCAGGCGAGGAACGGCCACCAGGTGGTCGGTCAGCTTGTCGCTCAGGGTCTGCGGTGCGTCATCCATCATCACGCGGGCCTTGCTCCGTTGGATGCCAGTCCTCGGTGAGGCGCACGGCCCATCGGTGGGGCCCGGCCCGGCTGGTGTGCCAACCGGTGTCTACGGCATCACATGGGGCACGCTTGAGACCGCTCGGGCCGCGTGCGGCTGCGTCCATGACGCGGTGATCATGTCGCCTGGGTCCCGTTGCCCGCCGCGCCAGCCTTGTCCGGCGGCGAATGCAGTCGGCCGAGCGCGCGGCCCATGCTGTCGCCCTGCGGCTCCCGCCGGCCGCCCTGGCCGGCCCCGCCATCGGTCAGTTCGAAGTCAGGAGCCTCGAGTCGGCGCCGGGTGACATGGCGTTCCAGTCGCAGAACGCCCACCAGTTCGGCCAGCCGGCCCGCTGTCCGGTCGAGGGAGAGGACGAGCGACTCTATGACGACAATTCGGTGACCCGCCAGCGGCACGCCCTGGAACGCGAGTTCGGTATCACGCCACATCTCAAGTCGCGCGTCGGCGAGGCGTACGGGAAGGAACGGATCGAGGATCCGGCCGACCCGGACCCAATCGGCCGTTACGATGGCCTGTGGCTGTCGGAGGTCGGGGCGGAGCTGATCCTCTTCCTGGGCCCCATCAAGGCGAACGACGACCGGGGTGTCGCGGCCGAATACGAAAGACCGCAGGGTGGCGACGAGGCCAGCACCCTGCTGCTCGACTCGATCGTGTAGATCAACCGGGGCCCCTGGTGGGGCAACGTCAACCGCGACCTGATCCGCGTCGTGGGTGGCGAACGGCCGCGGGAGAAGAAATGGGATTTCGCCTATGCGATGCCGTTCGGCCGTGCCCTCGACGACCACTGGCCCGCGGCACGCGAGGCCTAAGTCACGGTGGATCGTCTGGGCAACAGCGGCATGCGGGGCGAGCTTGCCGAGGCCTTCGGCGACCACGACCAGCACCGCGCCGGACCTCTCGTCGACGACGCGACTGCACTGGGACGCGATGACGGCCCGGCGCTGCGGTTCGGTGCCGGTGGGCTGGTGCGGCTGAACCGCAACACGCCGGACACCACGCTCAAGCGGACGGTGGAAGTCGCCTTCTGATCTGGCTGTCCGGCCGGGGGTTCCACCGGCTTAGGGCGGATAGGCCGTTGTGCGGCGGACCGCCAGACGAACGCCCACGGACCCTAGCGCAGCCCGTTATGCACCAGCGCAATCGCGCGATAGACCTGGGTTCCGAGCGAGGTCAGCAGGAAGCTGAGCGCAAAGCGCAGCACGGCCGCGGTGATGTTGCGGACGCCCTCGACACCCCGGCCGAGCGCGCTCATCAGTGCGGACAGCACGCGCCCCAGCATCGAGTTGATGCGGGCACTCAGCTGCGCGGCCCGTTCGAGCAGGAAGGCCAGCGCATCCAGCAGCGTGAAGCCGGCCGTAACCAGCGTCTGCAGGCCGGCGCCCACCACGTCCATCGCCAGCTTCAGCAGGTGCAGCACGGCCTTGCCCAGGAACCACAGGACATTGCCGCCGTAGTGGGACAGGCTCGACCGATCGCCCGAGTCGAGCCAGGTCTGGACCCGCGCATCGAGGCGCTGGAGCCAGTTCAGGGCGCTGACCCGCATGCCTGACCAGCTGGCGCCGGAGACGTCGCTGACGTAGCCGGCCATCGAGTGCGCGGAGAAGTCATAGGCGTGGCCGCTCGCGGGCAGCATGATCACGCGTCCGTTCGACGGCGCATGCAGGAACGGGAACAGGGGCACCATGCTGACCGGGTCGTTGGTGTGATAGACCCGGAAGATGTTGTCGGCGCCAATCGCGCGCGTGAGATCGTAGCTGAGTCCGGTCAGGCCGACCCGCGGGCTGCCGAACGTATAGAGCGACGCACTCTTGCCACGAGCCCTCGCATAGTCGGCGACCAGCGTGGCCAGTGCGCCGCCGAGGCTGTGGCCGACACAGTGCAGGTGGGTGATGCGCTGGTTCTCCGGTGCCCGCAGGCAGTCGTCGAGTTGCTGCCGGACCGAGTTGAACGTGGTGTTGAAGCCGGCGTGGACCAGGTGGCCACCCGGCCCGCGCCCGAGGCCGCAGTTGCCGTCGGTGATGCCGTCGGCAAGGCTTGCGGTGCCCCGCATCACGACCAGCGCCTCGTTGGCCCGCACCCCCTTGCCGGTGGCAATGAAGCCGAAACCCGTGGTCGAGCGCAGGATGGCTCCCGAGCTGCCGGTCATCCGCTGCGGCGCATTGAAGTCGGTGCGCCAGATGGGGACCGAGGCGCCGATGCCACTGACGTCCTCCGACAGGCGAAGGTCGTAGACGTCCCGGGCGAGGACGGACGTGACGTCCGGGGAGAGGTGGTTCATCGCGGTGTCTCCTGTGCTCGGGTCGTGGTGGCCCGCCTCATTCGATCTCGCACAAGCCCTGGTAGCCGAGCTTGGCCTTGTCGTCGACCAGATGGTAGGCGGGTGCCTGCGTCAGCTCGCAGCGCAGGCGCAGCGGCCGGCCCAATTCGCCGTCCGGGTCGTAGTTGTGCTTGGTGTATTTCCAGGCCTGGTAGTCCTGGCCGTCGACGCGGATCGTCAGCGTCTGCTGCACGACGGGTTCGTGCGGGATCAACGAGCCGAGGAATGACGACTCAGTGACGCTGCCGAATCGGAAGGCGCCGCTGGCGTCGGTCGTGACGCGCTCCTTGCCGACCTTGTCTTTCCAGTGCCAGATGTAGCCGCG
The DNA here is from genome assembly GCA_050303815.1 of Rhodocyclaceae bacterium. Classification (GTDB taxonomy): domain Bacteria; phylum Pseudomonadota; class Gammaproteobacteria; order Burkholderiales; family Rhodocyclaceae; genus Cognatazoarcus. The sequence goes on from JBNLCM010000021.1 coordinate 5,758, forward strand.
CTCCACTTCCGCACCGGCGACGGGCTGGCCGTCGCGCAGCACGACGCCGCTGACTTCCGAGAAAAGGGTGAAGGTGCGAGCGAAGGCCATCGAACTCCCCAGGGTCACGCCGACGACGGCCAGCCATGCCGCCGCCCTCAGGGGGCGGCGCGGGCGGTGGGGCCGAGCTGCGGCTCGAGATTCGGATTCCATGGTCGCCAAGCGTCCCCGATGGCCGCGAAAAATGCAAGGTGGGCGGACGCCTGGCCATGGCGAAGGTGCGTCAGGCGTCACGGTCGCCGGCTTGCCTGCACGACGGGGGCTGGCGCAAGATCGGCGGCCGGGCGCGTACCCGGCGCAGGGCGCGCGGCCATCGTTCAGCCAGCCAACGGAGACAGGACATGCCGATCACCAAGGGATACCAGCAGCTCATCGACGAAGCGCGCGGACGGATCCGCACCCTGAGCCTCGATGAAGCCAAGGCGATGTTCGGTGACCCCGACGTGGTGTTCGTCGACATCCGAGACGTGCGGGAACTCGAGCGGGACGGCATGATTCCCGGTGCGGTGCATGCGCCGCGGGGCATGCTCGAATTCTGGGTCGATCCGGACAGCCCCTACTTCAAGCCCGTATTCGGCGAGGACAGGCAGTTCGTCCTCTACTGCGCATCGGCCTGGCGATCGAGCCTCGCGACGGCGGCCCTGCAGGACATGGGACTGGCTCCGGTCAGCCACATCGAAGGCGGCTTCAAGGGCTGGAAGGCGGCGGGCCTGCCGGTGGCCGACAAGCCCGCCCACAAGGGCTGATGCCGCGGCGCGCCGGTCAGGCCGCGCGCGCCACGAAATGGCGGGCGTAGCGGCCTTCGACGCGGTTCATCTGCAGCAGGATCGGCAGGTCGGCGGTGTTGAAGTCCGGATCCCAGGCCGGCGCGCCGCAGATCCACGCGCCGGCACGCAGGTAGCCCTTGAGCAGCGGCGGTACCGACACTGCGAGATCGTTGCGGAGGGCGTCCAGCGGCAACTGGCAGCGCGGAAAGACGCGATATTCGGGTGGGCTCTCGTGGTCGGCCGACAGGTGGCGGTAGAGGCTGGCGGCGGCGTGGCCGCCATCGGCCATGCTGATCGAGGCGCAGCCCACGAGGTAGTCGTAGCGCATCTCGTGCATGTAGCGCGCGAGGCCCTGCCACAGCAGCGCGATCGTCGCGCCGGTGCGGTAGTCCGGGTCGATGCACGAGCGGCCGATCTCGACCATGCGTGGCCGCAGGTGGGCCAGGCGGGTCAGGTCGAACTCCGTCTCGGAGTAGTAGCCACCGACGCGGCGGGCGGCCTCCGGTGACAGGATCCGGTAGGTGCCGACGATCCGTCCCTCGGACTCGTCGCGGACAATCAGGTGTTCGCAATAGGGGTCGAAGATGTCGCGGTCGACGCCGGGGGTCCGGCTGTCGAGGCGGGCGCCGAGTTCGTCGGCGAACACCTTGTAGCGCAGGCGCTGGGCTGCCAGGACTTCGCTTTCGCATTGCGCCAGGCCGACGCGCAGATTGCGCGAGCGCGACTTGATCGATTGGGTTCGGGTCTCGAGCATGGCCCGTCTCCTGAAGGCGTTGAACATGGCGCCACGCTAGGGCCTGGCGATTGCATTGGCTTGACGAGACCATGACGGTGCGATGACGGGGTGCCGGGTGGCGTCACGTCACCGAATCGACATCGCCGGGCAATGTGACGGTAATCCGCAACGCTTAGGCTTGCGCCGCCAAACGCGGAGCCGCCATGCACGTCCTGCAGATTTCGGATGTCTACTTTCCCCGGGTCAATGGGGTCTCGACCTCGATCGAGACCTTTCGCCGCGGGCTCGTGCCCCATGACGTCGGCTGCACGCTGATCGCACCGGCCTATGGCGATGAGGCCCCGCAACCCGGCATCCTGCGGGTGCCTGGGCGGGCCGTGCCTTTCGACCCGGAAGACCGCATTGCGGGGGTCGGCGCGATGGTCCGTACGGCCCTGACTCAGGCTGGCAAGGGCTTTGACCTGGTCCATGTGCAGACCCCCTTCGCCGCCCACTTCGCCGGCCGCCGGCTCGCGCGGCACTGGCGGGTGCCCCTGGTGCTCAGCTATCACACCCTGTTCGAGGAGTACCTGCACCATTACGTGCCCGCCGTGCCGCGTGCCGTGATGTCCGCGCTGGCGCGGCGCCTGTCCCGCTGGCAGTGCGGTCATGCCGACCGGGTGATCGCGCCGTCGGGCGCGATGCGCGAGCGGCTGCTCGACTACGGTGTGCGGGCGCCCATCGAGGTGCTTCCCACCGGGATTCCACTGGCGGCCTTCGGGGCCGGCCAGCGCGAACGCTTCCGCCGTGAGCACGGCATTCCCGAGTCCCGGCCCGTGGCCCTGACGGTGAGCCGGCTTGCCCACGAGAAGAACATCGACTTCCTCATCGAGGCGGCTGAGCGGGCCCGTCGCACCTGTCCGTCCCTGCTGCTGCTGGTCGCGGGCGAAGGGCCGGCCGAGGCGGCGCTGCGCGATCGGGTCGCCGCCCTGGGTCTGCAGGACCACGTCCGCTTCCTCGGCTATCTCGCTCGGGGTCGGGACCTGCCTGACTGCTATGCGGCGGCCGACCTGTTCGTCTTCGCCTCGCGCACCGAGACGCAGGGGCTGGTCCTGCTCGAGGCCATGGCGTCGGGGACCGGCGTGCTGGCGCTGTCCTGCATGGGCACCGCCTCGATCCTCGAGTCCGGCCGAGGCTGCCTGACGGCCCGCGACGACGTCGAGGACTTCGCCGCGCAGCTTGCCGGTTGCCTGGCGGACGGGCCCCGGCTGCGGGAACTCGGCGCCGCCGCGCGCGAGGGCGCCGCGGCATGGTCTGACGGGGCCCTGGCCGGGCGGCTCGCCGAGTTGTACCGCGACGTGCTCAACGACACCTTCACTCAATCCGAACGGAGTACCCATTGGAAAGCCCTTACAAGGGGAAGACCGGCCTGACCCTGCTCTGGAATGCCCTCGGCTACTCGCTGGCCGGCCTGGGCGCCGCCTACCGCTGCGAGGAGGCCTTTCGCCAGGAGGTCTGGCTGGCCTGCGTGATGGTGCCCGCCGCCGCGATGCTCGACGTCGGTCCGACGTTCCGCGCGCTGATGATCGGCTCGGTCCTGCTGCTGCTGATCGTCGAGCTGCTCAACTCGGCGGTCGAGGCGACGGTGGACCGGGTCTCGCTTGATGATCACCAGCTGGCCAAGCGTGCCAAGGACATCGGCAGCGCCGCGGTCCTTGTCGCCATCGGCAATCTAAGCGTGGTGTGGGCGATCGCCCTCGCCGGGGTGCTCTTCACGCACCCGTAATCGAAGCGTCATCGCGCTGACCCGAGCGGCTACCAGACTCCCGCCCATGGAAGAAGCCACCCTGATCGCCGAAGATCTCTGCCGGGAGCCCCGTCTCCGCATCGCCCTCGTCACGGAGACCTATCCCCCCGAAGTGAACGGTGTCGCAATGACGCTCGGACGCATGGTCGACGGCCTCCTCGAGCGGGGTCACCGGGTCCAGTTGATTCGTCCCCGGCAGCGCGCCGAGCCCGGTGGCACGGGGCACGAGGCGCTCGACGAGCAACTCGTGCGCGGCGTCGCCATTCCGCGCTACGCCGACCTGAAGTTCGGCCTGCCGGCCCGCAATGCCCTGATCCGCCGCTGGTCGTCCGATCGGCCCGATGTGGTGCACGTCGCCACCGAGGGACCGCTGGGGTGGTCGGCCGTGTCGGCAGCGCGCCGGCTCGGCCTGCCGGTGACGTCGGACTTCCACACCAATTTCGACCACTACAGCGGGCACTACGGGCTGGGTTGGCTGCGACAGCCGGTCGGTGCCTACCTGCGTCGTTTCCACAACCGCACGGCGGCGACCTATGTGCCATCCCACGACATGGCGAGGCGCCTGGTCAGCAAGGGCTACCGCGGCGTCGAGGTGATCGCGCGCGGCGTGGATTGCCAGCTGTTCTCGCCCGGCCGCCGGAGCCATGCGCTGCGCGCCGGCTGGGGCCTGACTCCGGACGGACTGGCGGTCGTCAGCGTCGGTCGCCTGGCCCCCGAGAAGAACCTGCCCGCCACGCTGCGCATCTTCGATGCGATTCGGCAGCGGTTTCCTGCGGCGCGGCTGGTGCTGGTTGGCGACGGGCCGTCGCGCGTGGCGCTGGAGGCCGAGCGCCCGGACGTGGTGTTCGCCGGCATGCGGCACGGCGAGGACCTCGCGACCCATTACGCGAGCGGCGACCTCTTCGTCTTCCCGAGCCGGACCGAGACCTTCGGCAACGTGACCCTCGAGGCGATGGCGAGCGGCCTGCCGGTGGTCGCCTACGACTACGCCGGCGCAGCCGAGCTGATCCGCGATGGCATCAGCGGCCTGCTGGCCCCGTTCGACGACGAGGCGAGCCTGCAGGCCCGGGCGCTCGACGCCGTCGCCGAGCGGTCCGACGCCGAGGCCATCGGCCGCGCGGCGCGGACGGTGGCCGAAGCCCACGACTGGGATCGCATCAACGATGCCTTCGCGGCCGCCCTCGCGTCGGTCGCGCGCCCCCGTCCGCGGCCGGCCGGCCGGCCTCGCACGGCACCGGAGGCCACATGACGAACCGGGTGCGCGCGGTGTTCATCTCCGATGTGCACCTCGGGACCCGCGCCTGCCAGGCCGATCGGTTGCTGGCGTTTCTGCGGGCCTACCCCTCCGAGTACCTCTACCTGATCGGAGACATCGTCGATTTCTGGGCAATGAGCCGCAGCGTGCAGTGGACGCCGGCGCACAACACGGTGGTGCAGAAGGTGCTGCGCCGGGCGCGCCATGGAGATACGGTCGTCTTCATTCCGGGCAACCATGACGAGGCCCTGCGAGAGCATGCCGGCACCGCCTTCGGCGACATCCGCGTCGAGCTCGAGTGGATCCATACCGCCGCAGACGGCCGCCGCTACCTGCTCGTCCATGGTGACCAGTTCGACCAGGTGACCCTGCATCACCGCTGGCTCGCCGTCCTCGGAGACATGGGCTACAACCTCCTTGTGCGGGCCAACCTTTGGCTGTCGCGCCTGCGCCGGCTGCTGCGCATTCCGGGCTACTGGTCGCTGGCCGGCTACGCCAAGCGCAAGGTCAAGACGGCGGTCGGTTTCATCTTCGACTTCGAGGACTCCGTGGCCCACGAGACCCGCCGGCGACAGCTCGACGGGGTCGTCTGCGGGCATATTCACTGGCCCACCGAACGGGAGATCGACGGTGTCCGCTACCTCAACTGCGGCGACTGGGTGGACAGCTGCAGCGCGATCGTCGAGCACCACGATGGCCGGATGGAGGTCGTTCACTGGAAGGGCGAGCCCGCCACCCGGCCGCGGGAACTGCCCACGCCGGACGACCCGCTCATGGCGCGCCAGGGTGAACCCCGCGGGGCCGAGTCGCTCGACGCGTGGCCGCAGCCCGAACGGCGCACCGGCTAGCCGGGGCCGCAGACCCGCAGCCTGCCGGACCCGCTCAGCCGGGCCGGGCGCTCTGTGGCACGTGCAGGCCGTCGATCCCTGGCATGGCGCCCTGGCGCGCCTGGCCGGGCTGCGGCCGCAGCGACGCGTAGATGTCGGCGAGCCGTGCGGCCATCGTCGCCTGGCTCCAGTGGGTGCACTCGGTACGCGCCTCGCGGGCCAGCAGGGCCAGCTGGCGCGGGTTGGCGATGAGTCTCGCCACCACTTGCGCCAGTGCCAGCGCGGTGTCAGGCGTCAGGCGGACGCCGCGCGCGCGACGCAGCACATCCGGCGCGCCGTGGCGGGCGATGGCGACGACCGGGAGACCCGCCGCCATGGCGTGAAGCACCGCGTCTGCATCGGCGTCCTCGCGGGTCGCCAGCGTCAGAAGATCGCAGCCGGCATAGCAGTCAGCCAGCGCCTGCGGTCGGTCATCGAGACCTGCGACGCGGACCTGGGCCTCGAGGTCGGCGGCCCGGATGCGATAGCGCATGCGGTCGGCTTCGGGGGCGTCGCCGGCAATGACGATCTGGGCGCGTGGCGCCTGGACACGCAGTTGCTCGATGACCTCGAGCAGGAACGGCCACTGGGCGTCGCCCACGTGGGATTCCGCGCCGCGCGGTCCCGTCACCAGGGCGACGGGCCGGTCGGCGTCGAGGGCATGGCGCCGGCGAAATGCAGCGCCGTCGCCGGTCGCGAAGCGGGCGGGGTCGATGCCCTCGGGAATCACCTCGATCCGCGCCCGCACGCCGTACGAGACCAGCCGGCTGCCGATCCGCTCGCTGGCCGCAACGACGCAGCGCGCGGCGTGGCAGCGTGTCACCGTCAGGCGGCGTCCCAGGCGGCTCGCCACGCCGCGCGGTAGGGCACGCGCGAGGCCGGGCAGGAGGGCCTCTACCGGGTTGTGCCAACTCACCAGCAGGGGTATGCCGAGCCGGGCGGCCACGCGGGCGCCTGCCGTGTGGGCGAGCAGCGGCGAGTGCACATGGATCGCGTCGATGCCGGCGCCGGCCGCCTGGGCGATCCGGTGTGTCAGCCCTCGCCAGTCCAGCAGGCGCAGTTCACCGCCCCCCGGCAGCGGTCGCGACGGCACCGGCATCAGATCGGCACTTTCCGGGGCGCGACTGCCGTCGGGCACCACCAGCGTGCTGCGCACGCCCTGGAGGTCCAGGCCCCGGCGGCTGGTATCGATCGCGTGGCCGATCGTTCCATCCGCCGGGCTGTAGGCATCCGACACGTGAAGTATGTGCATCAAATCTCCTCGGCTGGCGATGGGCGGCCCTTCGGCGCGGCGTGTCGGTGGCCGGCAAGCCCGCGCTGACCCCGGGTCAATAGACCCTAGCCGGTTCAGGTTGCGTGGCTGTGACGGCATGCGGAACGGGTAGGTGCGGTGCCGGCACCTTTCAAAAAAAAGGCCGTCCCCATCGGCGACGGCCCGCAAGCAGCTGCACCCGTTGCGCTACCGGGGAGGCCGTACCGGGTGCTGCCGGCCTTGCCCGGAGTCGGTCTGGTCAGGCAGCCTTGCGACGCGGCGCCCGGCGCGTCG
>JBNLCM010000022.1:0-35550 GCA_050303815.1 Rhodocyclaceae bacterium
AGCTCGAGGCGGACCGGCGTCGTCCGGGTGGGCGTATTGAGCGTCGGGTACAGGTAGGTCACGCGGGCCTCGAAGCGGCGCCCCGGGAAGGCATCGATCGTCACCTCGGCGCCCTGCCCGACCGCGATGCGACCCAGGTGCTGCTCGTAGACGTCGGCGATGACCCACACGGAAGACAGGTCCGCAATCCGGTAGATGGCCTCGCCGGGCACGAAGCGCATGCCGGCGACGGCCTTCTTTTCGAGCACGATGCCCGATGCCGGCGCGGTAAACGTGATGCGTTCGTCCTGGCTCCGGGTCACGCCGGGTACATCCCAGTTCTTCAACCGCTCGCGGGCCGCCTCGGCCAGGCGCCGGGCGCCGTCGCGCGCGGCCGGATCGCCAGCCGCGGCCGCCTCGGCCAGTGCGCTGGCGATCGCAAGCTCCTTGCGTGCGGACACCAGCTCCGGGCTGTACACCGAGAACAGGGCCTGTCCGCGGCGCACCGGGTCGCCGGTCGCGTCCACGTACAGGCGCTCGATCCAGCCCTCGAAGCGCGGCGCCACCTCGTGGATGCGCCGCTCGTTGACCTCGACCCGGCCGACGGCGCGGACCGGCGCGTCGAGCACGACGCGCGCGACCCGGCCGGTCTTGACGCCGAGGGTCTGCATGCGCACAGGGCTCACCGCGACGGCACCGGAGTCGTCCGGCCCCTCGCCCTCGTAGACGGGGATGTAGTCCATGCCCATCGAATCCTGCTTCGGCACCGGCGAGGTGTCCGGCAGCCCCATCGGGTTGCGGTAGTAGAGGATCTTCCGCTCGGCGGCCGGTGCCTCGCCGGTGCCCTCGGCTGGCGCCGCTTCCGCGGCCAAGGCGCCGGCAGCGCCCATCGCCATGCGGGTATCCCCCTGGTCCCGCGCGCCCAGCCAGTAGCCGCCCGCCAGCGCGGCAGCCACCAACACGACTCCGATTATCACGCCTGTTGCCCGGCTCACCATTCGGCCCCTGTCAAACGTTGGATTTCGACCTGCTGGAGGTGGGCATCGGTCCGCGCGGCCAGCAGCGCCAGCCGGGTCCGCAGGATCTGCCGCTCCGCCTCGATCAGGGTGTTGAAGTTGATGCGTCCGCTCTCGTAGCCCGCTTCGGCGGCTTCCAGGTTGGCCTGCGACTGAGGCAGCAGCGTCCGCGCCAGCATGTCGGCCTTGTCATGGGCGGCGCGGTGGGCCGCCACGGCCCGACCCAGTCGCCCGTCGATGCGCGCCGCTTCCGCGGCGGCGCGCGCCTGCGCTGCCGTCACGCGCTGGACCGCGCTCGCTTCGTCGCTGCGCCGCCGCGCCTGTTGCAGCGGAATCGTGACCTCGAGCATGAGGTCCCAGGTGGCGTCGCCCTGCTTCGGGCGGTTGTTGGTCAGTCCCAGCGCAAAATCCGGATACCGTTCGCGTTCGACGATGGCCTGCTCGGCCTCGGCCAGCGCAATGTCGCTGCGCAGGCCGGCCAGCAGCGGCGCCCGCGCCCGTGCGAGCGTGGACAGTTCATCCAGCGATGGCACCGCCATCAGGTCCGGCAACCGCGCCGGGTCGGCCAGCGGCGCATCCGCCGCCCGCGGCAGCGCCGTATTGACGCTGACCCGGGCCTCTTCTACCTGTTGCCGGGTCTCGAGAAGGTCGATCTTGACGGCCGTAATCTCCGCCTGGACGCGCACGGCATCCTGCTGGGGCACGAGGCCAACGCCGTAGCGTGTCAGGACAAGTCGCTCGAGCGCCTCCAGCAGGGACAGCGTCTCCCGCTGGATGCGCCCCTGTTCCACGGCGCGGTAGTAACGGACGTAGGCCGCGGCGATTGCGGCCTCGATGTCCACCCGCGCCTCGTCGAGACGCGCCTCGCCCTTCTCCGCGCGTCGCGCGGCCAGCTCGCCACGGAGGGCCCGCTTGCCGAAGTAGGGCAAGGGCTGGATGACCCGGTAGCGGGTCACGCCCACGTCGCCAGGCAGCAGGGAAGCGCCGCCACCGGCCGATTCGTTGGTCACGTCCATCAGCTCGACCTGCACCCGGGGGTCCGGCAGGGCCGTCGCCGAGTCGATGCGAGCGCGCTCGGCGTCCACATCGGCGGCACGAGCCCGCAGCTCCGGGTGGTTGGCCCGCGCATAGGCGAGCAAGCTTTCCAGGTCGGCGCCAGGGGCCGCCTGGGCGCTCGCCACGCCGGCCCCCAGGACAAGGAGCCCGCCGATCAGCCAGGTCACGATCATGCGCGCTCGCATCCGGGAATTACTGGGCGCCGTGCAGTTCGGTGACGGTCAGGGCGCCATCGACATCCCTGGCCACGAACTTCACCTTGTCGCCCGCCTTGACCCCCTCGAGGAGGGCCGGCGACGCGACGCGGAACACCATCGTCATCGGTGGCATGTTGAGCGACTTCAGCGGGCCGTGCTTGATGGTCAGCTTGCCGGCAGCCTGGTCGACCTTGCGCACCACGCCATCCGCCATCGCCGCGTCCATGGCCATCGATCCGGCGCCATGGCCGGCATGGCCGGAGTCTGCGAGCACGGGACCAGCAATGATGGCACCGAGGAGGGCGAGCGCCAGGCTCGAGTGTCTGATCTTCATGGGGGTTTCTCCTGTCAGCGTCGAATCGTGAGTCTGGCCGTCACTGTTTGGACAGCCGGGCCTGGTGGGCGCGCTGCGCCTCGGGCCAGGAATGCTTGATGTAGGCCAGCACGGCCACGATGTCCTCGTCCGCGAGGACGTCGCCGTAACCCGCCATGTCGCTCCGGTAGCCCGGCGGCGCGTACCGCCCGGTGAGGAAGCCCTCCTTGATCATGCCGAAGAGCATCTCGTCCGGGTGATGCCAGGTATGGCCGCTGGCATCGTGCGGCGGTGCCGGCAACTTGCCGTCGGGACCACGCACGCGCCAGTTCGCCTGCCCCTCGAGCGCCTGACCGTGGCAGCTGCCACAGTGGTCCCGGTAGAGCACCTCTCCCCGCGCGACCAGCACGGGATCGGCCGGATCGATCGCTGGCAGCCCGTCGGCGGACAGCCACCACGCCATCCCCCCGAGCAGGCACACGGCGAGCAAGCCGCCCGCCAGCCACGGCCCGATTCCGACCCCGCGCGCGCCCGCCATTCATTGCGCCTCGACGACGACCCTGCCGACCATGCCGGCTTCGAAATGTCCGGGGATCAGGCAGGCAAACTCGAAATCCCCTGCCCGGTTGAAAGTCCAGGTGATGGTCCCGTCCTCGCCTGCGGCCACGTGCGCCATGTAGGGCGAGTCGTGCTCCATGTTCGGAAACCGCTTCATCAGCGCGGCATGCTCCGCCAGCGCGCCAGGGGTGCCGATGACCATCTCGTGCATGAGCTTCCCGTCGTTGGCGATGCGGAACCGGATGGTCTCGCCCTCACGGACGCGCAGGCTGTCCGGCGCGAACCGCATTGCGTCGGACATCGTGATGGCGATCTCCCTGTCCACACCGTCTTTTGCGCCCGCGATGCCCCAGGGGTGCTGCTCGGGCGCCAGGGCCTGCTCGGCGGCGGTCGGCGCATGTCCGCCGGTGCCGTGCGCAAACGCAGGACCGGAAAGGGCGGCGAGAACGCCGATGCAGGCAGGCCATTTCATGACGCGAGGACTCCGATTCGGTGAGGAACCGCGCCATGATGCGGCGCAGTAGCCAACGTCAACCTGACGTCCGGATTACAAATCCGTAATCCGGACGACGTCGGGCAAGGCTTCGGCGACAATGGCGGCACTGACCGCAAGCCGGTGCCGTGGCACGACGCGCATGAAGATCCTGATCATCGAGGACGAGACCAAGACCGGGGACTACCTGAAACAGGGCCTGTCCGAGGCCGGCTTCACGACCGACCTGATGCGCAATGGCGCGGATGGCCTCCACGCGGCCCTGACCGGCGACCACGACCTCATCGTGCTCGACGTGATGCTGCCGGGGCTGTCGGGCTGGCAGGTACTGGAGTCGCTGCGCGGCGCCGGGCGGGACGTGCCAGTCCTGTTCCTGACCGCCCGCGACCAGGTCGAGGATCGGGTCCGTGGCCTCGAGCTCGGCGCCGACGACTATCTCGTCAAGCCGTTCGCGTTCTCCGAGCTGCTGGCGCGCATCCGCACCCTGCTGCGGCGGGGGCGGTCCGGCAGCGAGTCCACGGTCCTCAGCCTGGCAGGGCTCGAACTCGATCTGCTGCGCCGGCGGGTGACGCGCGACGGACAGCGCATCGACCTGACCGCCAAGGAGTTCGCCCTGCTCGAGCTGCTGCTGCGGCGCCAGGGCGAGGTGTTGCCCCGCTCGCTGATCGCCTCCCAGGTGTGGGACATGAACTTCGACAGCGATACGAACGTGATCGAAGTTGCCGTTCGCCGGCTCCGTGCCAAGGTGGACGAGCCGTTCTCGCCGCGCCTGATCCGCACCGTGCGCGGCATGGGCTATGTCCTCGAGGCGCCCGCGACCTGATGCGTCGTCCCTCGATCACCCTGCGGATCGCCCTGCTGTTCGCCGCGGCCTCGGCGCTGACCCTGTTTGCCGCGGGCCTGTGGATCTCCTCGATGATCGTGCGCCACTTCGAGGAGCAGGACCTCGTCGAGATCCGCGGCAAGCTGCAGCTGGTGCGCAACCTGATCGCCGACAAGACCTCGGCGCGGGATTTCGATCGCCTGCCGACCGAGCTCGCGCGCTCGCTGGTCGGCCACGAAGAGCTTGGCGTGCTGCTGCTCGACCGGAACGGCGACATCCTGTTCGCCTCCCTCGGCGAGCGGCTGGCGGAGACGCTGCGGGTCCATCCCCTGCCCACCGGCGTCGCCACCGAGTTCAAGGACAGCGAGCGGGGCTACCGGGGCCTTGGCATGCGCATCGACAGCGGCCTGCCGGAGGTCGGCGAACTGCGCATCGGCGTGCTGCTCGACATCACCCACCACGAACATTTCCTGACCGACCTGCGCCACGCGCTGTGGCTGGCGATCGGCGCGATCGCGCTGGCGATGGGCGTGCTGGGCTGGTTTGTCGCCCGCAGCGGCCTGCTGCCGCTGCGGCGACTGACCCGGCAGATCACGGCCATCGCGCCAACCCGGCTCTCCGACCGCGTCCCCGCCAGCGACGTGGCGCCGGAGCTGCGCCAGCTGGCCGACGCCTTCAACGCGATGCTGCAGCGGCTCGAGGATGGCTACCGCCGCCTGTCCGAGTTTTCCTCCGATATCGCCCATGAGCTGCGCACGCCGCTGGCCAACCTGCGCACCCAGGCCGAAGTCACGCTGGCCAAGCCCCGCGGCGAGGTCGAGTACCAGGAGCTGCTCCACTCGACGCTTGAAGAGGTCGAGCGCCTGTCCCGCATGGTGGACGACATGCTGCTGCTCGCGAAAGCGGACGACGGCCGCCTGCCGGGCCAGCCGGGCCCGGTCCAGCTGCACGAGGAGGCCGACGCCCTGGTGGCATTTTTCGAGGCCCTCGCCGAAGACCGGGACATCGTGCTGACGCGCACCGGCGACGCCACGCTCACGGGCAACGGGCCAATGTTGCGCAGGGCGCTGGCCAACCTGATCTCCAATGCGATCCGGCATGCCGACCCGGGCAGCCAGGTGTCCATCGACATCACGCGGCCGGAAGCCGGCCAGGTCGCGCTCAGCGTGAGCAACCGCGGCTCGGACATCCCTGCCGCGACCCTGCCCCGGCTCTTCGACCGCTTCTATCGAGCCGACCCCTCCCGCCATCGCCAGAGCGAGGGTGCCGGGCTCGGCCTCGCCATCGCCCAGGCGATCGTGCGTGCGCACGGTGGCACCCTCGAAGTCAGCTCGACCGGAGGCACCACCCGATTCACCTGCCGCTTCGCCCCGGCCGAAGCCGCCCGCGACCGCCCCTGAAGACGCGCGCGGCGCGCAACAGGCGACACGCGGCAAAGCCCTACCCGACGCGGGGTTGTTGGCTTGCGGCGCCAGCCGGATAATCGGGGGCTTGGACGCCCACTCGTTTCCGTCACCATGACCGACCGCCCCACCTTCCAGATCGTCGACCAGCGCAGCCGGATTCCGGACGGCCCCGCCGTGGCGCGCGGCACCGATCTCGCCGACACACGGGGCCGGGCCCTGCGCGACCTCCGCATCTCGGTGACGGACCGGTGCAACTTCCGCTGCATCTACTGCATGCCGAAGGGGGTGTTCGGCAAGGACTATCCGTTTCTCAAGCGGCCGGAGCTGTTGAGCTTCGAGGAAATCACCCGGCTGGTCCGCCTGTTCTCCGAACACGGCGTGCGCAAGATCCGGATCACCGGCGGCGAGCCGTTGCTGCGCCGCGGCGTCGAGCACCTGATCGGGTCGCTGGCGGCGATGGGCGGCCTCGAGCTGACGCTGACCACCAACGGGGTGCTGCTGCCCCGCATGGCCCAGCGCCTGAAGGATGCCGGCCTCGACCGGATCACCATCAGCCTCGACGCCCTCGACGAGGCGACCTTCCGGCGCATGAACGACGTGGACTTCCCGGTGGCGGACGTGCTGGCCGGCATCGAGGCCGCCGAGAAGGCGGGCTTCGGGCAGGTCAAGGTCAATATGGTGGTCAAGCGCAGCGTCAACGAGCACGCGATCATGGATCTCGCCCGCCACTTCCGCGGCAGCGGCCACATCGTGCGTTTCATCGAATTCATGGACGTGGGCAGCTCCAACGGCTGGTGCATGGACGACGTGGTGCCCTCGCGCGAGATCGTCGAGCGCATCTCGGCCGAGTTTCCCCTCGAGCCGGCCGAGGCCAACTACCACGGCGAGGTGGCCGAGCGCTGGCGCTACCGCGATGGCCAGGGCGAGATCGGGGTCATCTCGTCGGTGACCCAGGCCTTCTGTTCAACCTGTACACGCCTGCGCCTGTCCACCGAGGGGCAGCTCTATACCTGCCTCTTCGCCCAGCAGGGGCACGACCTGCGCAGCCTGCTGCGTGGCGGTGCCGATGACGCGCGCCTGCGCGCCGCGATCGCCACCGTGTGGCAGGCCCGCAGCGACCGCTACTCCGAGATCCGCACGGCGGAGACGGCGGCGGCCCGCAAGATCGAGATGTCCTACATCGGCGGCTGACGCCCGCTCGGGATCCGCTCAGCCGTTCAGGAGCGGCGGCGCATCGTCGTCTCCCTCGTCCAGTTCGTCGAGCCGGGCGGACTCGATCTTGTGGAAATGGCCGCTGATCTTGCGGCTCGAGACCTGCACGTCCCTGACGTCCTTGCTGGCCTGTTCGATGTGTGTCGCGAGCTTCTGCATGCGCTCGTCGAATCGGGCGAAATCCTTCGACAGCTTGCCCAGCGCATCCTTGATGACGTGGATCTGCTTGCGCGTCTCCACGTCTTTCAGCACCGCCCGCGCCGTGTTGAGCACGGCCATCAGCGTGGTCGGCGATACGACCCACACCCGCTTCGACTGGGCATAGGCCACGATCTCCGGCTGGTAGGCGTGGATCTCCGCAAACACCGCCTCGGCCGGCACGAACATCACCGCCCCGTCGGACGTCACGTCGGCAATGATGTACTTGGACGCGATCGCATCGATGTGCTTTCTCACATCGGACCGGAAGGCCGTCTGGGCGAGCTTGCGCTCCGGATCGCCCGCGCCGGGTTCGTACATCCGTTGGTAGTTCTCCAGCGGGAACTTGGAATCCACGGCCACCTGGCCGGTCGGTTCAGGCAACTTTAGCAGGCAGTCGACGCGCGTGCCGTTCGGCAGGCCGGCCTGGAATTCGTAGGCGTCGGGCGGCAGCGCATTGATCACCAGCGCTTCGAGCTGGACTTCGCCGAAGGCGCCCCGCGATTTCTTGTCGCCTAACAGCTCTTGCAGGCTGACCACGTTGGTGGTCAGCCCGTCGATCTTCTTCTGCGCCTCGTCGATGGTCGCCAGCCGCGCCATGACGTTGGCGAAGGTTTCGTTGGTCTTCCTGAAACCTTCGTCGAGCCGCTCGTTGACCTTCCCGCTGATGGCCTCCATGCGCTCGTTGATGGTCCTCGTCAGGGCCTCGATGCTGGCGGCCAGCAGCTCCCGGTCCTTGCGACCGTGCTCGGTGATGCGCTCGAGGGTCGTTTCCAGCACCTCGCCGCGCATCCGGGCGAGCCCGTCAGTCAGGGTCGTCGCGAGCTGGGCGAGCTTCAGGGCGCTGTCCTCTCGCTGGGCATCGAGCCGACCCTGCACCGACAGCTGCAGGGCTTCGAGCTGTCTGCGGGTCGCGCCGAGCTCCTGGGACACCATGCCACGCAGCCGCTCGGCGCCTTGCGCCTGGGCCGCCGTGAGCTTCTCCGTCAGCTCTCCGCGCAGTTGCTCCTGACGGCTCGACACCCCGCCCCCCAGCTCCGCGAGCTTCAGGACCAGGATCTCGCGTTGCTCGGCCAGAGACCGGTGGAGCGACAGGTTGAGTGCCTGCATCGACTCGCGCGTGGCCGTGAGGTCCGCGTCGACCCCGCTCTTGAGGCGATCCGCGTGTTCGGTGGCGTGGGCGCTCAGGCGATCCCCCTGCCGCTCGAGGCCGGCATGGAGATCCGCGAGCACGGCCCGGTGCTGCTCGGCGAGGCGCCCGTCGATCAGCTCGCCGAGGGCCTCCGGCAAGGCTGCCTGCTCCGCCTGCAGCCGGCCGAGGCGAATGGACAGCCACAGCGTGACGGCCACCAGTACCGTGATCGCGCCGAGCAGCCACAACTCGGCATGGGGAATCTCGACGGGGAGGAATCGGGCAGGGTCCATGGTGGCGGCGAGTATACCCGCCACCGTCGACCTTCAGCCCAGCGCGCGCAGGCTCGCCAGGGGTGCCCGCGACAGCAGGCCACGGGTCCCCAGCCAGCCGGCCAGCATCACCCCAAGGGCACCGACAAGGCCCCCCAGCAACATGGCATCGCCACCCGGGAGATACGCCTCGAGGCGGAAGGCATGATTGCCCAGGGCCCACCCGATGGCGGTCGCGCCCAGGCCGGCGAGCCCCCCGGCCACGACGCCCAGCACGGCGAACTCGGCCAGCAGCGCATGGCGCAACTGGCCGTTGCGTGCCCCCAGCGTGCGGAGCATCGCCAGCTCGTATTCCCGTTCGTCGTGGGTCGACTGGAGGGCCGCCCACAGCACGACGAGCCCGGCCAGCAGGGCGAATCCGAAGACGAACTGCACCACGCCGATGAGGCGATCGATCATGGACTGGATCTGTCCGATCACGGCCGTGACATCAATGAGAGAAACATTCGGAAACGCCGCCACCAGCCGGGTCGTGAAGTCGTGGCTCCCCTCCGGCAGATGGAAGGCCGTGATCAGGCTCGCGGGGCGGCTCTCGAGGACGCCCGGCGAGGCGATGACGAAGAAATTGACCCGCATCGAATCCCAGTCGAGGGCGCGTATGCTCGTGACCGTCGCGTCGACCCGCTCGCCGGCCACGGTGTACTCCAGCCGATCGCCCAGCTGAATGCCCAGCACCTCGGCGATGCCCTTCTCGACCGACCACTCACGCGCGCCTCCCGCCCCGTGCCAGCGCCCTGCCACGATCCGGTTGCCCGGAGGCTCATCGGCCATGAACGAGAGATTGAACTCGCGCTCGGCCAGCCGCCGTGGCCGCCCTTCGGGGTAGACGTCCGGGTTGACCGGCTCGCCATTGATGGCGGTCAGGCGACCACGGATCATCGGCATCAGATCCGGCCGGGGCATGCCGTTGTCCAGGAAGAAGCGCTCGAAGGCCGGCGCCTGGTCGGGCTGCAGGTTGATGACAAAACGGTTGGGGGCATCGTCCGGCGTCGTGCGGCGCCAGGTATCGAGCAGGTCGGCGCGTATGACGGTGAGGAGCAACAGGGCCGCCAGGCCGGCGCCCAGCGCCACGGCCTGCACCACACTGCCGCCCATGCGCCGGGTCAGGGCCGCCACGCCGTAGCGCCAGCCGCCGCGCATCGCGCCGCCCCGAAGGCGGGACAGGGTCTTCAGCACCGTCCAGGCGGCCAGGGCGAACAAGCCGAGCGCAAGGGCGAAGCCGCCTGCCACCAGCAAGCCGAGCCGCACGTCCCCGGCGATCCAGACCAGGATCAGCATGAGCACGGAGCCGCCCGCCAGCCACGCCGCCGACGAGGCCGTCTCGACGCTGCCCCACTCGCGCCGCAACACGCGGAGCATCGGCACGCGCCCCAGGCGCAGCAACTGCGGGCCCGCAAAGCCCACCAGCAGGGCCAGACCGACCGCCAGCCCGTGAACGAGCGGCAGCGGGGATGGCGGCGGCAACAGGGCACCGAGCAGATCGGCCAGCATCCGGCCCAGCCCCCACTGGACACTCCAGCCGACCGCCGCCCCGAGCAGCGACACGACTCCGCCCAACATGGCGAACTCCAGCAGGATCAGGCGCGTCACCTGGCCAGCCGGCGCCCCGAGACAGCGCATCACGGCACAACCATCGACGTGGCGCTGCATGAATCGCCGCGCCGACAGGCCGACCGCCACCGCGGCGAGGATCACGGCCAGCAGGGCCGCCAGGCGGAGGAAGCGCTGGGCCTGGTCCAGCGCGTTGCGCACCTCCGGGCGCGCATTGTCCACCGACTCCAGCCGCTCGCCGCGCCCCAGTCGGGGCTCGACCCAGCGCCGGAAGTCCTCGACGGCCGCGGCGTCACCGGCCAGCTGGAGCTGATAGGTGATGCGACTGCCTGGCTGGATCAGTCCGGTGGCATCGAGATCCGCCGCGTTGATCATGATCCGCGGCAGCAGCGCGAAGAAATTGGCGCCCCGGTCGGACTCGAAGCTCACCATCGCCCGCGCCACGAGCTCGATGTTGCCCAGTCCAACGCGATCGCCCGGCGCAATCGCCAGCGCCGCGAAGAGGCGTTCGTCGAGCCAGGCGTCGCCGCGGGCCGGAATGCCCTGGGCGGGCCCATCGGGCTGGTTCGGGCCGGGGGCCGTCCGCAAGGTGCCACGCAGGGGGTAGCCCGGCTCGACCGCCTTGACGCCCGCCAGCTGGGCGGACTCGGCCGAACTGGCCATGCTGGTGAACTGGGTGGTCGTCACCCGCGCCAGACCCCGTGAACGGACCCCCGCCACGATATCCTCCGGCCACGGGTGGTCGGCCCGCAGCAGGAGGTCGCCGCCCAGCAGCTGGTTGGCCTCGCGATTCAGTGCCTGGGCGACCCGGTCGGTCAGGAAGCCCACGCTGGTCAGGCTCGCGACGGCAATCAGCAGCGCCAGCACGAGCAGGTTCAATTCGCCGGCCCGCAGATCGCGGCGCAGCATCCGGTAAGCAAGGGTCAGGGTCGGCATGGCGGATGGGACATCGGTAGGCCGGGCGAGTTCGGCAGCGCCACGATACCGCGAACTCGCCGGCCTGGCGCGCCAGGCCCGGAACACCCTCAACCAGCGCCGGGCGCTCCGCAGCCGCCCTTGTCGCGTCTCTCATGGCGCGCGGGGTCAGGGTGGAGGCGCCGGGGCGCGTCGTTGCCGACCGCCGGATGGGGCGTCCCGCGCGCCACCTGCCCGCACACGCCACCGAGCGGCCACGAGGCCGGGGCGATTCGGGCGACGCGCTGAGCGGCAACCGATCCCGCCGCCGTCAGGGTGGCGCGCGCCAGGGTGTCGGGGCGGGCCTGACCGGACTCGCGGGCGAACACGGTCGCGGGGGCGGCTACCAGCTGGGCCAGCACGAGGATCAGCGCGACGCTGCGCAGCAACAGACGGCTCACGGCAGCCTCCCGGGGGATCCTTGCGGGCACACCGGGCCTCGGCGGCGTGTCTTCGACCGCGCGGCCGAGGGCGGCCGATCGCCGCGGAGGCGCTGGCGTCCGGCGCGCGGCATGGGACCGGACGGGGTCGCGTCGGTCGAATGGTGGCTCTCGCGTCGCGAGGCCTGGCGACTGGTGTTCCATGATCTTTCTCTCCATCGGGATTCGGGGTCCGGCCGGCGCGCCTCGGTCGCGAGGTCGTCCGGCACGCGTGCAGTGTCGCGTCTGGCCGCACCCACCGCTTGCAGCCCGAATGGATACGCGATGGAGAATGTCTGCAGATTGCGCGGCGGAGTTGGCGGGCGTGTCGCTTGACACGCCGGGCAGCGCGGTAGGGCAAGCCGCCGCGTGGTCGCAAGCGCAGCAACGGGGTTACCCCGGCAGGCGCCGCGCCGGCTCGCGGACTCTGGCCGTCAGCCGGGTGCCGCTGGCACGTGTGGCGCGGTCGCTCCCGCCGCGGCCTCACGATGGGCCGTGGGAGGCTACCCGCCCATCAGGACGTCGTCAGCCTACCCGACGATGCGATGGGCGACCCGGTTCCGGCCTGCGTTCTTGGCTTCGTAGAGGGCCTGGTCGGCGATGGCCACCAGGGTTTCGAAATCGCCCGCCGCAGAGGGATCCAGCGCCTGGACGACGCCCGCGCTGATGGTGATGGGGATGTCCTCCCCCTCGCACGACACCGGCCGCTTCTCGATCAGCAGGCGGAGGCGCTCCGCGATGGCGACGCCATGATCGCTGTCGGCATCGCCAAGGACCACCAGGAACTCCTCGCCGCCGATACGGCCGAGGTGGTTGTACTGGCGAAGGTCGCGGTCGATCCGCCAGGCAATCTCCTTCAGCACGGCATCGCCGACCGCATGGCCATGGCGATCGTTCACTTCCTTGAAGTGATCCACGTCGATCAGGATCAGCGCCATCTGGCCCCGGTCCCGGTGGGAACGCGAGAATTGTTCGTCGAGCTGATCCAGGATGCCGCGCCGGTTGAGCACGCCGGTCAACGCGTCGCGGGTCGCCAGCTGCTGCAACTCTTCCTGCTCGATCGTCAGCCTCTGGTTCAGCTCGACGATCTGCTGGTACAGGCGACCTTTCTCGATCAGTGCCGACAACTGGGCCGCGATCCGCAGGTAGATGCCCTGGTGGACACCCTCGTAGGCACAGCGCTCGACGCTCGAAAAGAACAGGAAGCCGATGGGCTTGTCCCCGCTCACCAGCGGGCAGGTGAGGCTCGAGCGGATGCCTTCGCGCACGATCAGGCGCGTCGAGTGGGAATCGGGATGCTTTCCCAGGTAGGCCTCGAGGTCGTTGATGATCCTCGGCTGGCCGGTCGCGATGATCTGACCGAGGCTGCTGCCCTCGATCTTCGCGGCGAACCCGTCGCCGAGATGGATGTGTTTGTAGTCCGCCCGCGCCCAGCAGGCCTTGACGGACCGCCCATCGTCCATCAGCAGCGCGCAGCCGATGCGGTTGTACGGGATCACGGTCTGGAACG
The DNA here is from genome assembly GCA_050303815.1 of Rhodocyclaceae bacterium. GTDB lineage: Bacteria > Pseudomonadota > Gammaproteobacteria > Burkholderiales > Rhodocyclaceae > Cognatazoarcus. The sequence continues at coordinate 13,150 of JBNLCM010000022.1, forward strand.
ATTCGAAGATGCGGTCCAACACGTCGTCGAGCAACAAGCCGCCGACGACGTTGTCGGTGATCTCCTGCAGCTTGCTCGCGTGTGAGAAATACCAGTCGAGGTGACCCGCGAGGAGGCGCAGTTCCTCGCCCAGCTCGCCCAGCGCATCCTCGCCGCCGGTGTCGACCCCGAAGGCGTAGTGGCCGTCGCGCATCGCACGAATGGCGTCTCGATACGCGGTGATGCGCGGATCGTCCGGTTGGGGCTGAACGGCAGGCTTCACGACTTGGCTACGCTCCGGGTCATCGGATCGCGGGTCCACGGGCGCGCCGACAGAGACAAGATCCTCGTCTTCCCGGGCGGTCAACGGAACCACCCCCCGGCGCAATACGGGAGCGGCGCCACTTCACACCATTCTGCGCTTTGAGGGGTTGACATGGGTCAAAAGTAATAGAATGTTTCACGCATTGCCAGTACCCTTTCCGAGGAGGTACGCCGAAAATTCCCCGCATCGCGCCACGACGGCATCCATGGACCGAGCCCCGATTACCATGGCATGGTCAAGGCATGAGACCAGACTCACCATGCACGACGAAACCTACTTCGAATATCTTCAACGGCAGACAGGCGCACTTTCTGTAGCCCTTGGTTTTCGTGACGAACCGACGCGTCAACATTCCGAACGGGTAGCACGCCACGCGGTGGCTCTGGGCGCCCGATGCGGCATGGATGGGCGCGAGCTCGCCATTTTGCGCATTGCCGCAGCCGTGCACGACATCGGCAAGATCGGCGTTCCCGATCAGATCCTGTCCAAGCGCGAGCGCCTGACCGAATCCGACTGGGGCGCCATTCGCAACCACCCGGTGATGGGCGCCGACATCCTGCTCGCCTGTGATTTCGAGGGCGCGCGCGCCCTCGCGGACATCGTCCGCCACCATCATGAGAACGTCGATGGTTCCGGCTATCCCGACGGGCTGCGGGGGGATGAGATCCCGCTCGGCGCGCGCATCGTGAGCATTGTCGATGCCTACGACGCCATGGACGAAGCCCGCGCCTACCACCACCGACGGCCCCACGCCGAGATCATGGCCATCCTGGAGAATGAGTCGGGGAGCCGCCGCGACCCCGAGATCCTCAAGGCCTTCCGGCGGCTGGTTGAAGCGGCCTGAGGACGCGCGCCGGACTGCACCGAAGCCGATCCGGCACGCGATGTCAGATGACCGCCCCATTGTCGCCCCCCGTTCGAAGCCGGCCATCAGCGCGGATGCAGCCAGCTGGGGAGATAGCTGTAGGGGTCGATCGATGCGGACACATCGTGCGCAATGCCGTGACGCGCGAGCCGTGTGGACAGGCTGCCATCCTTGATCGCGTCGAAGAGGTCCGTGCAGCCACCGATGAACTCGCCGCCGATGAAGATCTGCGGGAAGGTGTTGCAGCCGGTCTTCGTCCGTAGTGCCTCGCGCACCTTTCCGCCCCGGTTGCCTTGCTGATAGGCCACCGAGTCGAGGTCGGCCGAGTGATAGGCAATGCCGAGCCGCGCCAGCACCTTGCGCACGGACCAGCAGAACTCGCACCACTCCAGCGCGAACATCACCACCGGATGGGTAGCACCATCGGTCAGTGCCGCCACCTCCGCCGCGGCCTCCGGATCCAGCGTCACCGGCATGTCCGCCGCCGGCGCGGCAGGTACCGCCACGTCGAAGCGGAAATTGGGCGTCGAGCGCGAAATGGCCAGTTCGTCGGCGTCCATCTCGGCGGCCACGTTCTCGAAGAGCGGCGTGGATAGATAGCGCTCGCCGGTGTCGGGCAGCATGCACAGGATGTGGCTGCCCGCCGGCGCCCGCGCGGCCACGTCCAGGGCGCCGGCGAAGGTCGCGCCCGACGAGATGCCGACGAAGATGCCCTCGCGCCGGGCCAGGTCGCGCGCGCACTCGAGTGCCCGGTTGCCATCGATGGCGAGGAACTCGTCAATGCGCCGGGCGTCGGTGGCCTCCTCCGCCAGCTGCGGGATGAAGTCGGGCGACCACCCCTGCATCAGGTGGGGCCGGAAGACCGGGTGGCTGGCCCCGTAGCTGCCGTCAGCGGCCCGCGACTGTGGAATGCCACTGGCGAGGATCGGCGAGTTGTCCGGTTCGCAGACGACGATGCGGGTTTCCGGGCTCCTGCGCCGCAAAGCCCGCGAGACCCCGCTCAGCGTGCCACCGGTACCGAAGCCCGTCACCCAGTAGTCCAGGCCGACGTCGTCGAAGGCAGCCAGGATCTCCTCCGCGGTCGTCCGTTCGTGGATCTCGGCGTTGGCCGGGTTCTCGAACTGCCGCGACTGCCACCAGCCGTGCTCGCGGGCCAGCTCCGCCGCCTTGGCGACCATGCCCGAGCCCTTCAGGGGGGCGGGCGTCAGCACCACCCGGGCGCCCAGGAAACGCATCAGCCGGCGGCGCTCGACACTGAAGTTCTCGGCCATCGTCACGACCAGCGGATAGCCCTTCTGGGCGCACACCATCGCGAGCCCGATGCCGGTATTGCCGCTGGTGGCCTCGACGATGGTCTGGCCCGGCGTGAGCTCGCCCCGTCGCTCGGCATCTTCGATGACGCCCAGTGCCAGGCGGTCCTTGACCGAGCCCATCGGATTGAAGGATTCGACCTTGACGTACAGATTGACGTGATCGGGCCCGAGGTTGTTGACGCGGACCACGGGCGTGTTGCCGATGGTGTCGAGGATGCTGTCGAAACGCTTGCCCATGGATTGATCTCCTGACGGGGTTGGGGCGGACGGCCACCGTAGCGGTCGCCCTCAGTTAACGTGTTGGCTCACGGCGACGGATTTATCCAGCGGGCGCTGCTGCCCGGTCAGCCGTTCGCCGACCGCGAGCACCTCGTCGACCACGTCATCGGCGTGCTGCATGTCGGCGCGCGCGCCGACGAAGCACGGACGGATCGCGAGCTGTCCGTTGATCACCGTGGTGCTCGGCATGGCCTTTCCCCGCCGCAACATTTCGCGATGGATCGCCTGGTTGAGTCGATCCAGGTCGCCCTGCCCGTCACCCCGGTAGCGGAAACAGCAGATCGACAGGGTCGGTGCCTGCAGCAGTTCCAGCGCCGGGTGGGCATCGACCCGCGCCGCGATGCGCCTGGCCATGAGATTGTGCCGCCGGACCCGGGCCTGCAGCCCGGCGCGCCCGATCTCCCGCAGCATGGCCCAGACCACCGCTCCACGGCACGGCGCCGACAACTCGACCCCGAAATCGGCGTAGGGCACTCCGAGGCTCTCCATCGAATGGGTCGCCCGGTCTTTCGTGCAGGCACCCTCGAGGTAGTCGGCCGCCGTCTGGGTGAAGGCCCGCTCGAGCAGGCTGCGGTCGCGTACGAAGGTTGTGCCGATGCCCACCGGCGCGCCCAGCCACTTGTGCGGATCGACGACCACGGAATCGGCCTGATCGAGCCCCGCGAACAAGGGACGCACCTCCGGATCGAGGATGCCGGGCAAGCCATACGCGCCATCGACGTGGAGCCAGAGGCGATGCTGCCGCGCCACGGCGCCGATCGCGGCCAGGTCGTCGATCGCGCCGGCATTCGTCGTTCCGGCGTTGGCCACGACGGCCACGGGCAGCACCCCGCTGCCGCGATCCACCGCCAGGGCGTCGGCCAGCGCCGAGGGCAGCATGCGTCCACTGCGGTCCGACGCCAGCAGCCGCACCGACGTGCGCCCGAGACCGAGCACCGCGGCGGCCCGTCGAATGGTGTGGTGGCTGGCTGCGGTCGCGTAGATGCGCCCCCGGCGGCTCACGCCGTCGCGCGCCGGGTCGATGCCGATGCGTTCGAAGGCCGCCTGCCGGGCGGCCCCGAGTGCCAGCAGGTTGGCCACCGAGCCGCCGCTGCTGTAGATGCCCTGCATCGTCGCTGGCAGCTCGAACAGCGCCGCCAGCCACGCCAGCGACAGTGCTTCGAGAAAGCTGAAGGCGGTCAGGCCGACGCGCTGCGGCGCGGCGACGGTGCCCGCGAGCGCGGCAAGAGCCCCGATGGTGGTCGCGCCCGTCGTGATGAAGGCGCTGGAGGCGGGATTGGGGATCTGCGATCCGTTCGGAATGACGACCTCCCCCAGCTCGCGGATCACCGACGCGATGCCGATGCCGTGCTCCGGCAATGGCCGGTCGAGCGCGGCTTGCCAGACCGTCGCCTGGCTCATCGCATCGGGTCGATCGAAGGCAAGGAAGCGATCCAGGTCGGCGCCCATCCGTGCCAGCCAATGGCCCAGCTCGCCACACTCGGCAAATTCGCGCGCCATCATGACACCCTCCCCGGTCGGGTCGGACGACTTCGGCCACTGCGGCCATGGCAGCCAGTGACGCGCGCCTCGGGTGCTGCACGGGTGCAGGGGATCATGTCGCTCTCCGGTCTGGATTGTCGGTGTGCTCGTTGGGAGCAGTTCCATGCTAGGTCCATCGCGCCACGGAAACTTGCAGCCGGTCCGGACTTGTTGTGGAGAATTCGTGGAGATTTCCCTTCCGCCGCCCACCGCCGAGACTGCGCCCCTGCCATCGACTGCCGACCGTCCTGACGGGTCCGCGGCGCGGCGCGACTGCGTTGCCAGCACACGTATCGTCGACCGTCGCCAACGGGCGGATGCCAGCGAAGGCGCATGGATCATGCCCCTGCGATGAGGGGCGAGCCTGCCGGGCGCGGGAGGGGCGGCCGACATCCGGGCGGAGCCCCCGAACCGCAGAATGGCAGGCGCAAACCGAGGCAAGGTTCTCACTCCGTAGTTTTCGGCACTGACAAGACGGCAACTTGCGCCCACACTGCAGGCTGCCCTATTTGTGTCATTCTGTGAATGCCAAAGCTATACCCTCCAGCGTTGTCGCCCCGCCGGCCGTGCCGCCTGCTGATCACGACCATCACACTCTGGCTGGCGCTACTGACCACGCCACCACTGGCACAGGCGCGCGAGCTCAGGGTTGGCGTCTACGACAACCCGCCCAAGATCGCACTGGACGATCAGGGACGCCCGGCCGGCATCCTGGGGGAACTGTTGCGTGCCATGGCGGAGCGCGAGGGCTGGACGCTCGTGCCCGTTTCCTGCGAGTGGAAGGACTGCCTGGTCGCGTTGGAGCACGGCGACCTCGACCTGCTGCCGGATGTGGCCTTCACGGAAGCGCGGGCCACCCGGTTCGGATTTCATCAGCGTGCCGCCCTCAACAGCTGGTCGGATCTCTATACCCCACGCAAGCGGCCGATCGAGTCCGTGCTCGACCTGGCGGGAGGACGCGTGGCCGTGCTGGCCAATTCGGTGCAGCAGAGCTTTCTTGAGCAGCTTCTCGCCGATTTCGGGGTCACGGCCGACCTCGTGCCCGTGTCGAGCTACGAAGAAGGCTTCCGGATGGCGCAGGAGGGGCACGTCGATGCCGCGGTGGCCAATCACTTCTTTGGCGAGCAGAACCTGGGGCGATTCGGCCTCGTGCCGGCGCGCATCCTCTTTCAGCCGGCGCGGCTCTTCTATGCCACGACGCGTGGTCGAAACGAAGACCTCCTGGCCGCGATCGACCGACGACTTGCCGCGTGGCGGGACGAACCGGGCTCTCCCTATGCCGAAGCCATGAGCCACTGGCTGAAAAACCCGGCCCCTGCAATCACGAGGATTCCACCCTGGCTGGTCTGGGCGGTGTTCGCACTGCTGGGGCTGAGCGTTGCGGCGGCGGGCATCAATGTCCTGCTTCGCCGGCGCATCCGGGAGCAGACCGCCCGGCTCGCCGACGACCTCGCACGGCAGACCGAGATGCAGGACCAATTGACGCGCCAGGGGCGCGTGCTGCAGACCCTGATCCGGACGATCCCCGACCTGGTCTGGCTCAAAGACCCGAACGGGGTCTTCCTGGCATGCAACTCGAGCTTCGAACGCTTGCTCGGTGCGCCCGAAGACCGGATCGTCGGACGCACCGACCATGACTTCGTTGACGCGGACCAGGCCGAGCGCTTCCGTGCCAATGACCGGAAGGCGATGGCTGCGGGTGGCCCGACGGTCAATGAGGAATGGCTCACCTTTGCCGCCGATGGCTACCACGGCCTGTTCGAGACGACCAAGGTACCGATGCGTGCGGACGACGGATCGATCATCGGCGTGCTGGGCCTCGGGCACGACATCACCGCCCGCAAGCGCGCCGAGACCGAACTGGCCGAGAGCCGCGCCCGCTTTCAGGCCCTCTACTCATCGATGACCGAAGGGGTCGCGGTCCACCGCCTCATCCGCGATGCCGACGGCCTGCCCATCGACTACGAGATCCTTGACGCCAACCCGGCCTTTGCGCTGCACACCGGTATCCCGCTGGCGCGCGCCATCGGCAGTCGCGCCAGCGAGATCTACGGCGAAGTGCCCTACCTGGCGCGCTTTGCGCACGTGGCGACAACCCAGGCGGCGATCCACTTCGAGGCCAGGCACCTGGGGCCGCTCGACAAGACCTTCGCCGTGTCGGCGGTTTCCCCCCAGGCAGACCACTTCGCGACAATCTTCGCCGACGTGACGGAGCGCGTCCTGCAGGAGGACGAGATCCACCGGCTCAAGGACGAGCTGGAAGCGACGCTCAATGCCCTGCCCGACCTGCTCTTCGAGCTTGACGCAGACGGTCGCTATCACGCCTATCGCTCGCCCAGGACCGACCTCCTCGCAGCGCCGCCCGAAGCGCTGATCGGCCGGACCGTGGCCGACGTCCTCCCGCCCGACATGGCAAAGCGGTGCATGGACGCCCTGCGCGAAGCCGACGCGCATGGCTTCAGTACCGGCCGCCAGATCAAGCTCGACCTGCCTGTCGGAGAACGCTGGTTCGAACTGTCCGTGGCCCGCAAGGCCCGCAAGGCAGACGAGTTGCCGAGATTCATCGTGATCTCCCGCGACATCACCGAGCGCAAGCGCGGCGAGCTGGACCTGAAACGCTACCAGGAAGATCTCGAGGCGCTGGTCGAGCAGCGGACCAGTGAGCTCTACGACACCCAGTTCGCCATGGAGCGGGCAGGGATCGGCATCCACTGGGTCAACAGCGACACCGGGCGCTTCCTCTACGTCAATGCCCACGCTGCCAGGATGCTCGGCTACAGCGTGCGCGAGATGCGCGCGCTGAGCGTCCCGGACCTCGACCCGACCTACCACCAGGGCGATTTCCGGACCGCCGCGAGGCGCCTCTTCGAAGGCGGCAGCGCCCACTTCGAGAGCGCCATGAGAGCCAAGGATGGCCGCCTGGTCCCCGTCGAGGTCGTTGGCTACCTGATGCCTGAGCAGGCCGACCGCGAAGGGCGCTTCATTACCTTCGTGACGGACATCTCGGGTCGCAAGCAGGCCGAGGCCGACCTGAAGGCGGCGAAGGAAGCCGCCGAAGCGGCCAGCGTTGCGAAGAGCGCTTTCCTGGCCAACATGTCCCACGAGATCCGAACCCCGCTCAACGCCATCATGGGGATGACCTACCTGCTGCGCCGCTCGGGTGTCTCGGCCGACCAGTCGGGGCGCCTGACGCGCATCGAAGCCGCGGGCCACCACCTGCTCGAGATCATCAACGCGGTGCTCGACCTGTCCAAGATCGAGGCCGGCAAGTTCGCCCTCGAAGACGCCGAGATCCGCGTCGGCCTGCTCGTCGAGAACGTCGTTTCCCTGTTTCGCGAGCGTGCCCACGAGAAGGGACTCGCGCTCAACGCTGAGGTCGAGGCACCCGACTTGTGCCTGCGGGGCGACGCGACGCGTATCCAGCAAGCACTGATCAACTACATCGGCAACGCCGTGAAATTCACCGAGCAGGGTCGGATCACGGTCCGTTGCCGCGGAACGGCCGAGGGCACGGATCGCGTCCTGCTCCGCTTCGAGGTCGAGGACACCGGGGTCGGCATCCCGGCCGACGCGCGGGCGAGGCTGTTCAGCCCGTTCGAGCAGGTCGACAACACCAACACGCGGCAACACGGAGGCACTGGACTGGGCCTCGCCGTCACGCGGCGGCTGGCACAGATGATGGGCGGCGACGCCAACTGCGAGAGCGAGCCCGGCATCGGCAGCACCTTCTGGTTCACCGCGATCCTCGTCCGCGCCGCCGGACGCGGCAAGGCGACGGACGAGGCGGATGACATGCCCGCCGAACTCGCACTGAGGACGCGCCACGGGGGGCGACGCGTGCTGCTGGCCGAAGACGAGGCGGTCAACCGGGAGGTTGCCATCGGCCTTCTCGCGGACGTCGGGCTGGAGCTGGTCGTCGCGCTCGACGGCCTCCAGGTCCTCGAACAGGCGGCCGCCCAACCCTTTGCGCTGGTCATCCTGGATGTGCAGATGCCGCGCATGGATGGCCTCGCCGCCGCCAGCCAGATCCGCGAACTGCCCGGCTACGCCGACGTGCCGATCGTCGCGATGACCGCCAATGCCTTCGAGGCAGACCGCCGCCGCTGCCTGGAGGCCGGCATGAACGATTTCATCGCCAAGCCGGTCGTGCCGGATTCCCTCTACGCGACCGTGTTGAAGTGGCTGGACCGCAACCCGGCAGACTGACGCCTCGCGCCCGGTCGCACGGGCAAGCCGCCGCACCGCGATCCGCCAGGAAAGCGTCCACAGACCCTAGTCGCTGCCCACCGGCAGACGTCGCTCATCCTTGACCACCTCCATCGCGACGTAGGTGTGGGTCTGCTTGACGCACGGCAGGCCGGAGATCTCTTCCCCCATGACGCGGCGGTACTCGTGAATGTCCCGCGTACGGACCTTCAGGAGGTAGTCGAAGTCTCCGGCGATCATGTGGCATGACTCGATCGCCGCGATCTTTCGCACCGCCTCGTTGAAACGCAAGAGGTCGCGCTCGGCCGTGCTGCTCAACAGGACCTGCACGACGACGATGTGTCCGACACCCATGGCGTCGGGATCGAGCTCGGCGTGGTAGCCACGGATCACGCCGCGCCGCTCGAGCCGGCGAACCCGCTCGGCACACGGCGTCTTCGTCAGCCCCACCCGGCGCGACAGCTCGACGATCGAGAGACGGGCATCGGCCTGCAGTTCGGCCAGTATCTTGAGGTCGATTCGATCCATGGGAAGTAGTCACTTCGTCTACATTTTTAAGGAAGTTTAGTCCAAATGGCTTTCAGAATTGGAATTTCAGAGCCAATGACTGTTGTATTTGACGAAGAATATAGAACCAGACGGCCGACGATTTCCGGCCCCGACTTGGAGTCCCGCTTCGATGTCCGATTCGCCTCTGCCCGCCACGCCCGAAAAGGCCGCCTTGCCCCAGGCGCCACGCAGCGCATCCCGCCGGGCCATCGAAGCCGCATGGCGGTTGCCGGAGCGCCTCTGCCTGCCGCCCCTGCTGGAGGAAGCACGCCTCGAAGCCGGCCAGCAATCGGCCGTCGAGGCCCTTGCCGGCGATCTCGTCTCGACGCTTCGAAGCCGCCGCAGCCGCTCCAGCGGTGTCGATGCCCTGATGAAGGAGTTCTCCCTGTCGTCCCAGGAAGGGGTGGCGCTGATGTGCCTCGCCGAGGCGCTGCTGCGCGTCCCCGACCGCAGCACCGCGGACCGCCTGATCCGCGACAAGCTGGCCGGCGGCGACTGGCGTGCTCACCTGGGCCACAGTCCGTCACTCTTCGTCAATGCGGCCACCTGGGGCCTGCTCGTCACCGGGCGACTGGTGTCCACCCACAGCCGGGAAGGCCTTTCGTCCGCGCTGACCCGCCTGATCGCGCGCGGCGGAGAGCCGCTGATCCGCAAGGGGATGGACCTCGCGATGCGCATGCTGGGCGAACAGTTCGTCACCGGCCGGGACATCGGGGAGGCCCTCGAGCGCGCAGCCGGCTGCGAGCAGCAGGGCTATCGCTACTCGTTCGACATGCTCGGCGAAGCCGCCATGACCGCCGAAGATGCCCTGCGGTACCTGCGCGCCTATCACGACGCGATCGACGCGATCGGCCAGGCGTCGAAGGGCCGCGGCGTCATCGACGGCAACGGTATCTCGGTCAAGCTCTCGGCCCTGCATCCGCGCTATACCTGGAGCCAGCGCGAACGGGTCATGTCCGACGTCTTCCCCCGCCTGAAGGATCTCTGCCTGGCGGCTGCGCACCATGACATCGGTCTCAATATCGACGCCGAGGAGGCCGACCGGCTCGACCTGTCCCTCGATCTTCTCGAGGCGCTCGCCCACGACCCCGACCTGGCCGGATGGCAGGGGCTCGGCTTCGTCATCCAGGCCTACCAGAAGCGCGCGCCGGCCGTCATCGACCACGTCGTCGCGCTCGCCCGAGACACCGGGCACCGCTTGATGGTGCGCCTCGTCAAGGGCGCTTACTGGGATGCCGAGATCAAGCGCGCGCAACAGGACGGCCTCGCGGACTATCCGGTCTATACGCGGAAGGTCCATACGGACGTCGCCTACCTGGCCTGCGCCCGACGCCTGCTCGGCGCCCGCGACGTCGTCTATCCGCAGTTCGCCACTCACAACGCCCACACGCTGGCGGCGGTAATGACCCTCGGGGGCACCGAATGGCGCGCTGGAGACTACGAGTTCCAGTGTCTGCATGGCATGGGTGAGCCGCTCTACGACCAGATCGTCGGCCACGCCGAACGCCATCGGCTCGTGCGCATCTATGCGCCGGTAGGCGACCACCAGACCCTGCTCGCCTACCTGGTGCGGCGCCTGCTCGAGAACGGGGCGAACTCGAGCTTCGTGAACCGGATCGTCGACGAGGCCGTCCCGGTCGCCGAGTTGATCGCTGATCCGGTCACGCTCGCGACGCCGCAGGGTGGTGCGCCGCACGCGCGCATCCCGCTCCCCGCCCTGCTGTACGGGGACGGGCGGTGCAATGCCAGCGGCATCGACCTGGCCTGCGAAGGCGAGCGGGCACGCATTGGCAGGGCCATCGAGACCTCCCGTGCCGAGCGGCCGGAGGCCCGTTTCGAACTGGCCATGCCGACGAGAGATGCCGGCCGGCCGGTCACCAATCCGGCCCGCCGTGACGACGTGGTTGGACAGGTGGTCGACGCCACCCGGGCTGATATCGCCACGGCACTGCAGCGCGCCGAGGCAGCTGCCACGACCTGGGCCGGAACGCCGGCGGCGGAACGGGCCGAATGCCTGCTGCGCGCCGCCAGCAGGATGGAGGACGAGGCGCCGGAACTGATCGCGCTGACCGTGCGCGAGGCAGGCAAGAGCTGGGCAAACGCCGTTGCGGAGATCCGCGAGGCCGTCGACTTCTGCCGCTACTACGCGTCCCAGGCGCAGGCCTTTTCGGGCGACACGCACAGTCCGCTGGGCCCGATCGCCTGTATCAGCCCGTGGAACTTTCCGCTCGCCATCTTCACCGGGCAGGTGGCGGCCGCGCTGGCAGCCGGCAATCCGGTCCTGGCGAAGCCTGCCGAACAGACGCCGCTTGTCGCCGCCCGTGCCGTCGCCCTGCTTCACCAGGCCGGCGTTCCCCGCGCCGTGCTCCAGTTGCTCCCCGGCGCAGGCGAGACGGTCGGTGCCGGGCTGGTGGCGGACGCGCGCGTACGGGGCGTGATGTTTACCGGCTCCACCGAGGTCGCGCGGCGCATCCAGCAGGAGCTCGCGGCGCGCGGCAACGTGCCGCTGATCGCCGAGACCGGCGGCCAGAACGCGATGATCGTCGACTCCACGGCGCTGCCCGAACAGGTGGTGGCAGACGTCCTGGCCTCCAGCTTCGACTCTGCCGGCCAGCGCTGCTCGGCCCTGCGCGTACTGTGCGTGCAGAACGACATTGCGGATGCGGTACTGCACATGCTGCGCGGCGCGATGGCCGACCTGCGTATCGGCGACCCGTCGGACGTGCGCACCGACGTCGGCCCCGTCATCGACGAGGATGCCCGCCAGGGACTGGAGGCGCATGTCGCCGCCATGCAGGCAGCCGGCAACGCGGTCCATCGCCGCCCGCTGCCCCCCGCCTGCGCCCGTGGCAGCTTCGTCGCGCCGACCCTCGTCGAGCTGACGAGCCTCGAACAGCTCGGACGGGAGCAATTCGGCCCGATTCTCCACGTCATCCGCTATGCCGCCGACGAGCTCGACGGGCTGATCGACCGCATCAATGGCACCGGCTACGGCCTGACGCTCGGCGTCCATAGCCGCATCGACGAGACCGTGGCACGCGTCGGCGCCCGCGCGCGTGTCGGCAACTTCTACGTCAACCGCAACATCATCGGCGCGGTGGTGGGCGTACAACCGTTTGGTGGCGAAGGCCTGTCGGGCACGGGCCCGAAGGCCGGCGGACCGCTCTACCTCCACCGGCTGCTGCACAGCAGCCCCGGGCCCGACCTGGCCCATGGCGCCACCCTCGAAGGGACGTGGGAACTGCCCGCGCCATTCCTGGCGCTTGCCCGCTGGCTGGACGACGGCGTGGCCCCTGTCGATCCGAACAGTCGCGCGGCCCTGAGGGAGGAGGCCGCCGGCTGGCAACAGCGGGCGCTGGCCGGCCGCTGCCTGCGCCTGCCCGGCCCGACCGGAGAAGACAACCGCCTTCGCTTCGTGCCACGCGGCCTCGTTGCCGGCGACGCGACCGCGATGCCTGGGCTCCTGAGCCAGGCACTGGCGGCGCTCGCCAACGGCAACCGGATCGTCTTCTCCGATGGCGTGCCGGCGCGCGAGCTGGTCGCCACCCTGCCCCCGCCCCTGCAAGGCCACCTCAGCTGCGCGCCCGACTGGCTCGACCAGCCCATCGCGGCGGTGCTCGCCGAACGCGACGGCGAGGCCAGCCGCGACCTGTGCCAGCGTCTCGCCGGACGCAGTGGCGCAATCGTGCCGGTGGTCTCGCGGGGGGCTGCGGGCTATGACGCCATACTGCTGGTCCACGAGCGAACCCAGACCATCAACACCACCGCCGCCGGCGGCAACGCGAGCCTGATGGCGATGAGCGCGTGAGCCGCCCGAGCGCGGGTTTTCCCGATGCCACCGGGCCGACGGTTGGGGGTATCCTCCCCCGGCCGTTCGGCCGCGTTGTGCCAACTGCCGGCTGCGAACCGGCCATGACCACCAAAATGAGGAGATCATCCATGAAGAAGACGCTGTTCGCCGCCGCCCTGTCCACAGTCGGCGCCCTCGCCGTACCGGCCCATGCCGAACTTCCCGTTGCCATCGCCGGCCCGATGACTGGCCAGTACGCCTCGGCCGGCGACCAGATCCGCAAGGGCGCCGAGATGGCAATTGCCGACATCAATGCGCGCGGCGGCGTCCTCGGCGAGAAGCTGGTCCTTGAGGTCGGCGACGACGCCTGCGACCCGAAGCAGGCCGTGTCGGTCGCCAACACGATGGTGAACAAGGGCATCGTCTTCATGCATGGCCACTGGTGCTCGAGCTCGACGATCCCGGCCTCCGAAGTCTATGTCGAGGCGGACATTCCGATGGCCACCGTATCGACCAACCCGAAGGTGACGGAGCGGGGACTGGGCAATATCTTCCGCATCATGGGGCGTGACGACCAGCAGGGCATGGTGGCCGGGACCTACCTGGCCGAGCAGTTCAAGGGCAAGAAGGTCGCTGTGGTCGACGACAAGAGCGCCTACGGCAAGGGCCTCGCCGACGAGATCGCCAAGGCCATGGAAGCCAAGGGCGCCAAGCCGGTTCTGCGCGAGTCGATCACGGCCGGCGAGAAGGACTACTCGGGCATCGTCACCAAGCTGAAGCGGGACGGTGTCGAGGTGATGGCCTTTGGCGGCTACCACACCGAGGTCGCCCTGATCCTGCGCCAGGCACGCCAGGCGGGCCTCGATCTGACCGTGATGGGCGGCGACACGATGACGAACTCCGAGCTCGTCACCGCGGCCGGCCCCGCCGCCGACAACGTGCTCTTCACCTTCTCGCCGGACCCGCGCAAGAATCCCGACGCCGCGCCGGTGGTGGAGAAATTCCGCGCCGCCAGCGTCGAGCCTGAAGGCTACGTGCTTTACGCCTACGCGGCGATGCAGCTCTTCGAGCAGGCCGCCACCCAGGCCAAGAGCACCGACTACGTCGCCCTCGAGAAAGCCCTGCGCGGCGGCACCTTCAAGACCGTGATCGGCGATCTGTCCTTCGACGCCAAGGGTGACCAGAAGGCGCCCGGCTTCGTCGTGTATCGCTGGCAGGGCGGCCAGTACGACTACGCCAAGTAAGTCCCCGCAGGCCCGCCGCGGCGGGCCTGCCTGACCGCCGCGGGCGCCGTCTGTCCGGCGCCCGCCCACGCACCACCCCGCCTCCGCCGCCGCCCAGGCAGCGGCCCTGAACCGAACGGGAGACCACGTGGCCTACGCACTCCAGCAACTCATCAACGGCCTGACGCTCGGCGCCATGTACGGCCTGATCGCGATCGGCTACACGATGGTGTACGGCATCATCGGCATGATCAACTTCGCCCACGGCGACATCTTCATGGTGAGCGCCTTCATCGCGGTCACCTGCTTCACCCTGCTCGCGGCCGCCGACGTCAGCTCGATCCCCCTCGCGCTGGTGTTCGTGCTGATGGTGACGATCTTCTTCACGTCTGCCTACGGCTGGGCTGTCGAACGCGTCGCGTACCGACCGCTGCGCGGCTCGACCCGGCTGGCGCCGCTGATCTCGGCGATCGGCATGTCGATCTTCCTGCAGAACACCGTCCAGCTCACCCAGGGGGCGCGTGTCAAGCCGATCCCGCCGGTCATCGAGGGCGGCATCGAGCTGTGGGCGACACCGGACTTCACCGTGCAGATCGGCTGGAGCCAGTTGCTGATCATCGTCACGACCGTGATCCTGATGTCCGCCTTCACCTGGATGATCACGCGCACCCCCTTCGGCCGCCAGCAGCGCGCCTGCGAGCAGGACCGCACGATGGCTTCGCTGCTCGGCGTAAACGTGGACCGCACGATTTCCCTGACCTTCATGCTCGGCGCTTCGCTCGCCGCGGTCGCCGGGGTAATGGTCACTGTGTACTACGGCGTGGTCGACTTCTTCATTGGCTTCCTTGCCGGGATCAAGGCCTTCACCGCCGCGGTGCTCGGAGGCATCGGCTCGCTGCCCGGCGCCATGCTGGGCGGCCTGCTGATCGGCCTGATCGAGTCCTTCTGGGCGGCCTACCTGTGGGCGGAGTACAAGGATGTGGCCACCTTCGGCATCCTCTGCCTGGTGCTCATGCTCCGGCCCTCGGGCCTGCTGGGTCGCCCCGAAGTGGAGAAGGTCTGATGAGCGCCGTCGTCTTCGCCCACCACCGGATGAGCCCGGCGGAGCGTCTGCGCGACGCCGGCTGGGTCGCCTTCGTCGCCCTGCTGCTGGGCATCCCGCTGATCGGACTCACCACCGTCGATGCCGGCGGCCACCTCGAGGTCAGCACCCGCTTCGGCATGCTGGCCCTGTTCGTCGCCGTGGCCTTCGGCGGGCGCATCGCCCTGCGTGCCGCCCTCGACCACCTGAAGGCCCGCAAGCTCGCACGCCAGCAGGCCCAGGGCTCGACCGCGGCGAGCGCCGCCAGTACCGCCCGCCGCGTGACCACCTGGCTGGGCTGGTTCGCCCTGGGTGCCTCCATTGGCCTGCCGATCCTGTTCTCCGACAACCGCTACGTGGTGGACACGGCCACCACCGTGCTGATCTACGTCATGCTCGGCTGGGGCCTCAACGTGGTGGTCGGCCTGGCGGGCCTGCTCGACCTCGGCTACGTCGCGTTCTACGCGGTCGGCGCCTACAGCTACGCCATCCTCGCCACCGAGCATGGATGGGGGTTCTGGCAGGCGCTGCCGGTATCGGGTGCCCTGGCTGCCACCTTCGGCATCCTGCTGGGCTACCCCATCCTGAGGTTGCGCGGCGACTACCTGGCCATCGTGACACTGGGCTTCGGCGAGATCATCCGCATCATCCTGGTCAACTGGACCGACTTCTCCGGTGGCCCCAACGGCATCAGCTCGATTCCGCGGCCGAGCTTCTTCGGCCTCGAGTTCACGCGCCGGCCAGCCGAAGGGGAGCAGAGCTTCGCGGCCTTCTTCGGCCTCGACTATTCGCCGATGCAGCGCCTGATCTTCCTCTACTACCTGATCCTCGTGCTGGCCCTGCTGACCCACGTCTTCGTCTCGCGGCTGCGACGGCTGCCGGTCGGACGCGCCTGGGAAGCCCTGCGGGAGGACGAGATCGCCTGCCGTGCGATGGGCATGAACACCACCAACATCAAGCTCTCGGCCTTCGCCATCGGCGCCATGCTGGGTGGCTTCGCCGGCGTGTTCTTCGCCGCCCGGCAGGGCTTCATCTCGCCCGAGAGCTTCGTGTTCACCGAGTCGGCGATCGTGCTCGCGATCGTCGTCCTGGGTGGCATGGGCTCCCAGCTCGGGGTCGTGCTGGCCGCGGCACTGCTGGTGCTGATCCCCGAGTTCGGCCGCAACTTCGCGGAGTACCGGATGCTGCTCTTCGGCGCCGCGATGGTGCTGATCATGGTCTGGAAGCCCGGCGGCCTGCTGTCGCACCGGGAGCCGACGCTGCGGCTCGGCCAGCGCGGGGAGGAGCCGGCATGAGCACGTTACTGTCGGTCCGCAACCTGACCATGCGCTTCGGCGGCCTCACCGCCATCGATGACCTGTCGCTCGAGGTTCCGGCGGGCCGCATCACCGGCATCATCGGACCGAACGGCGCCGGCAAGACCACGCTCTTCAACTGCCTGACCGGCTTCTACAAGCCCACCAGCGGCACGCTGCGGCTCGCCCACCCACGACGCGGCGAAATGCGGCTGGAGGCCCTCGCCAGCCACAAGGTGGTGCGGGACGCCCAGGTGGTGCGCACCTTCCAGAATATCCGGCTGTTCCCGAAGATGACCGTGCTGGAGAACCTGATCGTCGCGCAACACAACGTGCTCCAGCGCGCGTCCCGCTTCTCGGTTGCCGGCCTGTTCGGCCTCGCGGCCTACCGGCGTGCCGAGGCGGCCGCCGTCGAGCGGGCGGCCACCTGGCTCGAGCGCCTGGGGCTGGCCCAGCTCGCCGACCACGCGGCGGGCGACCTGCCCTACGGCATCCAGCGTCGCATCGAGATCGCCCGCGCCCTGTGCGTGGACCCGGTGCTGCTGTGCCTTGACGAACCGGCAGCCGGCCTCAACCCGCGGGAATCGGCCGAGCTGAACGACTTGCTGCTGCATCTGTGCCGCGAGCGCGGCATCGCAATCCTGCTGATCGAGCACGACATGAGCGTGGTGATGAACGTGTCGGACCACATCGGCGTGATCAACTACGGTCGCAAGATCGCCGAGGGCACCCCCGAGATCGTGCGCAATGACCCGCAGGTCATCAAGGCCTACCTGGGCGAAGACGAGGACGAGGACGAGGCGGTCTCGGGAGGGGCCACGGCATGATGCTCACGATGGAGGGCGTGCACGCCCACTACGGTCACATCCACGCGCTGCGCGGCATCGATGTCGAGGTGCAGGTCGGCGAGATCGTCACGCTGATCGGTGCCAACGGCGCCGGCAAGTCGACCCTGATGATGAGCCTCTTCGGCAGCCCCCGCGCCAGCGCCGGGCGCATCGTGTTCGACGGCGAGGACATCACGCAGCTACGCACCCACGAGATCGCCCACCGGGGCATCGCGCTGGTCCCCGAAGGCCGCCGGATCTTCCCGCGCATGACGGTGATGGAGAACCTCCAGATGGGCGCCGGCTTTGCCGCCCCGGACAATTTCGACGCCGACATCGCGCGCGTCTTCGCGATGTTTCCCATCCTCCAGGAACGGGAGGCCCAGCGCGCCGGTACGCTGTCCGGTGGCGAGCAGCAGATGCTGGCGATCGGCCGCGCGCTGATGAGCCGGCCGAAGCTGCTGCTCCTCGATGAGCCCTCGCTCGGCCTCGCGCCCATCTACATCCGACGCATCTTCCAGATCGTGCGGGAGCTCAACCGCGACCACGGCATGACCATCCTGCTGGTCGAGCAGAACGCCAACCATGCCCTGCGCGTCGCCCACCGGGGCTACGTCCTGCAGCATGGTGGCATCACGCTGGCAGGAACCGGCGAGGCGCTGCTGGCCAGTCCCGAGGTGCGCGCAGCGTACCTGGAGGGCGGTCACGCCTGACCCCTGACGCAATCCCCCCATGCCCGGACAGACTCCTGCGCCACCGCGCTGGGCGCCCTTCGTCGTGCTCGGCGTCGGACTGCTGGCGATTTCCTTCGGCGCCATCCTCGCCCGCCTCGCCCAGGCCGAAGGCGTCAGCTCCCTCGTGGTGGCGAGCTGGCGCCTCGGACTCGCGGCGCTGCTCGTCACGCCGATCGCCCTGCTCCAGGCCCGGCGCGAACTGCTCGCCCTCGACCGGCGCCAGCTGCGCCTGGCGCTGGTTGCGGGCTTCTTTCTGGCCCTGCATTTCGCCACCTGGATCAGCTCGCTCGAATACACCTCGGTGGCATCCAGCACGGCCCTGGTGACCACCAATCCGCTGTGGATAGGCCTCGCGGCCTTCCTCTTCTTCGGCGAGCGACCACACCGGCTGATGGTGGGCGGCATCGCGCTCTCGCTGGCGGGCAGCCTGCTGATCTTCTGGAGCGACAGCCAGCTCGGCGGTCCCGGCCGCCAGCCCCTGCTCGGCAATGCCCTGGCGCTGGTGGGCAGCTGGTGCTTCTCGGCCTATCTGCTGATCGGCCGGCGCCTGCGTGCCGGGCTGGGTCTGCCGGCCTATGTCTGGCTGGCCTACGGTGCCGCGGCTCTGTTCCTGGTGGCGGCCAGCGGCCTCGCTGGCGCGCCCCTGCTCGCCCATTCGGCGACCGCCTGGCTGGTCCTGCTGGGGATGGCGCTCGGTCCCCAGTTGCTTGGCCATACCGCCTACAACTGGTCGCTGCGCCACGTTTCGGCGACCTTCGTCGCGGTGGTCACGCTGGGCGAGCCGGTCGGCAGCGCCCTGCTGGCCTGGCTGATCTTCGGCGAGGGCTTTGCGCCGCTCCAGTTCGCCGGCTTCAGCCTGCTGCTGGTCGGCATCTACCTGGCCGCGCGCGGCGAGGCCCGCCGCGCCGGCTGAACACCCGCGCTCAGCCCGGCTTGATCTCGCGCAGGTAACGCGCGAGATGGGCGCGGCCACGCACCGTGCTGGCCGCGATCCAGATGCCGATCACGACGGCGCAGATGCCGACGAAGCCCAGCGCGTCCGGCAGGAGGACGGCCACCAGGCCGACCACCGCCAGCACCACGGCCGCGACGATCACCGCGTTGCGGACAACGTTGCTCCGCATCGCGGCCACCTTGGCGGGACTGTCGATGCCGGCGTCGACCAGGGCGGCCTTCAGGTTCTGGTAGTCCCGTTCGTTCTTGCCGGCGCTGCGGCCAAAGGGATCGTCCAGCTTCATGCCGCGCCCCCGCCCGACCCGTCCGTCGACAGCAGGGTCTCGACCAGCCGGGTCCAGTAGGCCACCCCGGCCGGGATGATCTCGTCGTTGAAGTCGTAGTGCGGGTTGTGGAGCGTGCAGCCGCCCTCGCCCGGCCCGTTGCCGATCCAGACGTAGGCGCCCGGGCGCTGGAGAAGGAAGAAAGAGAAATCCTCGGCGCCCATGCTGGGCTTCATGTCGGTGCGCACGCCGGCCGCGCCGGCGACTTCGCGGGCCACCGCGACGCAGCGGGCGGCCTCGTCGACGCTGTTGATGGTCGGGGGGTAGCCCCGGTGGTACTGGAAGTTCACGTTGGCGCCGAAGCTCGCCCCAATGCCCGCGCAGATCCGCTGCATGGCCTGCTCGACGCGGTCCTGCACCTCGGGCCGGAATGCGCGCACGGTGCCGCCGAGCAGGGCCCGGTCCGGAATCACGTTGTTGGCCTCGCCGGCATGGAACTGCGTCACCGAGACGACAACCGGATCCACCGGATCGATCGTGCGGCTGGCGATGGTCTGCAGCGCCTGAACCAGCGCCGCGCCAGCGGCGACGGGGTCGACACCCAGGTGGGGCATGGCGGCATGGGCTCCGTGCCCCCGGATCTCCACCTCGAAGTGGTCTGCGGACGCCATCACGGGCCCGGCATGCACCGCGAAGTGGCCGGCCGGCAGGCCAGGCCAGTTGTGCATGCCAAACACCGAGTCCATCGGGAAGCGCTCGAAGAGGCCATCCTCGATCATCTCGCGCCCGCCGCCGTCGCCCTCCTCGGCCGGCTGGAAGATCAGGTGCACCGTCCCGTCGAAAACGGCCCGCCGGGCCAGCACCTCGGCCGCGCCAAGCAGCATCGTCGTGTGGCCATCGTGACCGCAGGCGTGCATTCGGCCGGCGTGGCGGGAATGGTGCGGGAAGCTGTTGCGCTCGGTGATCGGCAGCGCGTCCATGTCGGCCCGCAGCCCGATCGAGCGCTTCGCGGTGCCCTTTCGGATCACGCCGACCACGCCGGTCCGGCCGACGCCGCGGTGGGTTTCGATGCCCAGGGCCTCCAGGCGGGCGGCTACCAGCTCCGCCGTGCGGTGCTCTTCGAAGGCGAGTTCGGGATGGGCATGGATATCGCGCCGAAACGTGGTCAGCGCTGAATGGATCTCATCGATGACTTGCCGAGTGTTCATGTTCCGTCTTTGATCCTGTGTACCGGCCACAACACGATCGCGGCCTTGTCGACCACTGTGGACTGCCGAAATAGCTTTCGCAATCTCACGGCTTCAGAATGCCTCACCGCGGTGCAAGAATCCCTTGCACTGCACCGCAAGGCACCACGCCGTTACGCTGTAGGCAGTGAATACCGGCGTATCGACGCTTGGTCTGTTCCTTGCTAAAACAAGCTGAATCTTCCCCGCAAGAGGCTCCAATATGTCCATCCACGTAGCGCTCCATCACGTCACCCGCTACGACTACGACCGGCCGATCAACCTCGGCCCGCAGATCATCCGCCTGCGGCCCGCGCCGCATAGCCGCACCCGCATCCTGTCGTATTCGATGCGGATCAAGCCCGAGACCCACTTCATCAACTGGCAGCAGGACCCCCAGTCCAACTATCAGGCGCGCCTCGTCTTCCCGGAGAAGACCACCTGCTTCCACATCGAAGTGGACCTCGTCGCCGAGATGGCGGTGCACAACCCCTTCGACTTCTTTCTGGAGCCCCGCGCCGAGCATTTCCCGATCAGCTACGAGGACTGGCAGAGCGAGGAGCTGGCGCCCTTCCGCAAGAAGATGGCACCGACCCCGATGTTCGCCCAGTACCTCGCCACCGTGCCGCGCGCCAAGGTCCGCACGGTGGACTTCCTGGTCGATCTCAACCAGAAGCTGCAGCAGCACATCGGCTACCTGATCCGGATGGAGCCCGGCGTCCAGACTCCGGAAGAGACCCTCGAGAAGCGCTCGGGTTCCTGCCGCGACTCGGCCTGGCTGCTGGTCCAGCTGCTTCGCCACCTGGGTTTCGCCGCGCGCTTCGTGTCCGGCTACCTGATCCAGCTCGCGCCGGACGTCAAGTCGCTCGACGGTCCGTCGGGACCGGAAAAGGACTTCACCGACCTGCACGCCTGGTGCGAGGTGTTCCTGCCGGGTGCCGGCTGGATCGGACTCGATCCGACCTCGGGCCTGCTCGCCGGCGAGGGACATATCCCGATTGCGTGCACGCCCGAGCCCGGCTCGGCGGCGCCGGTGACCGGCGCGCTCGACGAGTGCGAGGTGGAGTTCGGCCACGAAATGTCGGTCTCCCGCGTCTGGGAGGCACCCCG
This sequence comes from Rhodocyclaceae bacterium, assembly GCA_050303815.1. Lineage (GTDB taxonomy): Bacteria > Pseudomonadota > Gammaproteobacteria > Burkholderiales > Rhodocyclaceae > Cognatazoarcus. The sequence continues at coordinate 34,690 of JBNLCM010000022.1, forward strand.
AGTCACGAAGCCCTACACCGACGAGCAGTGGAAGGAGATCGAGGCCCTCGGTCATCTCGTGGACGGCGAGTTGCGCACCATGGACGTGCGTCTGACCCAGGGTGGCGAGCCGACCTTCGTGTCGGTCGACGATCCGGATGGCGCGGAATGGAACACCGATGCCCTCGGCCCCACCAAGAAGCTGCTCTCGGCCGAGCTTTACCACCGCCTGCGCAGCAAGTATGCGCAGCGGGGCCTGGTGCATTTCGGCCAGGGCAAGTGGTACCCGGGCGAGCAGTTGCCCCGCTGGTCGCTCAACTGCTTCTGGCGCAAGGACGGCGAGCCCATCTGGCTGAACAGCGACCTGATCGCCGACGAGCGGGTGGGCGGCATCGCCGACGAGGAGATCGCCGGACGCTTCCTGCGGAGCGTGGCCGAGCGGCTGGCGCTCGACTCGGGCTACGTGTTCCCCGGTTTCGAAGACGTCTTCTACTATCTGTGGCGCGAGCGCCGGCTGCCGGTGAACGTGGATCCGTTCGATTCACGGGTCGATGACCCGCTGGAGCGCGAACGCCTGATGAAGGTCTTCTCCCAGGGCCTCGACAAGGTCATCGGCCACGTCCTGCCGATCACCCGCAACACCGCGACCGGCGAGTGGCAGACCGGCCCCTGGTTCCTGCGCAGCGAGCGCTGCTACCTCGTGCCCGGTGATTCGGCGATGGGCTATCGCCTGCCGCTCGACAGCCAGCCCTGGGTGACCCAGGGCGACTACCCCTGGATCCACCAGCCGGATCCGTTCGACCGCTTTGCGGACCTGCCGGCCCACGCCGACATCCGCCGCCAGTTCGTTCCCGGCACGCTGCGGGAAGGCGGACCGTCCTC
>JBNLCM010000023.1:0-38938 GCA_050303815.1 Rhodocyclaceae bacterium
TCTTCTGCGTCTCGAAGAAGCAGGTCGCCAAGGTCGAGAAGCTCTTCCAGGTCGGATTCGGTTTCTTCTGAGCACCGCAGTGCCCATCGCGCGCCTCAACCACCTGCTCTCGATCGCGCGCGTCCTGTCGCTGATCGTCGGTATCTTCGGCCTCACCATGCTGGCCCCGATCGGCATTTCCTGGTGGCGCCACGAAGCCGCCGAGACCGTGTTCGACGAGGCCTTCGCGCTGACGGTCGGTACCGGCCTCTTCCTGTGGTGGCTCAGCCGCCAACACACCCGCGAGCTCACCACCCGGGACGGCTTCCTGCTGGTCGTGCTCACCTGGACCCTGCTGCCCGCGGTGGCCGCCCTGCCACTGTGGCTCTACCTGCCGGGAATGAGCTTCACCGATGCCTACTTCGAAGCCGTCTCGGGCCTGACCACCACCGGCGCCACCGTGATCTCTGGCCTCGACGCGCTGCCCTACTCGATCAACTTCTGGCGGATGCTGCTGGTGTGGCTGGGCGGCATGGGGCTGATCGTGCTGGCCGTCGCGGTCCTGCCGCTGCTCGGCGTCGGCGGCCGGCAGCTCTTCAAGGCCGAGGCGCCGGGCCCCATGAAGGACTCGAAACTCACGCCGAGGATGGCCCAGACCGCCAAAGGCCTGTGGGCCGTGTACGGCCTCATCAGCCTGCTCTGCGTGTTCGCCCTGCACTGGGCCGGGATGAGCTGGGACGACGCGGTGGTGCACATGTTCACCACCATGGGCCTGGGTGGCTTCTCGACCCACGACCAGAGCTTTGCCTACTGGGATTCGCCGACCGTCGAGCTCGTGACGATCGGCTTCATGACGCTGGCCGGCCTCAACTTCGCGACCCATTTCATGGCGATTCGCGAGAAGAGCCTCAAGCCCTACCACCGCGACCCCGAGGTCCGCTGGTACGTCGTGGTGATGCTGGCCAGTGTCTTCGCGATGGCCTGCTACCTGTTCGCCACGGGCACCTACCCGAGCTTCGCCCAGGCCCTGCGCTTTGCGGCCTTCAATACGGTCTCGATCGCCACGACCACGGGCTTCGCCAATACCGACTACACCCTGTGGCCGGTGTTCGCGCCCCTGTGGCTGCTGTTCCTGTGCAGTTTCGTCACCTGCGCCGGCTCGACCGGCGGCGGCATCAAGATGATGCGGGCCATGATCCTCTACAAGCAGGTCTTCCGCGAACTGAAGCGTTCCCTCCACCCGGCGGCCGTCTCGCCGGTGAAGTTTGGCAGCGATGCCGTGCAGAGCCCGATCCTCTTCGCGGTGCTGGCCTTTGCCTTCATGTACATGGTGGTCCTGGTCACGCTGACCCTGATCATGGTCCTTTCCGGCCTGGACCCGATCACCGCCTTCTCCGCCGTGGTGGCCTGCGTGAACAACACCGGCCCCGGCCTCGGCGATGTCGGGCCCGCGACCACCTACGCAATCCTCAACGACTTCCAGACCTGGGTCTGCACCTTCGCCATGCTCCTCGGCCGCCTCGAGATCTTCACCCTGCTGGTGGTGCTGAGCCCCTATTTCTGGCGAAAATGAGCGCCACATGACGCAACCCGCCGCCGGTAGAGCCCTGGCCCGCCCCGAGCCCGACACCAGCCCGAGCCCCATGCGCTCGTGGGGGCCGGTGCTCAATCCGCTGGCCGTGATCATCCTGTTCTTCGGCCTGCTGTTGCTGGCACCGCTGGGCGTGTCCTGGTTCCTGCAGGACGGCGCCACGCTCTCCTACGATGAAGCGCTGGCGTCCACCCTTGCCACTGGCGTGCTGCTGTGGCTCGCCACCCGCCGCCATCGCCGCGACCTCAAGCCGCGCGACGCCTTCCTGCTGGTCGCCCTGACGTGGATGGTGCTGCCGATCTTCGGCGCCTTGCCGCTCTACTTCCACCTTGAAGACCTGAGCTTCACCGACGCCTACTTCGAGGCGACCTCCGGCCTGACCGCCACCGGCGCGACGGTGCTCTCGGGTCTCGACAACCTGCCGCTGTCGCTCAACTTCTGGCGCACCTTCATGCACTGGATCGGCGGCATGGGCGTCATCGTGCTGGTGGTGGCAATCCTCCCGCTGCTCGGCATCGGTGGCCGCCAGATCTTCAAGGCCGAGACGCCGACGCCCATGAAGGACGCGAGCCTCACGCCACGCATCGCCGAGACCGCCAAGGGCCTGTGGCTCGTCTATCTGGTCTTCACGCTGGCCTGCTGGCTGTCCCTTCACCTGGTTGGCATGGACGTCTGGGACTCCCTGATGCACGCCTTCTCGATCATGGGCCTGGGTGGCTTCTCGAGCAAGGACGCCAGCATCGGTCACTTCAACAGCCTCGACATCGAGCTGGTGGTGATGGGCTTCGCGCTGCTCTCCGGCATCAATTACGGCACCCACTTCATGGCGCTCTACCAGCGCTCCTACAAGCCTTACCGCTTCGACCGGGAACTGCCGTTCTACTTCGGCGTGCTGGCCGCCAGCATCCTGTTGATCACCATCTACCTGATGCCCCACAACGCCTACGGGGACTTCTGGCAGACGCTGCGCTACGTGGCCTTCCACTCGATCTCGCTCGCCACATCGCTGGGCTTCGCCACTTCGGACTACACCTTCTGGCCCATGTTCGCCCAGATCTGGATCCTGTTCCTGGGCAGCTTCATCGCCTGTTCCGGTTCCACCGGTGGCGGCATCAAGCTGATGCGCGCGATCATCCTCTACAAGCAGGTGTACCGGGAGCTGGCCCGGGCGATCCACCCGAACGCAGTCCTCCCGGTCCGCCTCGGCGCCCAGCAGATACCCGACCACATCCTGCACGCGGTGCTGGGCTTCTCGTTCATCTACATGGTCAGCATCGTGACGCTGACCCTGGTCCTCTCGGCGAGTGGCGTCGAGCTGGTCACCGCCTTCTCGGCCGTCGTCGCCTGCCTCAACAACACCGGCCCCGGGCTCTCCGGCGTCGGACCCGCCTCGAACTACTCGGTCCTGTCCGACTTTGCCACCTGGGTATGCACGGGCGCAATGCTGCTCGGGCGACTCGAGATCTTCACCCTGCTGGTCGTCCTGACGCCAGCCTTCTGGCGCAAATAGACCCCGGTCATGCTTTGCGCCCGCGCAAGCTGCGGCGAGGGCAGAAAAACGGGATAATCCCGGGATTCGGCCGCTGCGGCCGGCAACCAGGTAACCCGAACGTGACCCAGCTCCGCAACGACACCTTCCTGCGCGCCCTGATGCGCCAGCCCACCGAGTACACGCCCCTGTGGCTGATGCGCCAGGCCGGACGCTACCTGCCCGAGTACTGTGCCACCCGCAAACGCGCCGGCAGCTTCCTGCAGCTGTGCAAGAGTCCGACGATGGCCTGCGAAGTGACCCTTCAGCCGCTCGAGCGCTATGACCTCGACGCCGCCATCCTCTTCTCCGACATCCTCACCGTGCCCGACGCCATGGGACTCGGGCTCTACTTTGCAGAAGGCGAGGGTCCGAAGTTCGAGCGCCCGCTCAAGGATGCCGCCGACATTGCGCGGCTGACGGTGCCGGACCCCCACGGCGAGCTGCAGTACGTGATGGACGCGGTCAGCGAGATCCGTCGCGCCCTCGACGGTCGCGTACCCCTGATCGGCTTCTCCGGCAGTCCCTGGACGCTGTCCTGCTACATGGTCGAAGGCGGCAGCTCGAGCGACTACCGCAAGGTCAAGTCGCTGATGTACTCGCAGCCCGACCAGATGCACCGCATCCTGGAGGTCACCGCGCAGGCCGTCGTGGCTTACCTGAATGCCCAGATCGAGGCAGGCGCCCAGGCGGTGATGGTCTTCGATTCGTGGGGTGGCGTGCTGTCCCACAACGCCTACCGGGAGTTCTCGCTGCGTTACCTGCAGCAGATCGCCGCCGGTCTGATCCGCGAGCGCGAGGGTCGCCAGGTGCCCTGCATCGTCTTCACCAAGGGGGGTGGCCTGTGGCTGGAGGACATCGCCAACGCCGGTTACGACGCCGTCGGCCTGGACTGGACGATGGACATCGGCCAGGCCCGCCAGCGGGTGGGTGACCGCGTTGCCCTGCAGGGCAACCTCGACCCGGCCGTCCTCTTCGGCACCCCGGAAGCGGTCGCCGAAGAAGCCCGCCGCGTCCTCGACAGCTTCGGCAATCACCCCGGGCACGTCTTCAACCTGGGCCACGGCATCTCCCAGTTCACTCCGCCCGAGAACGTCTCGGTGCTGGTCGAGACCGTCCATGCCCACAGCCGCCAGATCCGCGCCGCCGGCTGAGCGCGAGACCCGATGGACACGGAACGGGCCGGTTCGAGACCGGCCCTTTTTTTGCCTGCTGCGAAACACCGCTGCGCCGTCAGGTCAAGAAAAAAAACTGCGTAAAGGGTGTTGACTTATGCACACCGTACTGTTCCCCAGGGGGTCTGCTACGACTTTTGACCAACATCTGGACAATTCCGCTAACGCATTGTTTTTATTCGCTTTTCGTTCTGCCCAATTTTTGGGCGATTGACCTTTCCCCCTGCCATGCATAGGGAAACCCGGTGTCGGAGCAGGCTTTCCCACACACTTATCCACAGGAACTGTGGAGAAGCCCTGATTACGGTTTTGTTGCGCGCGATTGCACCCCATTTGTCCGATTCTGCTTGAGAAAGCTAGCTTATACCGCTGTTTTTAAATAACTTTTCATCATTCACTCGCCGATCAGATGCCTATCGTCCGCGTGGCACTTCCCGTTCCGCTTCCGCAAACGTTTGATTACACGGCGGAAAAAGCATCCACAGCGGATGTCGGGCGATGTGTTCGTGTTCCGTTCGGGCGCGGATTCCAGAACGGCGTCATCCTCGCGCTGGTCGATCAGTCCGATGTCGAGGCTCACCGCCTCAAACCCGTCGATGCCATCCTTGACGAGGTACCCGCGCTCCCCGCCGATTGGCTCGCCCTCGTTGCCTTTGCGGCCCGTTACTACCACGCGCCCATCGGCGAAGTGATCCACCTCGCACTGCCGCCCGGCCTGCGCCGGGCCGCCGCCATAGACGACCGCGACACCGACCCCCTCCTCGAGGCGACGCCCGATGGCCGCGCGGCCATCGCCGCCGCCCACCGGGCGAGAAAGGCCCGCGCCGCTGCCGAATGGCTGCTCGCCCATGGCCCGGCCCGCCGCTCCGCCTTGCGCGCGGCCCTCGAATCCGCCGCCCCCATCACCGATGCGCTCGCACGCGGCTGGATCGCTCCGATGGCCGGACGCGAGCCCGCGCGCGCCGTCGGCGAGCAGGCGCCAACGCCTGGCCAGACCCAGGCCCTCGCCGCCATAGAAGACGGCGGCCCGCGCTTTCATACCTGGCTGCTGTACGGCGTGACCGGCAGTGGCAAGACCGAGGTCTACCTCCAGCTCGCGCGCTGGCAGCTCGCGCGCGGTGCGCAGGTCCTGTTCCTGGTGCCCGAGATCGGCCTGACCCCCCAGCTTGAGTCCCGCGTGCGCCAGCGCTTCCCCGCCGCCACGGTGGTCGCGCTCCACTCGGCCCAGTCCGACGGTGCCCGTTCGGCCGGTTTCGTGCAGGCCATGACCGGTGCCGCAGACATCGTGCTCGGCACCCGGCTCGCCATCTTCACGCCGATGCCGAGGCTGGGCCTGATCCTGGTGGACGAGGAGCACGACGCCTCCTATGCCCAGCTCGAAGGCGTCCGCTACTCGGCCCGGGACCTCGCCGTCTGGCGCGCCCGCGAGCGCAATGTCCCGCTCGTGCTCGGCTCGGCGACCCCATCGCTCGAGAGCTGGCAGCACGCCCTGGATGGCCGCTACACGCGACTCGATCTGGCCCAGCGGGCCCTCGCCGCCGCCCTGCCGGCCGTCCGTCGCATCGACACCCGCCTCACCAAGCTCGACCAGGGCCTCAGTCCGCAGCTGATTGATGCCATCCGGCTGCGCGTGCAACGTCAGGAGCAGACCCTGGTGTTCCTCAATCGCCGCGGCTACGCCCCGGTACTGAGCTGTACCGCCTGCGGCTGGATCAGCGCCTGCGACCACTGCTCCGCGAACCGCGTCGTCCACCTCGCGGAGGGTCGCATGCGCTGCCATCACTGCGGCACCGACGGGCCGATTCCCCGCGCCTGCCCGCAATGCGGCAACCAGGACATCCACGCCTTCGGCCGTGGTACGCAACGGATCGAGGAGCGGCTGGGCGAGCTCTTCCCGGACGCCCGCATCCTGCGCCTCGACCGCGATGCGGTCCGCTCCCGCCCCCAGTGGGAGGCCTTGCTCGCCCGCATCGCAGCCGGCGACGCCGATATCCTGGTCGGCACCCAGATGATGGCGAAGGGACACGACTTTCCCCGCCTGACCCTGGTCGGTGTGATCGGTGCCGACGCCTCGCTCCACGCCGCCGACTTTCGCGCGCCGGAGCGGCTTTTCCAGCAGCTCATGCAGGTGGGTGGGCGAGCGGGGAGGGCGGATCTGCCCGGCGAGGTGCTGGTCCAGACCGAATTCCCGGAGAACCCCCTCTACACCTGCCTCGTCCGCCATGACTTCCCGCGCTTCTGCGCGCTCGCGCTCGACGAGCGCCGCCGCGCCGGTTTTCCGCCGTTCGCCTACCAGGCCATGTTGCGCGCCGATGCGCCGGCGATTGCCGACGCACTCGACTTCCTCAAGCGGGCGGCGACGCTGGCCGGGCCGTTGGCCAACCCGGCGCTCCAGATCTACGACCCGGTACCCATGCGGATGGTCCGGCTCGCCCGCCGCGAGCGCGCCCAGCTGTTGGTCGAGTCGCTCCAGCGGCCTACCCTGCAGGCCTTCCTGCAGGCCTGGGTTGCCGCCCTCTACCGACTGCCGGCCGGGCGCGAGCTGCGTTGGCGTCTCGACGTGGACCCGATGGACGTCTGAACCGGCCCCCGCCCGGCCCTTCAGCCCGGCAACTCGCCCGGGCCCCACAGCCACGCAGCCCCCCGGACGCCCGAGGAGTCCCCGTGCCGGCTGCATACCAGTCGCGTATCGACCCGGTCGGAGAACACGTGCGGTCCCCACAGGGCCGGCACCGTCTCGGTCAGGCGCGCCATGTTGGACAGACCGCCCCCCAGCACCACCACGTCCGGGTCAAGGATGTTGAGCACTCCCGCCAGTGCCCGCGCGAGGCGACGCTCATAGCGCGCGAGTGTCGCCTCGCAGGCCACGTCGCCGGCCTGCGCGCCCTCGGCGATGGTCTTCGCGTCGCGCGCCGATCCCCCGTGTCGCAGGTGGTCGGCATGCATCGCGGGGCCGGACAGGTAAGCCTCGATGCAGCCCGCCCGACCGCAGTAGCAGGCGGGCAGGGGCAGGTCGTCGGCAGCCGGCAGGGGCAGGGGGTTGTGGCCCCACTCGCCGGCAATGCCGTTGGGCCCTTCGAGGACACGCTGGGCAACCGCAATGCCGCCACCCACGCCCGTCCCGAGAATGACCGCGAAGACCACCCCGGCCCCCGCCGCGGCACCGTCCACCGCCTCGGACAAGGCCAGACAGTTGGCGTCGTTGGCGAGCCGCAGGGGCCGTTCCAGCCGGGACTCGAGATCCCCCTTCAGGGGCTGGCCATTGAGGCAGGTCGAGTTGGCATTGCGAATGCGCCCGTCGATCCGCGATGGCGCGCCCGGCGTCCCGACGCCGACGCTGCAGCGCCGGCCGGCGGCCGTCTCCGCCTCGGCTACCAGGCCGGCGACGGCTTCGATCGTGGCACGGTAGTCCCCCTGGGGCGTCGCCACCCGCTGGCGGAAGCGTGTCATGCCGGCGTCGTCCAGGACGATGGCCTCGATCTTGGTTCCGCCCAGATCCACCCCGATCCGCATCGCTTGTCCTCCTGCGTGTCAGGCCCCCATTGTGCCTACCCGGCGCGACGCCCTAAAGTCGGGCACCGGGCCAACCGTAAGCATCTGCATGACCAGCGACATTCCCGCCACACGACTGGGCACGGCCCAACTCACCCGCATCCTCGAAGAGGCCATGATCTACCAGTGCGCGTGCCCGGCACAGGTCGCCCGCTCGTTGCTCGAACTACGGCAGCTCTACCGCTACCAGTGCAGCTGCCGCGACCAGCGCGACGCCGACCTCGGCGTCCATGAGCGCATCATGCAGAGCATCGAGCACGCCCATGCCGAACTCGAGGCCTGCCTGCTCGACGTCCTGGTCATGGAAGCGTGGGACATGGACACCCTGACCATGCCCGAAGGCCTTCGCCAGCGCCGCGACGCCGCGATCCAGAGCGGCGACTGAATCAGCTCCGAGGCGTCGTATGCCGCCACGGGCGTGGTAACGTATGACGATAACGATACGCCGCGCCTTGACGCGCGGACCGCTCTGACAGCAGGGGAGGGCATGGAGGCGCTTACGGTTCTTGTCGTAATGGCGGTCGTCGTCGTCCTGCTGTTCGACTACACCAACGGTTTCCACGACGCGGCCAACATCGTCGCCACGGTCATCGCCTCACGGGCGATGCAGCCGGTACAGGCGGTCGCGATCGTCGGCGTCTTCGAGTTCCTCGGCCCCGTCCTGGGCGGCACCGCCGTGGCAAACACGATCGGCAAGTTCGTCCACCTCGAGGACCTGCCCGCCGCATTCTCCCTGCTGGTCGTCCTGTCCGGCCTGTCCGGCGCCATTATCTGGAACCTGATCACCTGGTGGAAGGGCATCCCCTCTTCGTCCTCCCATGCCCTGGTCGGCGGCCTGATTGGCGCCGTGGTCATGGCCGCGGGCCAGGATCACGTGGTGTGGGGGTTCTCGGAGTTCCTCACCCGCGGCCACCTCACCGGCGTCACCAAGGTGGTGCTGGCGCTGATCCTGTCGCCGCTGATCGGCTTCGGCGCCGGTTACCTGCTGCATCGCTTTTCGGGCCTGCTCTTCCGGGCGGCGCGTCCCACGCTCAACCGCCACCTTCGCAAGGCCCAGTACGTCACGGCAGCCGCCCTGGCCTTCTCACACGGCGCCAACGACGCCCAGAAGAGCATGGGTATCCTGACCCTGGCCCTGCTGCTGGGCGGCCGGATCGACACCTTCGAAGTCCCGACCTGGGTGATGCTGGCCTGCGCCACGGCCATGACGCTGGGCACCATGTCGGGCGGCTGGCGCATCGTCCGCACGCTCGGCTTCGCCATCTACCGGGTCCGCCCGCTCCACGCCCTGAACTCGCAGCTGGCCTCGGGCGGCGTGGTGTTCGCCGCCTCAATGATCGGCGCCCCGGTCTCGACCACCCACGTCGTGGCCACGTCGATCATGGGCATCGGCGCCTCGGAGCGTGCCCGTGCCGTGCGCTGGGGCAAGGCGCGGGACATCGCCGCCACGTGGCTCATCACCATCCCCGCCGCGGCGCTCGCCGGCGGCCTGCTCGAACTGGTCCTCTCGGGCCTCCTCAGCTGAGGAACACCCCATGCCCAAGCAACCGTCCTCCATTGTCCACCGAGTGCTCGACCGGATCTTCCCGAAGGCGCCGGACTTCTTCACGCTGCTGGGCGACCAGTCGAAACAGGTCATCCATACCACCGACCTGCTGGTCCGCTTCATGGAAACCGGCGATCCGGACATCGGCAAGGAGATCCGCAAGGACGAGCACGACGCCGACACCATCAAGGTGCGCAACATCCATATCCTCAACGAAGCCTTCTCGACCCCGATCGACCGCGAGGACATCTACCGCGCCATAATGGACATGGACGAGGTGGTGAACTACTGCAAGACCACCGTCAACGAGATGGACATCCTCGGCGTCATGCCGGACGGCTTCACCCGCGAGATGGCCCAGCGCCTCAACGAGGGCTCGAACTTCCTCGCCAAGGGTTTCAACCAGCTCGGCACGACGCCGGCTCGCGCGGCTGCCGACGCCGACGCTGCCCGCAAGGCCGAGCGCCGCGTCGAGAAGCTCTACCGCCGCGCACTGGCCGACCTGTTCCAGGGCGACGACTACCTCAACATGTTCAAGCGGCGCGAGATCTACCGTCACCTCTCCAACGGGGCTGACCGCATGGCCCACTGTGCCAACACGCTCCACGACATCGTCGTGAAGATCGGCTGACCCGCCTGCCCCGACCGATCAGGCGCGCGCCAGACCAAAGCTGAACGAAGCCCCCCGGCCGGGCGCGCTCTCGACCCGGATGGTGCTGCCGTGCAGGGCGAGCAACCGCTGGACGATGGCCAGGCCGAGACCGAGATGCGGCCCCTCCCCGCTCGCCGCGCCCTGCGCGCGGTAACGCGGCTCGAAGATGCGCGCCTGATGCCCGGCCGCGATGCCACAGCCGGTGTCGCGCACCTCGAAGCGCACCGCCTCGCCCTCGCGCAGGATGCCGATGCGCACCTCGCCACCGGAGGGCGTGTGCTCCAGGGCATTGTCCACGAGGTTCACCAGCACCCGCTCCAGCTTGCCGATATCGGCCCGCGCCAGCACGTCCTCGTCCCCCGCCACGCTCAGTCCGACGCCCCGCCGCCGCGCCTCCAGCGCGAAGCGGGCCACCACGTCGTGGGCCAGCTCCAGCACGGCCACCGGCTCCACCTCGGCCCGCTCCTGGCGTGCCTCGAGCCGCGCCAGCTCAAGCAGCTGCTCCACCAGCCGGTGGAGCTGGCGCCCGTTGCGCAGCGCGACCTCCACGTGCTGCCGGTCTGGCGCATCCGAATGCTGCAGCAGCCAGGTCTCCAGATAGCCCTGCAGAGAGGCTAGCGGCGTCTTCAGGTCATGGGCGATCTGGGCAATCAGCTCGCGGCGCGCCTCTTCGCTGGCACGGATCTGCTCAAGCTGGCCGGCCACGGTTTCCGCCAGCGCGACGAAACCCTGCTGCAACTGGGCCACTTCCCGGCTGGACCAGCCAGGCAGCTGCCGACCGATCGCCTCACGCGACAGCCCGCCCGCCCGAAAGGCTGTCATCGCCCGGTTCAGGGCAGCCAGCGGCCGGGTGAGCAGGCCGAACATCAGGCCGGAGACCAGCACCACCACCAGCAGGGCGCCGAGGGAAAACAGCAGCGCCCGGTCCTGCCACAGCCCCGCCTCGTGCTGCCGCTCGACGGCGCTCAGCTGGCTGCCCCCGACGATCACGTAGAGATAGCCCCGCCGGGCACCGTCGGGATCAAGGATCGGGGCCGCCGAGAAGACCTGCCTTCGGCCAGGGTTGCGGGGGTCGGTGCCATAGATCGGCAGCGGCTCCCCGGCCAGGAAGTCGCGCACAGGCTCCAGCTCGATGCGCATCTCGCGCACCTTACCCGGCTCCGCCGAGTAGGCCCGTACGCGCCCCTCCAGATCGGTGGCGTAGATCTCGAAGGCCGGCCCCAGCAGCATCAGCGCATGAAAGGCGTTGTCGAGCGACGCGGCCGCGATCTCGCCGTGGCGGAGCAGGGGATTGTCGTCCACCATGTGGCTCGCCAGCGCCCGGTGGAGCGCCTGCTGCACCTGGTCCGAATGCCAGCGTTCGCGCTGACCCGCAACCTGCAGCATGACCGCCGCCAGCGCCACCACCATCAGCGTCAGCACGACCGCGACCCGACCGAACAGGGATCCGCTCATGCCGCCTCCGCCACATCGAGCTTGTAGCCCACGCCCCACACGGTCCGGATCAGGCGCGGCCGCGACGGGTCGCGTTCGATCTTCGCGCGCAGGCGGTTGATGTGCGAGTTCACGGTGTGCTCATAGCCCTCGTGGTGGTAACCCCAGACCTCCGACAGCAGCTGCTGCCGGCTGAACACCACGCCCGGCTGGCGTGCCAGAAATGCCAGCAGGTCGAACTCCGTCGCCGTCAGGTCGAGCGCCTCGCCGTCGCGGGTCGCCGCGCGCCGCGCCGGGTCGAGCCGCAGCGGGGGCACCTCGAGGGGCGCGTCGGCCGGCGTCCGGTCGAGCAGGGCCGCCCGCCGCAGCAAGGCCCTGACCCGCGCCTGCAACTCGAGCACGCCGAATGGCTTGGCCAGATAGTCGTCAGCGCCGGTCTCGAGCCCCCGGACCCGGTCGTGCTCGGTGCTACGGGCGGTCAGCATCAGGACGGGCAGGGCGGCGTCGGCATCGCGCAGCGCCCGGCAGAAATCGAGACCATCGCCATCCGGCAGCGACAGGTCCAGCACCAGCAGGGCCCACTCGCGACCGTCTAGGGCCCGCCGGGCATAGGCCAGGGTGTCACAACACAGGACGCGATGGCCGAGCATCTCCAGGTGCAATCGCACCAGGTTCGCGATGTCGGCCTCGTCCTCGACGACCAGGATGTCGGCCATGGTGTTCGCTTCCGCCTCCATGCTGCGGCGACCGCGGCCCTACTGCACGCGCTCCACCGTCACCCTTAAGACGGGGTTGTCGAAGCGAAACTTACTGCCGAGGGTCGACGTGGCCAATCCATCGTCGTGGGAGACCACGCCCGCATGGATTCGCACGGCCTCGAGCGCGTCGTCCCGCGCCGGATCGAAGCCCGTGCCGCCATCTGCAGGGCCAGGGATCGTGCCACCGGCCTCGCCGTTGTCCTCGGTGCCGGCATCCCACGCCGCAAGCATGAAGTGCTCGCTCGTGCCAGCCGCCAGCATGCCCACCGGCAGCGCCGTCAGGCCACTGAACGCGTCATTGGTATTGACCAGCATCGTCGCCACCGTCAGCGTCGCGTCGGCGGCGGCGGGAAAACTCAGCTCGAAGCTGTCGCCCCCGCCCGGCCCTATCGGCGCGCTGCCCGTCGCATCGACGATGCCCCCGGAAGCCGCCAGTTCGGCCGCGAGCGCGCTCGCGTCGCCGCCCTCGGCAAGCCGCTCCAGCGCGACCGAGGCCGCGGCCCCGGCCTGCCAGGCCATGCCGCTCCGGTGCAGCGAAACCAGCACCGGGCTCATGGGCTGGTTCGCGGTCAGGTTGGTCACGGTGATCCTCAGGGTGCGCATCTCGACCCTGTCGTCGCTGCTGCTGCCGCTCCCGCCGCAGGCTGTCAGCAGCGGCAGCAGCGCGGCGGCGGCCAGGGTCCATTTCGTAGTCTGTCTCATGGCGCACCTCACTTCACGACGACCGTCACGCGGGCCACCGGATTCAGCCAGCGATGACTGCGGCTATCAAGGTCGCTCAGGCCCCCGCTGGGGTCGGTATCGCCGAGTTGGCCACGGTGGACATGCACGACGTTGGGCTCCGCATCATTCGGCGACGCGGCGACCACGCCGCTCCCACCGCTGCCGGCGCGACCGCTGGGATCGCCCGGGATCCCCGCCACGCCGGGGGCTCCGCCAGCGCCCGGGTTCATCAGTTCGGTATTTGCCTCGGTGCCCGCATCGTAGGCGTTGAGCATCAGCGTGTAGGTGCCGGGCTCGGCCGGGATCTCCCAGGCGTCGAGGCCAACAAAGCCGTCGTTGGTCGGTAGCAGCATGGCCGTGACCGACAGGTGGGTATTGGCGGCTGCGGTGCTGAGGGCCGCCACACCGCTGGTGGACGCCGGCGCCAGGATGCCGCCAGCCGGATTGGCCACGAATTGACCTCCCGCGGTACCGACCTCGGCTTCAAGCCCGGCAATGTCGCCGCCTTCGGCCATGGCCTGCAATGCGGTCGAGGCCGCCGCCCCGGCCTGGAACAGATGCGTGCCGGCCGGGTGGGCGGCGACGAGCAGGGGCGTGAAATGGATGCCGCCCGTCAGGTTGGTGACGGTCACCTCGATATCGGCGGCCTGCGCGGCCAGCGGCGTGAGCAGGGCGGCAATGGTCGCCCCCAGGAATTGGATGCGTCGCATCGTGTCGCTCCTTCGGTTTCGTACAGGAGCAGACAGGCTAGGCGAGCGTGCGCCGGGGAATCCTCCGGGGGGCGCTACGATTCGATCACGAAAGTGTCACGGCCGGGCGGCGCGATAGCGCGCGATGGCGGCCTGCAGGTCGGCGAACTGTTCGCAGCCCGACGGGCACAGGGCAGCCAGTCGGGCCAGATGCACCTCAGCCGCGGGAAGATCGCCAGCGGCCAGATAGGCTTCGCCGACATACTCGTGGGCGCCCCGATGGGCCGGATCCAGCTCGAGCGCCCGTCGGTAGGCGACGAAGGCGGCCTCGAGCGCGCCGGCCTTGCGGCGCGAAAAGCCGAGCCAGTTCCAGCCGTCCGCATCGTCGGGCGCGCGGCGCGTATAGCGTTCGAGGAGGCCGGTCGCGCGGCTGAAGTCGCCCCGCTCGATGGCCGCCCGGGCCTGGTCCAGTTCGCTGCCGCGGCGCTCGTTGCGGAGCGGCGCCGAGCCGCCGCCACCATCGGCGAGTGCCCCGCTGGCCAGCCCGAGCAGGGCGGTGAAGACGAAAACCGAAAGACCCTGCACGGCGGCGCTCCGGCGATTGACGGATTCGTCCACGATAGCACCGGGCCGATGCCGCCGCGGGTCGCGCCGGAGCCTAGACCGTGAAGCGGCCGGCCGCCTCCTTGAGCTGGCCCGAGAGCCCGGTCAGCGTCTCGGCCGTCTCGCGGGTTCGCACCGTGCCCTCGCTGTTGCGCTCGGCCATCCGGGCGATCTCCTCGACGTGGCGGGCGATCTGGTCCGTGGCGCTGCGCTGCTCTTCCATTGCCACCGTGATGTCGCCCACCGCGGAGACGACCTTCATGGTCTGGCTGTTGATCTCGTCGATGGTCTGTCCGGCCTCGCGGGCGAGTTCCACGCCCCGCTCGACCTTGGCCACCCCGCCATGCATGCTCTTGACCGCATGCTCGCTCCCGCTGTCCACCGCCGCGATCATGTCACCGATCTCGCGGGTCGCCGATGCGGTGCGCTCGGCCAGCTTCCGAACCTCGTCGGCCACCACCGCGAAGCCGCGACCCTGCTCGCCCGCGCGGGCCGCCTCGATGGCCGCATTGAGGGCCAGCAGGTTGGTCTGGTCCGCCAGCTCATCAATGACGCTCACGATGCTGCGGATCTCGGCCGACTTGCGGCCCAGCTCCTCGATCACGGCCGACGACGAATGCACCGCCTCGGCGATATTGCCGACTTCGCCGACCACGCCGCCAATGACCGTGCGCCCCTTCTGGGTGGCCGCGCCCGCCTCATCGGTGAAGTCACGTGCCTGCCGCGCATTGTCCGCGACGTGGCTGACGCTGACGGCCATCTCTTCGATCGCCGCGGCAATGGTCGAGGCCGCTTCGCTCTGCTGCTGCGAACTGCCGGAGATTGTCGTGGAATCCGTCCGCAGCTGCTCCGAACAGTCGGACACCCGCTGGGACAGCTCCAGCAGCTCGCGCACCAGCTTGGTCAGCGATTTCCGCGCCGAATCGTACTCGTAGCCCAGCCAGGCGAAGTCGTCCCGACCGGTCAGGTTCAGCTTGCAGGTCAGGTCGCCCTTGGCCAGCCGGTGCAAGCCACCCACCAGGGTCTCGGTCCGACGCGCAAAGTGGCGACCGAGCGCGAAAGCCACGGAGACCATGACGATTGCCGTGGCCGCCAGCTCCACCAATGGCATGATGTCACCAGCACCAACGTGCGCCAGGCCGCCCGTCAGGACCATTACGGCCAGCTCGAGGGCGGTCGCGAAGATGGCAAACGCCATGAAGGCGTTGCGTATACTGAGTCGCTCCATTGTTTTGTCTCCGTACGATAGGGTGTCCGGCCTCTGCGTGCCGTTCCTGTCACTTCTCGGCGCCACACCATGGAAACTTGAGCACATGAGACGAACGGAAACGCGCGCGAGCCCGTCGGCCGGATGGCGGCTGGCCACACCCCTGCTGGTGGCCAGCCTGCTGGGCGGCTGCATCTTCGTGCCGCGGACCACCCTGGTCTATGACGAGGACTGCCACATCGAGGCACGCGAGATGATCCTCGAGATGCAGCAGGTGGGCGCCTTCGTCGGCTGCCGTGGCGACGGATGCGCGGCCATCCTGGCCGGTGCCGGTGTCGTCGCAGCCGCCAGCGCGGTGGTGTCGGGCAGCATCGTCATCGCTGGCAATATCGTGTACTGGTTCGAGAAGCAGGGCGCCTGCCAGCGCCATCCGGAACCGGTCCCGCTGCCCGAGCCTCCCCTGTCGCCGGAGTCGGTCGCCCAGTAGTCAGTCCGACCGGAAGCGGATCGCCCCCGCCAGCGCAGGGTGCCGGCCGCGCTTGCCGGCGTACGCGTCGCGCAGTCGCGCGAGGTCCTGTTCCGAGTCGTCGGAGACCTCGATGACCGCCGCAATGCCGATCGTCCGGCTGCCGTAGTCCAGATAGCCCAGCGCCACGGGCACGCCGGCCCGTCTCGCGATGCGATGAAAGCCCGACTTCAGCGCCGCAACATGGCCCCGCGTCCCCTCGGGTGACATCGCCAGGATGAGCCGGTCGCGGCGGGCGAACTCATTCACCATGCGGTCGACGAAATCGCCGGCAGCCTCGCGATCCACCGGGATTCCGCCCCACCGAAACATCAGCCCCCGCCACGGCCCGGCGAACAGGGTGTGCTTGCCCACCCAGTTGACCGGCCAGCCGGACGCGAAACGGGCCAGCAATCCGAGGGGGAAATCCCAGTTCGAGGTATGGGGGTAGAAGACGAGCACCAGCTTCTGCGCCGGCAGCGGCGGCACGTCGAGCCGCCACCCGAGCACGAGAAGCAGACGGGCCGCCAGCCAGGCAACCCGCCCCCGCGGCGCGGCATGGGCGTTGGCGTCACTCACCGCGGCAGTCTCCCTCACGCCACCGGAAAAGTCACCCTGTATTGCAACAGCGGTCCCGGTGTCGGCCGGGCGCGACCCGGCAAATCCTTCACAGGGCGCCAACGTCCGCCCCGGCAGACACGGATCAAGCGGAGGACGACGCGGTATACTTGGGCAAATGGCTCTGCGCATGCCCTCGGGGTGACCCGCCAGGCGGCCCGCAGGCCCGACGCCGCCTGTTGCCGGCCAGCCCCATCCCCTCATCCGGACCGCCCCTATGGACGCCCTGAAACTGATTCGCGATTTCGTCAGCTCCCACTCTGACATCGACCCCGCCACGATCGTCCCCGAGGCCACCCTCGCCGACATCGGCATCGATTCCCTGATGCTGCTCGAGGTGATGTTCGAATACGAGGAGAAGACGGGGGTCAAGCTGCCCGACGACCTGCCCACGCCCACCTCGGTCCAGGAACTCATGGACCAGCTCGAGAAGCTCGCACCGGACGCCGCTTCGTGAGCCAGCCGCCGCGCCGCGTCGCCGTCACCGGCCTCGGTGTCGTCAGCCCCTGGGGATCCGACGTCCACGACTTCTTCGACCGCCTGATGGCGGGCGAGTCAGCCGTCTATCACTACCGGACCGACGAGGGGCACCTGTCGATGTCGATGCCGGCCGTCCATTGCCCCGGCTTCGACGCCCAGGCCGAGGTCGGCCGCGCCGCCTCGACGATGGACCGCTCCGCGCAGATGAGCTTCGCCGCCTGCCGCCAGGCATGGCAGCAGGCGGGACGGCCGATCCCCGAGGCAGCCGACCGCCGCGCCGCGATGTACTGGGGCACCGCCCTCGCGGGCACCCTGACCTACGAGCAGGGCTATCGCGAGATGCTGCTCAAGGGGCGCGAACGCGTCCCGCCCCTGTCCCTGATCCTCGGCATGAACAACGCCGCCGCGTCCCACCTGGCGATCCACTTCAAGCTCGGCGGCCCGTGCCTCACCTACACCATCGCATGCGCCTCGGCGGCGGCGGCCATCGGCGAGGCCTGGCAGGCCATCCGCGACGGTCGCACCGATGTGGCCCTGACCGGTGGCGCCGACAGCCCCATGTCACTGGCGGTGGTGCGGGCCTGGGAGGCCCTGCGCGTCCTGGCACCGGTCGGACCACGCGGTGCCGAGGCCGCCTGCCGGCCCTTCAGCGCGGATCGGGCGGGCCTGGTCCTCGCCGAAGGTGCCGCCGCGCTGGTGCTCGAGGAATGGGAGCACGCCCGCGCCCGCGGCGCCACGATCCTGGCCGAACTGGCCGGATACGGCAGCAGCTGCGACGCCAGCCATCTGGTCAAGCCGTCGCCGGACGGCCAGTTCGCCGCCATGAGCCAGGCCCTTGAGCTGGCCGGCCTGACGCCGGACGACATCGACTACCTCAACGCCCATGGCACCGCCACGCGCGAGGGCGACCCGATCGAGGTGGAGGCGATCCGCCGCCTGTATGGCGCCCGTTCGGCAGCGCTGCCGGTCAGCGCCACCAAGTCGATGCACGGCCACCTGATGGGCGCCACCGGGGCCACCGAGGCGCTGATCTGCGTGGAAGCCCTGCGCCAGGGCGCGGTCCCCCCCACCGCGCACCTCGAGACGGTCGATCCGGCCTGCGAAGGTGTCGCCCATGTTCGCGAACCCGGCTACCGGACGCGGCTTCGCGCCTGCATGTCGAATTCGTTTGCCTTCGGTGGCACCAACTCGGTGCTGGTTTTCCGCAACGCAACAGCGTAGCGTCGTGGCACGCGCCACTTCTTGCGGCCGGCGCCAGGCGATAAAATGTGCGCTGCCCCAACCGACTGATTTTGCAGGCACCCGGCGACCTCAAGATGCCGCCGGTGTTGCCGATCGAGATAGCATGACCGACACCCCTTCCACCGACGCACTGCGACGCGAAGTCGCTGAACAGATCGTCAGCGCTCTCAACCTCGACGTCACGGCCGACGAGATCGAGGCCGATGCACCGCTCTACGGCGATGGCCTCGGACTGGACTCCATCGACATCCTCGAGGTGGCCCTGGTCCTGTCGAAGCGCTATGGCTTCACGCTGCGCTCCGACAACGAAGACAACGTCCGCATCTTCGCCTCGCTCGCGAACCTGACGGACTACGTCGCGGAGCACCGCACCCAATGAGGCTCTCGCCCGCCACGGCGCTTCGGGTGCTCGGCATCGCGGCCGTGGGGGCGCTGTACTACTGGCTGTCCCACATCGTCACGGCGGCAGACCGGCCCAGTTCAGCCGGCGCGCTGCTGTCGCTCGGCCCGTACATGGCCGTGGCACTGGTCGTCGCCTGGCGCGCCCGCCATCGCGCCGTGGCGGTCGGGATCTGGCTGCTGGCGATCATCGCGCTGGCGAGCCAATGGACCTTCCTGAAGGGCAACTTCGCCTGGATCTACCTGATCCAGCACGCGGGGACCTTCACGCTGCTGGCCATCGGCTTCGGCCGCACGCTGGGCAAGGATGCCACGCCGATGATCTCGGGTTTCGCCGAGCGGGTGCATGGCCCGCTGCCGCCCGCCCTGGCGCGCTACACCCGCGGCGCCACGCTGGCCTGGACGCTGTTCTTCGGCGCCATGGCAGTAACCTCGCTGGTTCTCTTCTTTCTCGCGCCGATCGACTGGTGGTCCGCCTACGCCAATCTGCTCACGCCGGGGCTGATCGGCACCATGTTCCTGGCCGAGTTCCTCGCCCGACAGCGACTGCCGCGTGAGTGCCGGACCGGACTCGTTGCGTCGATCCGGGCCTGCCTGGCTCCGCAGCGGCCAAAGGCCGGCGGCGACTGCGACATTCCCTCCGCCAACGCCACTGCCCGCTGAACCGCCGTTCGACACAGGTCGTCCCTTGCCTTCCATTCCGCTGCTCTCGCACCCGCTGCCCGACAGCCCCGTCGCCTGGCGGGATGGCCATCCGGTCACGCGCAATGCCTTCCTTGCCCACGCCCGCGCGCTCGCCGCGCGGATGCCAGCCGGCCGGCATTACCTGGCGTACTGCACCGACCGCTACCGGTTTGCGGTGACCCTGGCCGCGGGCCTGCTGAGCGGTCGCACCGGATTGCTGCCCTCAACCTTCAACGCCGCCGTCGCGAGGCAGCTGCGGGACTTCGCCAGCGATGCCTTCGTCGTCACCGACGATCCGCAACTCGAGACCAAGCTGCCGGTGCTGCCCTTTCCCGACGCTGCCCCGACGCCAGCGCACGATGAGGCCGTTCCGGCCATCGACGCGGACCACCCGGTCGCCTGGGTCTTCACGTCGGGCTCCACCGGTGACCCGGTGCCCCACTGCAAGACCTGGGGCAAGCTCGTCCGCAACGTGCAGGCCGAGCGGGGCGAACTCGGCCTCGCTGCCGACCTGCCGTTCGCGGTGCTGGGCACCGTTCCGCCCCAACACATGTATGGCTTCGAGACCACGGTGCTGATGCCCTTGCTGTGTGGCGGCCAGCTCGTCGCCGAGCGACCCTTCTTCCCGGCCGAGATCACCGACGGCCTCGCGGCGCTGCCCCGGCCCCGCCTGCTCGTGACCACGCCGTTCCATCTGCGCAACCTGCTCGAGGCAGGCCATCCGGTGCCGGCGGCCGACCGGATCGTGTCGGCCACCGCCCCCCTCGACGAGGCGCTGGCGCGCCGCGCGGAGGCCGCCTTCGGGTGCCCGTTGCTTGAGATCTACGGCAGCACCGAGACCAGCCAGCTGGCCTCCCGCCGCACCCTGGACGGCCCCCAGTGGCGCCTCTTTCCGGACATCCGCCTGACCCAGCGCGATGACGCCTGCTGGGCGTCGGGGGGCCACGTGGAGCAGGCCATGCCGCTGGCCGACCTCATTGCGATCGACGGGCCTCGCCTGTTCCGGCTGTGCGGCCGCAACAGCGACCTCGTCAATGTTGCCGGCAAGCGCAGCTCGATCGGCTACCTGAATACGCAGCTGCTGGCCGTCGAGGGGGTTCAGGACGGCGCCTTCTTCATGCCCGCCGACGCCTCGCCCGACGATGTCGGCCGCCCCGCCGCGCTGGTGGTGGCACCCGGAATGAGCGCCCGCCAGGTCCTGGCCGGCCTGCGCGAACGGATCGACCCGGTCTTCCTGCCACGGCCGCTGATCCTGCTCGACAGCCTGCCCCGCAACGCCACCGGCAAGCTGCCGCGCGAGGCCTGCGACGCGCTCCTCGCGGCCCATCGGGGGACGACCCCATGACGATCCGTCGGTGCCTGTCGATGCCCGCCGGACACCCGGTCTTCACCGGCCATTTCCCGGACCACCCGGTGGTGCCCGGCGCCTGGCTCCTCGATCGGGTCATCGACGCGCTGGTGACGGCAGGGGAGGGCGGTCCCTGGCGCATCGCGTCGGCCAAGTTCCTCGCGCCGGCGGGACCCGACGAGACCCTCACACTCGACATCTCCGCACCCGCCGCCAACGGCCTCCGGGACTTCCTCATCGCAAGCGAAGGCCGCGCCGTCGCCAGCGGCAGGATCGGCCCGCTGGAGCCCTGATCGTGGCCCGCCCGGAGCCAGCCGGTCCGGCACACGAGGCCCAGTGGATTCGCCAGCCGGAGCGCAGCAATCTGGCCACGCTGCGGCTGATGACGTGGATCTCGCTGACCTTCGGCCGGCCCGTCGGTCGCCTCGTGCTGCTCGGCATCACCGCCTACTTCGTGCTCTTCGCTCCGAGGGCCCGCCGCGCGTCGCGCGCCTACCTGCGCCGGGCCCTTGGCCGAGCGCCCGGCCTGGGCGACGTGGCACGCCACGTCCACGCCTTCGCGTCCACCATCCACGACCGGGTCTACCTGCTGGCCGACCGCTTCGAGCTGTTCGACATCGAAGTCGAAGGGGAAGCCCTGATGCTCGAGCTGCTGGAGCGTGGCGAGGGCGCCCTGCTCTTCGGCGCCCATCTTGGCAGCTTCGAGGTCGTCCGCTCGCTGGGGCGGCGTCACCCGGGGCTGCGCATCGCGCTGACGATGTTCGAAGACAACGCGCGCAAGATCAAGGCGACCCTCGAAGCCATCAACCCGGGCGCCCGCCCCGAGATCATCCCGCTCGGCCAGGTCGATACCATGCTGCGCGTCCGCGACGCCCTCGACGCCGGGCAGTTCGTCGGGCTGCTCGCCGATCGCAGCCTCGAAGACGACGAGACGCGCCCGGTGCCGCTGCTTGGCGACACCGTCCACCTGCCGGTCGGCGCCTTCCGGATGGCGGCCCTGCTGCGGCACCGGGTGGTCTTCATGGCCGGGCTGTACCTCGGCGGCAACCGCTACCGGATCCGCTTCGTCGAGATCGCCGACTTCGCCCGGGTCGAGCGCGGCGCCCGCGCAGGCGCCGTCGACGCCGCGCTGCTCGCGTATGCTCGGGAACTCGAGCGATGCTGCCGCGACGCCCCCAACAACTGGTTCAACTTCTACGATTTCTGGACCCCGCCCGACCCGAAAGCGCCATGATCCGACGCTGCCTGCTGCTCCCCGTCCTGTGCCTGCTGGTGCTCGTGGCCCACGCCGCCGAGCCCTGGAACATCGACGTCCTGATGCAAGACCTTGCCGACCGGTCCGGCGGCCAGGTGGATTTCGTCGAGCGCAAGTACATCGCCATCCTGGACGAGCCCGTGGTCTCCAGCGGTCGCATGCGCTTCACGCCGCCAGGTCGGCTCGAGCGCCACACGCTGACCCCGAAGCCCGAGACGATGGTCCTCGACGGCGACCGCCTGACGATCCGGCGTGACGGACGCGAGCTCGACCTGCGGCTGCGAGACTACCCGGAGGCCGCCGCCTTCATCGACAGCATCCGGGGCACCCTGGCCGGCGACCGAAAGACCCTCGAGCGGCGCTTTCATCTCGCCCTGTCCGGCGACCGGTCCGCCTGGTCGCTGGATCTCCTGCCCAATGACGGCCATCTCGCCGAACTGGTCCTGCGGATCCACATCGAGGGCCAGGACGGCCATATCCAGTCCATCGAGATCCTCCAGGGGGACGGTGACCGATCGGTAATGACCCTCACGCCCTCGGGGCAGCCGCCCGCATGAGTCGTCGCCCCCTGATCGTCGCGGTATGGCTGCTGGTCATCGCCCTGTGCGTCGGCAACGTTTTCCGCACCCGCTTCACCGCCGACCTGTCGGCCTTCCTGCCGAGCTCGCCGACCGAGGAGCAGGCGCTGCTGGTGGACCTGCTGCGCGACGGCATGGTGTCGCGCCTGTTGCTGGTCGGGATTCGCGGCGGCACCGCCACCGAGCGCGCCGCCGTCTCGAACGCCATGACCGGCGCGATGCGTGAAGACCCCCGTTTCCTGTCGGTCACCAACGGCGCCAGCGGCCACTCGGAGGCCGATCGCGCCTGGGTCTTCGGCAACCGCTACCTGCTCAGCCCCGCCGTGGACGCCGAACACTTCAGCGACGCCGGCCTGTATCGCGCCATCAGCCACACGATGGACCTGCTGGCCTCGTCGGCCGGCCTGATGATCAAGCCCCTGCTGGCGCGCGATCCCACCGCCGAGACCCTTGCCGTCCTCGACAGCTTCAGCGGCGGCAGCCAGCCCGCGCGGCGCGACGGCGTGTGGGCCTCGGCTGACGGCACGCGTGCCCTGCTGCTCGCCACGACGCGGGCGCCAGGCTCGGACACCGACGGCCAGGAGACCGCCATCGGCGCCATCCGCGACGCCTTCGTGGTCGCCCGCGAGGCCCACGGGTCGAAGGAGCTGAGCCTGATGATGACGGGCCCGGGCGTGTTCGCCGTAAATGCCCGCGAGACGATCCGCAGCGAGATCCAGCGCCTGTCCCTGATCGGTTCGGCATTGATCATCACGATGCTGTTGCTGATCTATCGCTCCTTCGCGGCGCTGGCCCTCGGCCTCGCCCCGGTGGTGACCGGTGCCCTGGCCGGCATCCTCGCGGTCAGCCTGGCCTTCGGCGAGGTCCACGGCATCACGCTGGGCTTCGGCATCACGCTGATCGGCGAGGCGATCGACTACGCGATCTACTTCTTCGTCCAGGGGGCGGCGCGCGCACGGGACGCCTTCTGGCGCACCATCCGGCTCGGTGTCGTCACCTCGCTGTGCGGCTTCGGGGCGCTGCTCCTGTCGGGGTTCCCGGGGCTCGCCCAGCTGGGCACGTATTCGATGGCCGGGCTGCTCGCGGCGGTGCTGACCACCCGCTTCGTCCTCCCTTCGCTCACCCCCGCCAGCTTTCGTGCGCGCGATGTGGCACCCCTCGGGCGCTGGCTGGCAGGACCGGTCCTGGCGATGACCCGGTTGCGCTGGCCGGCGGTGGCCATGGCCCTCGCCGCCGGCGCCCTGTTGTGGCAGCAGCGCGACACCCTCTGGCATCACGAGCTGTCGGCCCTGAGCCCGATCCCCATCGAGGCCCAGCAGCTCGACGCCCTGCTGCGCGCCGACCTGGGGGCACCGGATACACGTTTCCTCGTCGTGACCAGCGCCACCAGTGCCGAGCACGCGCTACAGCAGGCCGAGGCACTGGCGCCGACCCTCGAGGCGCTGAAGGCCGAAGGCCATATCGCGGCCTTCGACAGCCCGGCCCACCTGTTGCCCAGCCTGCGAACCCAGCAGGGCCGGCGCGACGCCCTGCCCGAGCCCGATGAACTGCGTCGCCGCCTCGAGCGGGCGACCGAGACCCTGCCCCTCAAGGCTGCGCGACTGGCGGGTTTCATCGATGACGTGCGGACCGCCCGCGAAGGACCCCTGCTGGCCCCCGCGACACTTGAGGGCACCGGCATCGGCCTGGGCCTCGAAGCCATGCTGATCCGCCAGGGCGACCACTGGCGCGCCCTGCTGCCCCTGTCGAGCCCCCGCGCCGGCGACGGCATGCGCGACCTCGACGCCGACCGGATCGGCCAGGCCGTCGCCGCCGCCGCGGTCCCCCAGACCGTATTCATCGATCTGGCGAAGGAATCCCAGCGCATGTACGCCACGTATCTGCGCGAGGCCTGGACGGCGGCGCTCGTCGGTGTCGCGGCCATCATGGTCGTACTGCTCGCCACCCTGCGCAGCATTGGTCGCGTGCTGCGGCTGGTCCTGCCGCTGACCGCGGCCGTGCTGGTCATCACCGCTGCGGTGGTCCTGTCAGGCGAGCGGCTGACGCTGCTGCACCTCGTCGGCATGTTGCTGGTTGGCGCGGTCGGCTCCAACTACGCCCTGTTCTTCGTCACCGCCGACCCATCCGAGGGGCTGCCGGAGCCGGAGACCCTGGCCTCGCTGCTGATCGCCAACGTGACCACCCTGTGCGGCTTCGGCGTGCTCGCCCTGTCGTCGGTCCCGGTGATGCACGCGATCGGCATCATCGTCGGACCGGGCGCGATGCTCGCGCTATCCTTCTCGGCGATGTTCGCCACCCGTCCCCGCCATGTCGCCCCCTGAGCTGGAACGCATCGACCAGCGCCGCGATCCCGCCCGTCGCGCGGCCACCCTGTGCGTCCTGCTCGCCGGCGCCTACGATGCACCCGACCGGTTCATCGAGCACAGCCTGCCGGGCGATTGCGCAGCCGCGGGCCTCGATGCCGACCTCACCCTGCTGCGCACGGATCTGGCCGCCGTGGCTGACGGTGGCCTGGTGCATGCCCTGCACGCCCAGGTGATCGCGCCGGCCCGCGAGTCGGGTTACCGGCACGTGATCCTCGGCGGCATCTCGATCGGCGCAATGATGGCCCTGCTGCACCAGGACGTCTTCCCCGGCAGCGTGGACGAACTGCTGGCCATCGCGACCTACCCGGGCAACCGGCGCCTCAGCGGACAGGTGGCGGCGGCGGGCGGCATCCTCCGCTGGGATGCCCGCGACCTCGCCGACGACGACGGCGAACTGCGCGCATGGCGCGCCATCCGACGCCTCGGTCAGGAGGCCGACACGCCCCTCTGGTTCGGCTACGGCGCCGACGACCGCTTCGCCGACGCCCAGGCGATGATGGCCCAAGCCCTGCCCCCGGCCCGGGTCTTTTCGCTGGCCGGCGGCCACGACTGGCCGACCTGGGCCAGGCTCTGGCGCCACTGGCTGCTTGCCCGGCAGGCCAGTCCATGAATCCGCCCCGCCCCTGGCGGCCCACCCCGCTGATACGACTGACAGGCCTGGTCCATCTGGTCGTGCCGCTCGCCTGGCTGGCGTGGCCCGCCGCGTGGGGCGGGTGGCTGCTGGCCCTGGCCGCCAACCACGCGGCATTGACCGCGGCCGGCCTGTGGCCGCGCAGCCGCCTGCTCGGCCCCAATCACCTGGTTCTGCCGCCCGCCGCGCGGGCCCGGGGTGAAGTGGCCATCACGATCGACGACGGGCCCGACCCCGAACTGACGCCCCGCGTCCTCGACATCCTCGCCCGCCATGGCGCCCAGGCGAGCTTCTTCTGCATCGGCCAGCGGGCCGAGGCGGAGCCCGCACTGGTCGCCGAGATCGTCCGACGCGGGCACAGCGTCGAGAATCACAGCCAGCATCACCGCCACAGCTTCTCGCTCATGGGGCCAGCCGGCTTCCGCCGCGAGATCGCCGCGGGCCAGGACAGCCTCGGCCGGCTGGCCGGCACTGCGCCGCGCTTCTTCCGGGCGCCCGCGGGCCTGCGCAACCCCTTCCTCGAGCCGGTGCTGGCCGCCCAGGGCCTGCACCTGACCAGCTGGACCCGGCGCGGCTTCGACACCCGCACCGCTGATCCGCAGCGGGTGCTGGCGCGCCTGATCGACGGACTCGCGGCCGGTGACATCCTCTTGCTCCACGATGGCCACGCCGCCCGCGATGCCACTGGCCAGGCGGTGATCCTCAGCGTCCTGCCCCAGCTCCTCGATGCCATCGAGGCGGCCGGCCTGAAAGCCGTGAGCCTGCCCCAGGGCTTCGCGTGAATCGCCGACTCGTTCGCCAACTCGCCCGCGAGGCTGCCCGCCTCTACGACAGCGGTGGCCCGAGCGCACGCCACTTCGCCCGTGGCAAGCTGGCCGGCGACCCCATGTTCCGCGCCCTGCTGTCGCCCCCGCTGCTGCCCGACCGTGCCCGGATCCTGGACCTGGGCTGTGGCGGCGGCCTGCTCGCCGCCTGGCTGCGGGCGGCGGACGCGCGCCACGCCAGGGGCGACTGGCCCGTCGACGCGCCGCCGCCACGGCCCGCCAGCTACGTCGGTATCGAGTTGATGCCCCGCGATGTCGCGCTGGCGCGGCTGGCCACCCGCGGCTGGGCAGGGGCGCGCATCGAACAGGGCGACCTGCGCGACGCCCGCCTCCCGGACTCGGACGTCGTCCTGCTGCTGGACGTGCTGCACTACCTCGACCCGGCCAGCCAGGAGGCGCTCCTCGCGCGCGTGGCCCGGGCCCTGTCGCCAGGCGGGCTGCTGGTCCTGCGCGTCGCCGACGGTGGTGCGGGCCCCCGCTATCGCTTCGGGATGGCGGTTGACCGCCTGGTCTGCCGGCTGAGGGGCCTCGCCCTGCCAGCCCTGTACGGCCGGCCCCTGTCCGACTGGCTGGCGCTGCTGGAACAGATGGGCTTCATCGTCGAAGCCCGCGCCATGAGCGAAGGCACGCCCTTCGCCAATGTGTTGCTGGTCGCCCATCGCACTTGAAGCGCCGATGCCTTTGCTAGAATCGTTGCCGGAATCTCCCGAACGCCGCCCTTGACACCCATTCTGCTCTCCCGCCTGACGGCCGCCAGCTGCATCGGACTCGGCCTGGAGGCGACCCGCGCCGCGCTGCGCGACGGTCGCAGCGGCCTCGCGCCCTGTGGCTTCGAGGACGCGCGCCTCGACTGCTGGATCGGCGAGGTCCCGGGCCTCGACGCCGTGGCACTCCCTGCTGCGCTGTCCCGCTTCGATTGCCGCAACAACCGCCTCGCCCAGCTCGCCCTGGCGCAGGACGGCTTCGCCGAGGCCGTGGCGGATGCTGCGCAGCGCCATGGGGCGCGGCGGATCGCCGTCCTCCTTGGCACCAGCACGGCGGGCATCCTGAGCACCGAGCACGCCTATCGCCAGCGCGATCCGGCGACCGGTGCGCTGCCGGCGGGTTTCGACTACGACGGCACCCACAACATCGCGTCGGTGGCCGAGTTCGTCCGCCGGGCCTGCGCGCTCGAGGGTCCGGCACTGGCCGTTTCGTCCGCCTGCTCGTCCAGCGCCAAGGTGTTCGCCACGGCCGCGCGCATGATCGAGACCGGCCTGATCGACGCCGCGGTCGTCGGCGGCGTCGACTCCCTGTGCCTCACCACCCTGTACGGATTCAACTCGCTCGAGCTGCTGTCGCCCGAGGCCTGCCGGCCCTACGACGCCGACCGCCGGGGCATTTCCATTGGCGAGGCCGCCGCCTTTGCCCTGCTCGAGCGCCTGCCCGCCGAGCCGGCGACCGATGCGCTGCTGCTGACGGGCTACGGCGAATCGAGCGACGCCCACCACATGTCGTCGCCCCACCCCGAGGGCCTGGGCGCACGCCTCGCCATGGAGGCCGCGCTGGCGCGGGCAGGACTCGATGCCGGCCAGATCGACTACATCAATCTGCACGGCACCGCGACGCCCAGCAACGACGCCGCCGAGGGCCGCGCCGTGGCCGATCTGTTCGGCCGCCGCGTCCCCGCCAACTCCACCAAGGGCTATACCGGGCATGCCCTCGGCGCTGCCGGCGGGCTCGAGGCCGTGCTCGCCACGATCGCCCTGCGGGATGGATACATTCCCGCCAGCGCGGGCACCCGCGTCGCCGACCCGTCGATCGCCATCGACTACGCCGTCACGCCGCGCGAGCAGGCGCTCGTCCACGTGCTGTCCAATTCCTTCGGCTTCGGCGGCACCAACGCCAGCCTCGTCTTCAGCCGGAGGGTGCCATGAGCGGGCTCGGCGCCTGGATCGAAGGCATCTCGGTGATCGGCCCCGGCCTGCCCGGCTGGCATGCATCGCACGCGGTCCTCGCCGGCACGGCCGAGGCCACGGTCAGCCCCACCGAGATCCCCAAGCTCACGGTCCTGCCTCCGGCCGAACGCCGGCGTGTCGGTCAGGTCGTCCGACTGGCCGTCGCCACCGGCCTGGCGGCCTGCGAAGACGCCCACGCCGATCCCGCCGGCTTGCCGACCGTGTTCGCTTCCTCGGGCGGTGACGGCGCCAATTGCCACGCGATCTGCGAGACCCTGGCCTCGGACGACCGCCTGATCTCGCCGATCCGCTTCCACAACTCGGTCAACAACGCGGCGTCCGGCTATTGGGGCATCGCCACTGGCGCGATGGCGCCCTCGGCGATCGTGTCGGCCCTTGATGGCAGCTTCGCGATGGGCCTACTGGAGGCGCTCACCCAACTGGCCACCGCTCACGAAGTCGGCGACCGCCTCCTCCTCGTCAGCCACGACGTGCCCTATCCGGCCCCCCTCGATGCGGCTCGTCCGATGCTCGACGCCTGCGGCGTGGGCCTCGTGCTTGCCCGCCAGCGCAGCGATCGGGCGCGGGCGCGCATCGACCTGGCGCTATCCGGCGGCGAGGCTCCGACGCCGCTCCGCGGCGCCCTCGACACGATCCGCCTCGGCACCCCGACCGGCCGCGCCCTGCCGCTGCTGTGCGCCATCGCCGCGGGCGACACGCGCCGCTGCGTGCTCGAGGTGCACCCGTCCCTGACCCTCGCGATCGACGTGGCAACCGCCTGATGCACGATACCGCCTGGCTACGCGACCATCTTCCGCACCAGGGCAGCATGTGCCTCCTCGACCGCGTCGAGGCCTGTGACGCGACCCACATTGTCTGCCATGCCGACAGCCACCGGGCCGCGGACAATCCGCTCCGCCACGACGGTCGGCTGGGCATCGCCGCTGGCATCGAGTATGCCGCGCAGGCCATGGCCGCCCATGGCGCGATGCTGAGTCCGGCCGGCGGACGCCCCCGGGTCGGCTACATCGCCAGCGTCCGCGGTGTCGAGTGCCTTGCCGACCGGCTCGACCAAGCCGGCGACCTGATCGTGCGCGCCGAGCGGATTTCCGGCGACGATCTCACGGTGCTGTATGCCTTCGAGGTCAGCGCCGCCGCCGGCCCCCTGCTGCGGGGTCGCGCCACCGTGGTGCTGCGCGTCGAGGCGCCGACATGAGCCGCCGTGCCCTCGTCACGGGCGGCAGTGGTGGCATCGGCGCCGCCATCTGCCGGCGCCTCGCCACCGATGGCTTCGAGGTGGTGGTTCACGCCAACACACACCGGGCGCGGGCCGAGCAGCTCGCAGACGCCATCCGCGCGGCGGGTGGGCTCGCCACCGCCGTGGCCTTCGACCTCGCAGACGCCGGCGCCTGTGCGGCGGCCATTGCCGACCTGCTGCAGGGCGATCCGATCCAGGTGCTGGTCAACAACGCCGGCATCCACGACGATGCGGTCATGCCCGGCATGAGCGAGGCCCAGTGGGACCGCGTCATCGACGTCAATCTCAACGGCTTCTTCCGGGTCACCCAGCCGCTCCTGCTGCCGATGATCCGGACCCGCTGGGGGCGCATCATCAACATCACTTCGGTCGCCGCGGTCATGGGCAACCGCGGTCAGGTGAACTACGCCGCTGCCAAGGGCGCCCTGCACGCCGCGACGCGCTCGCTGTCGCTTGAGGTGGCCGCGCGGGGCGTCACGGTCAACGCGGTCGCACCGGGCATCATCGAGACGGCCATGAGCGAGGGCAGCTTCAATCCCCAGGCCGTGGCCCAGCTGGTGCCGATGAAGCGCAGCGGCCGTCCCGAAGAGGTCGCAGACCTGGTTGGCTTCCTCGCGTCGGAGCAGGCCGCCTACATCACCGGCCAGATCATCTCGATCAACGGCGGAATGGCGTAGCGCCGGTGAAGGACGCCGCTACGCGAGTGTGGGCACGCGTCCGGCCACTCCTCCCCTTGAAGGCGGTGGGGATCACTGCCTTCATGACGGTCTTCTTCGTCGCGTACTTCCATCTGCTCAACCACCCGGTGCGCCCGGTGACGGTCATGCCGATCACCGCCTTCGACCGCTGGATCCCCTTCCTGCCCGCCTCATTGCCCGCCTACCTGAGCCTGTGGGTGTATGTGAGCCTGCCCCCCAGCCTGATCGTCGAGCGGCGGGAACTCGAACGCTACGGCCTGGTGATCGGGCTGGTCTGCCTGTCGGGGCTCGCCTGCTTCCTGCTGTGGCCCACGGCCGTCCCACGGTCGCCCCTTGACTGGCAGGGATTCCCGGGCTCGGCGATCCTGCAGGGGATCGACAAGGCCGGCAACGCCTGCCCGTCCCTCCATGTAGCCACCGCCGCTTTCTCGGCCGTCTGGATGCACCGCATCCTCGCCCAGATGGGCGTGGGGCCGCTGGGACGCAGCCTCAACGTGGTGTGGGCGGTGGCCATCGTGCTGTCCACCATCACAACGCGCCAACACGTCTTTCTCGACCTGTTGGCCGGCACCGGCCTGGGCCTCGTCGGTGCCGCGCTGCTCGCCGCCTGGCAGCGGCGGGTCGACTCAGCGACGACTCGCCAGCAGCCCCGGTAGGCGGACCGCGAAACCGACCATCAGTCGGATATGCATCCAGGTCAGCAACACGTTGTCACGCAGGTAGTTGAAGTGCGAGACGCCCCCCTCGTCCGCCTGCAGGTAGCGCACCGGCGCCGGCAGGTTGACCGGCGGCACGCCCCGCCAGGCGAGGCGCACGACCGCCTCGGGGTCGAAGTCGAAGCGCCGCATCCAGCGCTGGCCGCGCATGACCTGGCGGAGCGGCTCGACCGGGTACACGCGGAAGCCGTAGAGCGAATCGCCGATGCCCGCGCCCAGCGTCTCCAGATTGGCCCACCAGTTGGAAATCCGCCGCCCGCGCACGCGAAGGGCCGGTGCGCTGTCGTCGAACACCGGCTTGCCGAGGATCATGCTGCCGGGCGCCCGCTGCGAGGCCGCCATGAAGTCGGCGATCAGGGCCGCCGGATGCTGGCCATCGGAATCCATCGTCAGCACATGCGTGAAGCCGCCCAGCGCCGCTTCGTCGAGGCCCCGGAGGACCGCGGCGCCCTTGCCCTGGTTGTGGCTGAGCCGGATGACCCGCAGGCCGTCGTCGGTGGCCGCCAGCGTTTCCAGTCGTTCCCCTGTCCCGTCCGTGCTGCCATCGACGACGACCCACACGGGCGCCCACTGCGCGCGGGCTTCGGCAACCGTCTCGAAGACCTTCGGGCCGGGGTTGTAGCTCGGGATCAGGACCAGGTGGCTGGCGGACGATGTCATGGCTGGCTGGCTGGCGCGGGTGGCGGCTTCATGTCGGAGGCCTGCACCTGCTCGGCCAGGTAGTGCTCGAGGCGGGTCGTCAGCGCCTCGTGGTCGGCGTCGGGCGCGAAGCGTTCGCCCAGCCGGAGGCGGTAGCGAATCGGCATGTCGGGCCGCCGGAACAGCGGCCAGCCCTTGGCCAGGTAGGCCGAGTCGGTCTCGATCAGGACGGTCTGGATCGGCACCCCGGCGCGGCCGGCGATGATCGCGGCGCTGGGCAGGCAGGGGTTGATGGGATCGCACACGGTGCGCGTGCCCTCGGGAAACAGCAGCAGCTGGCCGCCCCTTTTCAATTCGGCGACCGAGGAGAGCACCATCGCCAGCGTCGGCTCATTGCGGATATAGCCTGCCAGCCGGGCGGCCGCGCCAAGGAACAGGTTGTTCATCAGCCCCGCCTTCATGATGCAGGCGACGTTCGGCAGGCACGAGATCACCATCACGGCATCGAGCAGGCACGGATGATTG
Organism: Rhodocyclaceae bacterium; assembly: GCA_050303815.1. Taxonomy (GTDB): domain Bacteria; phylum Pseudomonadota; class Gammaproteobacteria; order Burkholderiales; family Rhodocyclaceae; genus Cognatazoarcus. The sequence goes on from JBNLCM010000023.1 coordinate 32,141, forward strand.
GGGGCGATGATCAGCGGCCCCTCATCGGCGAGTGCTTCCAGAGCCGACACGTCGAAGCGGCAGGCACCCAGCAGGCTCAGCCAGCGCAGGTAGAGGGCGAAACCGAAGCGGATGACGCGACGACCGAGCCGTTGCCCCACGCTGGCCGGCAACAGCATCTGGAGCAGTGCCGCGAAGGGTAGCCAGACGAGGCACTCCAGGCCGAGGAAACCCAGGCCGAGATAGAGGCACAGGAACTCGCGCGGACGCGACAGGCGCGCCCGCCCTTCGGCAGGGCCTGCCGGACCGGCCCAACCGTCAGTCCGCATCATCCACCAGCGTGTCCGACTCGCCGATGATCCAGGAGATCGCGATGCCCGCCGCCCACATGCGGCGGCTGCGGACCAGCGGGCTGTCCTCGAAGGCCGCGCCGCCCAGGCTGTCGTAGCGCGAGAAGAAGCCCACCCAGTAGCCGGGGAAACGCTTCGACAGGGCGAGCACGAACTGGCTGCCCGCATAGCCGCCCGCGCTCGCATAGGTCGGGCGCGTCTCGGTGGCGTAGGCCGGGTCCACATCGTAGTAGTAGGCATTGTTGCGGCGATCGGTGAAGATCGGACCGGCCAGCAGGCCCAGCTTCCAGCCCTCGAAACCGGCCGGATCGAAGACGTCCAGGTTGAGCCGCGGGCTGAAGACCAGGCCTACATCGCGGGGCTTGCCCCCCAGGCGGACGGCCCAGCGCACCGGCAGACGCAGATCGAGGGCGCGGCGCCGGTCTCCGCTGCGCCACAGGGACACATCGACCGAGGGCCCGAACTCCACCGTCGGGCGCAGGTCCGGCATGCCGCGCCGCGCCTTGTTGCCGTCGCTATCCACGGGTACCGAGCCCGACAGGCTGAGGTTGAGCTCGACCCGTTCGCTGTCGAAGAACACGCCCCGCAAGCCCTTGCGGTCGGAACGCAGGAAGTCGCCCCGGTAGATGACATAGGGGGTCGGCAAGAGGTAGGTCTGCCGTTCATCCGATCCCCGGTAGTCAGGGAAGCTCACCGCACCGGCGCCCAGCCCGATCTCCCACAAGGGCTTCTGCCCGGCAGCCAGGGCTGGCGCCCCCACGGCGAAGGCCGCCAGCAGGCAGGCGAAGCATCGTAGGCAGGCGATCATGGACGGGGCTCCAGCGACGATTCGCCGGTGGCCTCGATCTCGACCAGCAGGTCGGCGCGACAGACGTCGGCCTCGACGAACACGCACCGCGGCAGACCGCCGAGCGTCTCGGCGATGACGGCGCGCACGGGGTCGATGTCGCCGGCACGACGCAGGTAGACCGTGAAATCGAGCGCTTCGAGCGACAGGGGGTCGCCGGTGGCGCGCTGTGCGGCGACGGCAACAACCGAACGCAGGTTGGCCAGCGTCTCGCGGGTCTGGGCCACGACATCGTCCGGATGCAGCGAGCGGTGTCCGACGATGGCAGCCGTGCCCGACACGAACAGCAGCTCTCTGCCGGGCAGGCGCAGGATGCCGGCTCGGGAGAAGGTCGGGCTCCGGTCCCCGTAGTCCCGCGGATAGTGGTAGGCGCTGACCTGGCGTGGATTCTCGACCGGTACGAACTCGCCCTTCGCGGCGAGGAAGGCGATGGACACCGGTCCGTGCCGCGTGCCCAGCGCGCAGGCGGCCGGCACGTTGCCGACCAGCGGGCGCCCGCTGGCCGCAAAGGCCACCTGCCGGCCGGCATTGAACTGGCGGTAGCGCTCGAGCCCGTGGGTCTCGAGATTGATCTCCGGCAGGTAGTTCCAGACGCGCGCCAGCGTGCCGAAACCCCGTGCATCGAGGGTCGCGAAGAGGTCCCGGTAGGCAGCGGCGGTCAGGTCCATGAGCCGCGAGGCCTGGTCCGGCCCGAAGGCCGCCTCGTCGAGGCGCACCTGCCCGAACAGCAGCGGACCAGCCTCCCGCCACGAGACGGTCCCGTGGTGGCCGGCCGATACCGGCCCGCCCGCCCGCAGCAGCACGGCCAGCGGTTCGTCTGGTGACAGCTGCGGGACACCCACCGGCATCAGGCAGGTACCCGCGTCCGGCGACCCGTGGAACGCCAGCCCGCCCAGCAGCGTGGCATCCGTGCCCGGGCCGGGGTGGGCTTCGAGGGTCGTAATCTCCCGCCTCATGTCCCGGCCGACACGCCCGCGTCGTCCACCGGACGGATGTTGGCGCGTCGGCGTCGCCACGCGGATACCGTGCGCGGCAAGTGGCGCAGGGCGGCGAAGTAATAGATGAGCTTGAACGCCCGCAGTGAGTTCCAGATCGGCGTCGTGCCGTAGATGTCCCCGGCCAGCACCGACAGCAGGGCTTCGCGCACGCGGAAGATGTTCCTTGGCCCCATGAACAGGTCGCGCATCGTCGGCGAAGTGATCCGGTAGATGAACCACGAGAACTCGCGCGGCCCATGGCGGGCCATCCGGTCGAAACGGGTCAGGGCCTCCCGGCGCCGGGCGGGCTCGCGCAGCAGCGTGTCGATCGCCTCGGCCGCGCCGATGGCGCCCTGCATCGCCAGCATCACGCCGGATGAAAAGACCGGATCGATGAAGGCGAAGGCATCGCCCAGCAGCACATAGTTGTCGCCGTGGGTGTGGTCCGTGACGTACGAGAAGTTTCCGGTGGCCTCAACCTCGCTGACCAGCTCCGCGCCCTCGAGCCGCTCGCTGAGCGCCGGGCACATGGCGATGGTGTCGAGGAAGAACGCTTTGAGCGGCTTGTCGCGCCCCTTCAGGAAGTAGGGCCAGACCGTGGCGCCGACGCTGGTGGTGCCATCGCGCAGCGGAATGAACCAGAACCAGCCGTGTTCGAACCAGAAGATCGTGATGTGGCCCTCGGCGCGCCCTTCGAGGCGCCTGGCGCCACGAAAATGCCCATAGACCGCCGAACTGTTGTGCTTGGGGTTGCGCTGCTTGGCCTTCATCCGGTTGGCCATGAAGGTATCCCGCCCGGAGGCATCGACCAGGAATCGCGCGCGCCACTGCTGTTCGCGACCGTCCTCGTGGCGGCCAGTGACCGTGACACCGTCGCTGCCGCCGGAGGTGTCCGCATCGACCACCCGGCAGCCCTCGATCACCTCGGCACCGAGACGGCCCGCATTGCGGATCAGCACCTCGTCGAACTCGGAGCGGCGGACCTGGTAGGCCTGGGGCATCGACTTGTCCCAGGCGTCGCCGAACTCGAAGGTCTGACGGTGCTCATGCCAGGGCGAAACGAACTCGGCTCCACGCTTCTCCATGCCGAGCGCCCGGACTGCCTCGCCGACACCGAGTCGCTCGAAGATCGGCAGGTTGGCCGGCAACAGCGACTCGCCGATATGGAAGCGCGGATGGTGTGCTTTCTCAAGCAGCGTGATCCGATGGCCCTTCTCGGCCAGCAAGGCCGCGGCTGTCGACCCGGCGGGCCCGCCCCCGATGACCACTACATCACAATCGAATGTCATGCGCTCTGCCTGGTGCGGCTATACCGATGCCGCGCATTGTAGAGGGAGCCGGGAGCGAACGGGAACACACGCCCGGGCCAGCAATTCGCGCCGACGGCTTACTCGATTCCCTGGCTCGCCAGGTACTCTTCGTACCCGCCACGGTAGTCGATCACCTGGTGATCCTGGCGGATGTCGAGAATGCGCGTGGCGACCGAGGAGACGAACTCCCGGTCATGCGAGACGAAGAACAGCGTGCCGTTGAACTCCGCCAGGGCCGAGTTGAGGGACTCGATCGACTCCATGTCGAGGTGGTTGGTGGGCTCATCCATCAGCAGCACGTTGCGCCGCCACAGCATCAGCTTGCCGAACAGCATCCGGCCCTGCTCGCCCCCCGAGATCACATTGACCGGCTTGCGCACGTCGTCGCCCTTGAAGAGCAGGCGTCCGAGGGTGCCGCGCAGCAGGGTCTCGGCGTCATCCCCTTCATAGCCACCGGCGCGGACATAGCCCGCCACCCAGTCGGTCAGGGTCTCGGTGCCCTGGAACTCGGCAGAATGGTCCTGCGCGTAGTAGCCGAGCTTGGCCTTGTCGGCCCACTTGATCGTGCCCTTCTGCGGCGCGAGCTCGCCCATCAGGAGCTTCATCAGCGTCGTCTTGCCGACGCCGTTCTCCCCGATGATCGCGATCTTGTCGCCCCCGTCGGCCGCGAAACTGAAGTTCCTGAACAGCGGCTCGTCGGCCTCGTAGCCGAAGCTGAGGTTCTCGATCTCGACGGCCTGCCGGTGCAGCCGCTCCTTCTCGTCGTACTCGAAGCGGATGTACGGATACTGGCGGCTGGACGGCTTGAACTCGTCGATCTTGATCTTGTCGATCTGCTTCATCCGGCTGGTTGCCTGGCGCGCCTTCGACTTGTTGGCCGAGAAGCGGCGCACGAAGGCCTGCAGCTCGGCGACCCGCTCCTTGGCCTTCTGGTTGGCAGCAGCCTGCCGCTCCCGAGCCTGGGAAGACGCTTCGATGTAGTCGTCCCAGTTGCCCGGCCAGATCTGGATGCGACCGTAGTCGAGGTCGGCGGTGTGGGTACATACCTGGTTCAGGAAGTGGCGATCGTGGGAGATCACGATCATCGTGCTGTTGCGCTCGTTCAGCACGTTCTCGAGCCAGCGGATGGTGTTGATGTCGAGGTTGTTGGTCGGCTCGTCGAGCAGCAGGATGTCCGGATTGGCGAACAGCGCCTGGGCCAGCAGCACGCGCAGCTTCCAGCCCGGCGCCACCTCCTTCATCGGACCGAAGTGCTGTTCGGTCGGAATCCCCACGCCCAGGAGCAGTTCCCCCGCCCGCGACTCCGCCGTGTAGCCGTCGTACTCGGCAAACTTCGCCTCCAGTTCGGCGGCGTGCATGTAGTCGTCCTCTGTCGCCTCCGGATTGGCGTAGATGGCGTCCTTTTCCTGCATGCAGTCCCACATCTGCTCGTGGCCCATCATCACCACGTCGATGACGCGCTGTTCTTCGTAGGCGAACTGGTCCTGCTTCAGAAAGGCCATCCGTTCGCCGCTGTCGATGGCGACGTTGCCCGCACTGGGTTCGAGCACGCCGGCGAGGATCTTCATGAAGGTCGACTTGCCGGCACCGTTGGCGCCGATCAGGCCGTAGCGATTGCCATCGCCGAACTTGACGGACACATTCTCGAAAAGGGGCTTGGCCCCGAACTGCATGGTGATGTTGTTGGCAATCAGCACGGCGGACTCCGGACAAAAACGCAAAGCCGGCTCGACGGCCGGCGCAAGTGCCTGATTCTACCGCGTTGCAGCACCCGGAGGGAACGCCGGCCGCGGATCGGCGCGAACTACTGCATGCGCGCCTGCTCCGCAATGCGGCGGATCAGGCGGACGGTCTCGATGTCCGAATCCTCGTAGGCCAGCTTGACGTACTCGGCCACCGCCACGCCATCGCTGGTGGCCCCCTCGGCCAGCGTCGTGCGGTACTGGAAACGCAGGAACAGGGCACCGGGGGCCGGCTCCTCGATGAGGATCGTCAGGCGGCCGCCCGCGTGGTCCGCGCCCGGCGCCACTTCGAAGCACATCCACTCGAGTGGCTCGAAGGTGACGCGGTCGCGCAGCACCCGAGCGCCGAAATCCAGGTCCCGCACCAGCTCGCGCTCGCCGCGCGAGACGATCTCGCAACGCTCAAGCCCGGGCAGGAACGCTGCCGGATCCTCCGCCCGGTAAAGGAGGCCAAACCAGACTTCCTCACGGGTCAGATCCATCACCACCGGGTTGGCGAGATCGTTGATCTCCACCAGATGTTCGAACTGCATCGGCTACTTCCCTGCACGCCTGTGGACAACTCCGATCTTAAGGGATCTATCGCCAAAACTCCCCTTCCTGCGCGGCTTTGATAGATTGTCGGGAACGACTACCCACAGCCTGTACCCATGTTATCCACCGACGATCCACAACACGGCAAGGTGCCCGTCACCGTCCTGTCCGGATTCCTGGGTGCGGGGAAGTCCACACTGCTCAATGCGCTGGTGCGACAGCCGGCCATGGCGGGCGCCGCGGTGCTGATCAACGAGTTCGGCGCCGTCGCGGTGGATCACCACCTGGTGGAACTGGCCGAGGACCGCCTCGTCGTGCTCGACTCGGGCTGCGTCTGCTGCACGGTCCGCGGGGACCTCCCGCGCGCCTTCAAGGACCTGACGATGCGCAGTCTCCGGCGCGAGATTCCGCCGATCCGGCGTCTACTGCTGGAGACCACAGGGCTCGCCGATCCCGCACCGCTGATGCGCACCTTGCTCGAGGACTTCTTCATCGCCGAGCGCTTCCGCGCAGACGGCATCATCACGGTGGTGGACGGCGTCGCCGGTCTCGAGACACTCGGCCGGCAGCGGGAGGCGGTGCGCCAGGTCGCGATGGCCGACCGGCTCCTGATCAGCAAGTCCGACCTGGTCGACAGCGCCGATCTGGATCGGCTCGAGGCGTGCGTGGGCCGGATCAATCCGGCCGCCGACCGAATCCGCATCTCCGGCGGCCAGATCGCCGCGGAGAGCCTGTGCGGGCTCGGGCTCTACGACCCCGACACACGTCGCGCCAACGTGGACCGCTGGCTCGCCGACGGGCGCGTGGCCGCCGCCGCAACCGCCTATCGACCGATCGCAGCCGCCAGCCGCCACGACGAAACGGTGCGCGCCTACGTCCTCCGCTTCGACCAGCCCTTCGACTGGCTCCAGCTCGCCGACGGTCTGGACACCCTGCTGGAGGTCGCCGGCCCGAGCATCCTGCGAATCAAGGGTCTCGTCGATGTCGCCGGCGACGACGCCCCACGCGTCCTGCAGTGCGTCGGCCACCGCCGATATCCGGCCGCCAGCCTGCCGGGGG